>CAJUMT010000118.1 GCA_910587495.1 uncultured Lachnospiraceae bacterium | reverse complement strand
TTTTCGGATCAGCGAAAAACTCCTCAATGGAGAACAGGGCCATGCCCTAACAATACAACGGCTTGTTTGGGATAGGACAAGCCTGAGCAATTTGTTTTATTTGTCCGCGTCAGAAACATTCCGATTCGTTTCCAGACAGACTTGCGTTGTTTTTAGGGGTTTCAACTCAGCGTTGAAATTCGTTCGCCCAAATACTTTGGTGATCAGTCAAAGAATAGGGCGTCTGTGCAGGTAGTCGTTGCTTCCGTGAAGCCATCCTGGGTCACAGAATG
Source organism: uncultured Lachnospiraceae bacterium (assembly GCA_910587495.1). Taxonomy (GTDB): domain Bacteria; phylum Bacillota; class Clostridia; order Lachnospirales; family Lachnospiraceae; genus Hominiventricola. Next base: position 10,443 of record CAJUMT010000118.1, on the reverse strand, counting down.
CGCGCCTCTTGCACTGTGGTATTTATTCCTTTTGACCTTAAACGGACCGCTGGACACATGTGTATAGGAATCCTTCGTTTCAACCATGGTCCAATATGTGTCATAGGTCGTCCAGCCGCCGGTGCCGGTGTCGCTCCAGTCCAGGTATACACGCACATACACTCTGTCACTTTCCCTGTGAGCAAAGGTCGTACCTGAACAAACCGCGTAACCGGTATCTCCGTGGGTCAGTTTGCAGAGTCCCCCCTGGAGATAAGCGCCTCGGGCGATTCCATACCAGGCGTCCGATACCTCGTCCTCCTGCACATCATATACATGATAGCCGGGCGGGGTCACTTCTTCCTGCGCGAAAGCCGTAAGGCTGCTTCCCAAAAGGAATAGGCCTGCCAAGACAATGGTACCTTTTGTCTTCCAGTTCCGCCGCATGATATCCTCCTTTCCTTCCAGATTTTGTAGGCCTACATTATAATAACGATTGAGCATCCGGTTTTTGACACCTTCAGACATTTTTTATGACAATATTTTCAATAATTTTTTTAAAATCTTCCTGTTCCATTATTCCATTGATTAAATAGTAAGTGTTCAGATATTCAAATGAAGTCACAAAATATGTATTATCAAATGGATCCTTATACTCGAAAATCTCTACATCCAGCCCGCATGACATTAAAAATGCCGTATCCAGCTTTACGCCGTCTACCTGATAATTAATTGAAGCGTCTTCATGATCTTTGCTGATATATACATGTAATTCATTTTCTCCTAACACATATCTTAGAATGGCTTCATTTGCCCCGTCGTCAATCGTATATTTAACCAGATCCATCCGCTCTGGCCTATATCCAAATCGAACCGGCAAAACGCCCATTTTATCCTCGATCTCTAGGCAAATTTCCTCTTCATCTTCCTTTCTTGCAACAGCATCCGCATTATTAACCTTCGTCGTAACTTCCTCCCCGCGTTCCCTGTGGAACAGTTCGGGTATATACACCTTCTTTCCACTGCTCACCACACCCATGCCGATACAAAGTACCGCCACCAGCGCCGCCACGACAAAAGTCCGGCGGTGCAGGCGCTTTTTGCGAACTGCGAGGCTTCTGGCCGCGACCTCCCTGTGAATCGCCTCCAGGCGGTCAATAGACATGGGGGAGCCTTCCGGCTTGACCGTTTCCCTTAATATTTTTTCCCGTTTTTCCGCCATGGCTATCAGATCCTGATCCATCTTTTCTTTCAGCCAGTCGTTCATTCCATATTTCATGCATTCTCCATCCAATCTTCCGAATCCCGTTGACTTTTTTCCAAGGCTATATCATAATGTTAGCGGCAGGCCCTGTGTCCGGAAGATTCCGGCGCGAAGGCCTCACGATCATGCCACGGAGGGCACAACATATGAAACGAATTATACTTACAGGCGGCGGCACCGCAGGGCACGTCACGCCAAATATCGCGCTTCTTCCCCGTCTGCGCGCGGCGGGGTATGAGATCTCTTATATCGGTTCCATGGACGGGATTGAGAAAAAACTGATCCAGACCCAGGGAATCCCCTACTACGGAATTTCCTCGGGGAAACTCCGGCGCTATTTTGACCTGAAAAATTTTACCGATCCGTTTCGGGTCCTGAAAGGCTTTGCCGAGGCGTCCAGCCTAATGAAAAAGCTAAAGCCCCATGTAGTCTTCTCCAAAGGAGGCTTCGTCTCCGTACCGGTGGTAATGGCCGCTAAGAGACGCCATATACCGGTCATTTGCCACGAATCCGATTTAACGCCCGGCCTGGCCAACAAACTCAGTATGCCTTCCGCCACCAAGGTCTGCTGTAATTTTCCCGAGACCCTCGACTATCTGCCGAAAGAAAAAGCAGTACTGACCGGCTGTCCCATCCGAAAAGAACTCTTAGAAGGCAGCCGCACAGCCGCGCTTACTATGACCGGATTTACCCCCCGCAAACCGGTGCTGATGGTCATGGGAGGCAGTTTAGGCGCCGCTTCTGTCAATCAGGCGGTCCGAAAAGCCCTGCCGGAACTTCTAAAAGAATATCAGGTCATCCATCTGTGCGGCAAAGGCAAGCTGGACGACTCTTTCAAAGGAACCAAAGGATATGTCCAGTATGAATATATAGGAGACGAACTTCCGGATCTGTTCGCTCTGTGCGATCTCGTCATCTCACGGGCAGGAGCCAACGCCATCTGCGAACTTCTGGCCCTTAGAAAACCTGCCCTTTTGATCCCTCTGTCCGCCCATGCCAGCAGAGGGGATCAGATCCTCAATGCCAGATCTTTTGAGCGTCAAGGTTTCTCCATGGTACTCACAGAAGAAGACCTGACGGAAACGCATCTGACAGAAGCTGTCCGGCGTCTGTCTGCGCATCGACAGGATTATATAGACGCTATGGCGTCCTGCACCCAGTCCGACGCGATCGGCGCGATCTTAAAACTAATCGAAGAAGCTGTCGGATAATTCATCTAAAGAGGGGACTTTCACCGGTCCCTTTCTTTATATTCTTTTTCATAAGCTTTCTTAAGCCACTTGATAGCTCTTTCTTTCCATTTGCTTACCAGACTCGGTTTGATTCCCATTTCCAAAGCAATGGCATGATTGTCCATTCCTTCATAGAGACTCATAAACAATACGTCATACCATTGCGGTTTTTCTTTCTTCAGGCGCTCCAATACAATTCTGTGTTCTCTGATATCTTCTTTTTCCACCACAATGTGACTGGGATCTGCGTCCAAATCGTACAAAGTTTCGTCATAATTCTCCAGTCCTATATACGTCTTGTACTGTCCGCCTTTTCTCATAAAATCTATTGCCAGACGTTCGGATACTTGAAGCAACCAGCCTGGTACGCACTCTGGTTTTATGTTGTTCAGCCTTAAACCCAGGCGAATAAAAGCTTCCTGACAGATATCTTCTGCTGTATGATATTCCACAAACAATTTGACATTGTTGATTACCAGTTCATTATACTTCTCAAAGTAATCATCCAGACGATGATCCTTTTCATTCATAACAATAATCAACACCCCTTATCAATCGCCCGACAGGCAGTATATCCAAATAGTTACTTCTACTGGTCATCGACTAATTCTTTGATCTTTTTCATTTCTTCCGGCGTGACCATTCCAGGCTTCCAGAGAATACCTGCATGGTCGTCCTGGTAGCGCGGAATCAGATGCATATGGAAATGAAATACGGTCTGCCCCGCGGCTTCTCCGTTATTCTGTACAAGATTAAATCCGTCTGCCCCCAGAGCGTCTTTCATCCTGCGCGCAATCCTTTTGGCTCTTATAAGCACCTTGGAAGCCGTTTCGTCGTCCAGTTCGAACAGATCTGCATAGTGTTCCTTAGGAAGTAAAAGCGCATGTCCCCTGGTGGCAGGACCCATATCCAGGATTACGCGAAATTCTTCATCCTCATATAAAGTAGTAGATGGGATCTCTCCATTTGCGATTTTACAGAAAATACAGTCTTTATTTTTCATAAGGTTATCCTCCTATTAAAGTTCCGCTACACCCCTACAGCGCCGGTTGGAGATCAATTCCCGGCCTCCTTACGTCGTCCGCTCGTTGATCTGGCGCTTCCGGGGTTCCGCTGTTTTATAATTTGTCGAATTATGTCGAAATTTGTCGAACGATTTTATTTGCCATTTTTTGACATATCTGTTATAGTATTTACCAGGGAGTGATGATATGCTGACATACGACGAACAGGAGAAAATGGAACGTCTGATGGCAAAGGACGAGAACTTCCATGAGCTGATCACTGCGATCAAGAACGACTACCATCTTACCCTGTCCCAGATCTCCCACGAGATCCGCAACCCACTCACTTATGTGGACAGTTCCATCCAGTGGATTCAGAAACTGCATCCTGAAGTGGAAGGGTTTGAATTTTGGGATCAGATGAAAAATGATATCCAATATATAAGGATACTTCTTGATGACATCTCTGCTTTTAATAACGGAGACCAGCTGAACATCAGCAAGATAGACCCCAAGGCATTTGCCTGGGACTTAAAGGATACGCTGCTTCCCGAGCTTTTGGACAAGCACATCCCTCTGCTGATGAAATTGGATGATACCTATCCGGATTTTTATGGAGATCCGGTTCGATTAAAACAGGTATTTATCAATTTGATTAAAAATTCTATGGATTCCATCACCCAGCGCGGGCGCATTACTTTGAAAGCCTTTACCCACGACAAGCGCTTAATGATCGCCGTAAAAGATAACGGCTGTGGAATCCCTGCTGACCAACAGCAGAACATCTTCCGTCCCTTTGTAACCTATAAGGAGAACGGAACAGGACTTGGACTCTCCATCGTCCGCCGGATTGTTCATGCGCATCATGGTACGATCCAATTGCGCTCGACAGTCGGTAAAGGGACTGAAGTCCAGGTACATTTACCACTATTGCCAACATCTCATATTTGTATATAATTATCCCAGACGGTTTCTTAAGGGGAAGTATTTTGTCCGACTCCGCTCGCTTCCCCTTTTATGGAACCGCCCTCCACATTCTTTTCTATGATCTTTCGGATATGTTCCCAGAGGACTTCGGAGCCTTCATGGGTCCTTACATTCCGTCCCATAATCTGGTCTTTACAGACGCCATGTTCTCTCCAGGATTTCCCGCATGCATGATCGGTCAAAAGCACAGGCTGTATTTTATCCAATGTATTCGCAAATTTCGCCTCAGGGGTCTCCATCGCCTCGAACTCATCCCAAAGCGCCCGAAGATAATCTCTTTGCTCATCCGGAAGCAAACCATAGATCCGATCCGCCGCTTTTAATTCTCTCGCCCGCTTTGTTTCGTTTCCTTTTGTATCATATGCGTAGGTATCTCCTGCGTCGATCTCTACCAAATCGTGCGTCAGAAGCATCATCACCGTCTTCGATACATCAATCGGTTCGTTGGCGTACTCGCTTAAGACCATACACATAATGGCCAAATGCCAGGCGTGTTCCGCATCCGTCTCTTTGCGGCTGCCGTCAGCCAGATACGTCTGTCGAATAATCTCCTTTTGCCTGTCAAGTTCCAGTAAAAAAGAAAGCTGCTGCTGTAGTCGATCCACAGATGATCCTCCTTCCATATCGCCTAAACACATTTGTAAAGTATATTCCGGGCGGGGCTTATAACAGTTTGCAGGAAGATCCGCACCAAAGAGCCGATTGGCTTTCCAGGGATCCAAAATCAGCTTTTCCTTCTCGGACCTTCTAAGCTTTTTAATCCTGTATTCCAGCCGCCCGGCCATAGACCAGTCGTCTGTCTCCCATACCATTTCCAGCGCGCAGATCCGCCTGCTTTTTGTATATTTTGCGCCGGATCTTTTCTTGTAATAATGCTCACAAATCCGGCGCCTGATATCTTTCGTAATGCCTGTATAAAGAGAATCATCCTCGCAGCGCACCATATAAATATATGCCATCAAACCTGTCCCTGCGCTGTTCTCGTGATATTTTTATCATAGTATAGCTTTTTTGAAATGTCAATCGCAAAACCCGATTTTCGCAGACCTTATCCCACTACGCCTAGACGAGGTAAGCCAGAAGAGACGTCCCGATCGTGCCTTTTGGCATAGCAACGCCGAAATTATCCGCCACCGTCGCTCCCACTGCCGCGAAAGTATCCGTCTCCTGAAGCTCGCCGCATCCTTTCATGGACGGAGAATAAGCCAGAAACGGCACTTTCTCCCGGGTGTGGTCGGTTCCTTTATAAGTAGGATCGTTGCCGTGATCCGCCGTGATGATCAAAAGATCGTCCTCTTTTAAAAGTCCCAGCAATATTCCCAGATTTTTATCAAACTTTTCAATCTCCTGCGCGTACCCCTGAGGATTTCTTCTGTGTCCCCACAGAGCATCAAAGTCCACCAGATTTACAAAACACAGTCCATGAAATGTTTCTTTGGCAATCTCTATGGTCTGCTCCATACCATGAACCGAGCTTTTGGATTTTAAAGCCCGGGTGATTCCTTCCCCGTCAAAAATGTCTTTGATCTTTCCAATGGAAATCACATCCAGGCCCGCTTCTTTTAACGCGTCCATAGCCGTTTTCCCAAAAGGCTTTAAAGCATAATCATGACGGTTGCTGGTTCTCTTAAATTCGCCCCGCTTTTTCCCCACATAGGGCCTTGCTATGACTCTTCCCACCTTCCACTCGTCCCTCATGGTGATCTCCCGGGCGATCTCACAACAGCGATACAGTTCTTCCAGGTCGAAAGTTTCTTCATTGCCACAGATCTGCAGCACAGAATCCGCCGAAGTGTAGACGATCATATGGCCGGTAGCAATCTCTTCCTCCGCCAGTTCTTCCAATATCTCGGTTCCGCTGGCGCTCTTGTTGCCGATCACCTTTCTGCCGGTGCGCTTTTCCAGCTCTTCGATCAGCTCCGGCGGAAATCCTGTATCCGTAAAAGTCTTAAAAGGTGACGTCACTTCCAGGCCCATCATCTCCCAATGCCCTGTCATGGTGTCTTTACTGCGGCTCTTTTCATTCAGCTTCGTATAGTAAGCAAGCGGTCGATCTATCGGCTCCACCTGCTTTAACGGACACAGATTCGCCATCCCGAGCCGTCTTAAATGTGGAATCTCAAAAGTGTCCACAGACTCCGAGATATGTCTTAGCGTATTCACTCCTACATCCCCGAACGTCTCTGAGTCCGTCATCTCTCCCACGCCGAGAGAATCCATTACTACTACAAAGATTCGATTATATTTTTCCATAAGCCACTCCTTTCCGATCTTTTTATAAAAGCAGCCTGCCTGCAGCCGCGCCGCATGCCGCTTCTTCTTCATAGGGGGCAAGCGTAAGATCAGCCTCAAACATTCGGCAAAAGACGCGCTGAAGGACGGAATTTTTACGAAAACCGTTGCCGGAAGCGACCAGGCGTCCGGCCTTTATGCCCGTGCCTTTATGAATCACATCGTACAGGTCATACAATTCCTGGGCCATCCCTGTGAGTACCCCGATGATCAGCCCTTCCGGCGTAAAATTATCTATACTTATATTCCTTATACTTCCCCTTTTCCCCGGATCTACACGGGTGCCACAAAAGGTTGTGACCACTTTTATTCTGTCTTCGTCTGCTGTCATTTTTTCCGCCAGGCGAGCCATCACATCATACTGCGGCGTCTCTTTCCCGCCTGCCGCCGACACATAGCTTTTGAAAAATCGTTCCAGCGCCGCATAGGCCCGCCCGCCGCATAAAGAAGAGCCGACCAATAAATATTTCCCTTTCTTAAGCGGTCTGGCTTCTATGCCCGGAGCCTCAAAATATTGATCCGACAACAGGGAAATTTGTCCGCCTGTCCCCATATTCACAAGCGCCGCGCCTGCCTGCATCCCCACAGAACCGAGAAAGCTTGCCTGGTTATCTCCGATGGCTGCCATGACCGGTATGCCTCGATAAGATCCGAGTTCGCAAAGCTCCCAGGATACTTCGGGAAGCAGAGAAAGATCAACGCCTAAATCCCGCAGTTGATCTCTTTTAAAGTCTCCTTTTTTACAATCAAAACATCCAAGACTTGCTCCGTTGCTGACATGAACGAGGGGCGTCTTGCGCCCTGTAAGTTTCATCCCAAAATAATCCCCGATCGTACAAAAAGACGCGCTCCCATCCGGAACCATACCGTTTTGGCAGTTATACAAATGTGTAATAAGCCCGTACCCTGATGACGCCCGAAGACCTCTGTCCCTTAAGTCGTCTGCCAGGGTCTTTCCGTCAGGACCCGGAAGGTTTCCCCGACCGTCCTGCCAGGTATAGAGAGGACTCACGCCTTCCCCCTCCTGATCCACATAGACAATGCCATGCATCTGCCCTGTAAGCCCAATGGACTGTACATCCGGATAAAGCCCTGTCAGTTCATCCAGGACTGCCTTTGCCACACTTACGATCTGTTCGATATCCTGGATACGCTCCCACTCCCGGGAAGTCTTTATAAAGCTTTCATTAGAAACTGTACGGACAGTCAGTGCCTGCCCGCTGTCCGTATCCACTACAGCGCCGCTGATGGTGGTCGTTCCTATATCCAGTCCGATTCTTTTCATCCGCCGTACCGCCTCCTAGCCGGTATTTCTGCAACATCATAAAATGATTCTATCATATTTTCCGGAGATTTCAATTATTTTTCATGATTTAGTCAGGAAAATCATCTTATGCTTCATATAAAGACCGCCTGATCGCATCACGGTAAACATTTTGTTCCGGCAGATCAACGGCAGAAAATGCCTCCTGTACTTTGTATACGGTTGTACAATATTCTTCTATAATATCCAGGGGGCGGATTTTTCCGTTTTCTAAGGGCTTATCTATGATGTAATCATATGCCACAAAATGAATGGCTGCTGGCTGCGTAGGGAATTGCGGAAGTTTTTCCTTTCCTCCCAACCGTTCAAGCACTCTGTCATAGACAGGTTTGGGACATACAAAGTACAAACCGCTCCAACAAAATTCCTCTCTTTGAAGCACCTGCCCTTTGTAGATAATTTGTGGAATAATTCTTTTAGAAACATTTTCCCAATTTAATCCGACAGTGTCTTTTTCAATGGTATGGTGTTCAATCAAGGCCCGCCTTGCATTTTGGTATGTACCTGTTGTATCAATCGTCTGTACTTCAATGGCCGTAAATTCTACTAATTCACCGTCTCCATCCAAACGAGCCAAAATCCAGTCAACATAGTAGGATCCTCTGCCCTGGCGTTTTGGCAATGGAAGCTCACCATCCCAACCGTGCCCAAAGACAGCGACAGCGCCATTTTCAGCTTTAGCTTTTTCAACAGCTATTTTTCCTGCATAGACGTTTAGTTCTACTCCGAAAGCTTTTTGTGCAATAATTGAAAGCATCTTATAATTCTCTGCATAAATACGATTGGGACAGCAGATTACATCTGGAGAACCGGCAGTAACCTGCCGCACAGCACATACACCAGATAATGTCCGATTTACTTTATCACCAAGCATTTTCGTGCAGTATGATGAAAGAAAAGGGCATACCTGACGGGAAATATTTTCCAACGCTATTGCAGAGGTATCATCGGCACGATACCCAAAAAACTCAGAAATGAATCCAGACATATGTTAATCCTCCGTTTCCAAGATTGATTTTAAGGATAAGCCTACTGCCTGGGCAAGCAGCGGAGGAACAGCATTACCTACTTGTGCAAACTGTTCAGACATATTTCCCGTAAATATAAAATGATCCGGAAATGACTGTAAGCGCGCGGCTTCCCGCACAGTAAACGAACGGTTTTGCTCATAGTGAAAAAATGCTCCCCAATGCGGATCGCATTTGGTCATAATTGTTGATGCTAATCCATTGGGTAATACCCGGCCATATCGTTTTGTATGGTCGGATTTTTTAGCTCGCTGCATTCCCTTTGGCAGCAGTTCATCCGGAATGTCCGTCCAGTTTCCGCCTGGCTTGATAAATTCCAATCGTTTTAAGTTTATAGGAGAAAGCCGGGGCGCTTCGTGGTTTACGACCCCTATTGATCCTGTCCGTGACCTACGTTGATAATTACAATAAGCATCACAATGATAATCCTTCACCTTTTCTCCATGCTCTCCACTTGCTAATGGGGGCAGGTCACCAATAGCCTCATAAACCGTGGTGAAATTTGCATTAGCTTCGGGGGAAGGCATTTGAATGATTGACTGTCCATCAAATGTGCTTGTGAAATTTGCATGAATTGGGGCATGATAAATGGGAGCAGGATAAGCGCCGATTGGTAAAGCCCTGCCACGGATACCAAGAATGATTGTTCTCCAACGCATCTGAGGGACGCCGTAATTCGGTGCGCCCAAAATCCTAACATCCGCTCCATATCCCAACTCTGCTAAAGCATCTAAAATAGCATGAAGTGTTGCACCATGCTCAAATGAAACAAGGCCTGGAACATTCTCAATCAATACTGCCCGAGGTGCAAATGCATCAACAAAACGCAGATATTCTTTGAAAAGGTGATTTCTTTCGTCAAGAGTACTTCTTATCGGTGCATTGATTGAAAAACCCTGGCAAGGAGGCCCTCCTGCAATAAGATCGAGTTCTTCACGCTCAATATGGAGCCTGTTTCTGACTTTATTTGCATCCAGTTCCCGAATATCCGCAGTGTGAACGATTGTTTCAGGATGATTTTTTTTGTATGTCTGCGCATATACAGGTACAATTTCGGAAGCAAACAGGCTATGAAATCCTGCTTCTGAAAGTCCTTCTGAAAGACCGCCCGCACCGGCGAACAAATCAATCATTTTTAAGCTGTTTATGCTCATAACATTGATCCTTTACTATCTTTAACTAATTTTAAGATTTCTTTCTGTCAGGATAAACACATCTTTTTGTTTTCCAATTATAACACGGAATTTCAGATTTGTCAGGTGAAAAGTGGAAATTCTCCCCTTACCCCTCCCCAAACTGCTCCAGGAACTCGTCATAGATCTCCTCGCCCCTC
>CAJUMT010000117.1 GCA_910587495.1 uncultured Lachnospiraceae bacterium | reverse complement strand
CCTTCCACAACATCTTCGTAAGTAATATCAAAATCCCCTGTATACCATGGATCTGCAATGTCCCTGGGATTTTCTCCGAAATCAAGCAGGCGGCAGATCTTATGATCTGGATCACCACCGGCAATTCTAATCATATTACGGATATTCCAGGAATCCATACCAAGAAGGTAGTCGTACGCCTCATAATCCGCCCGCTTCATCTGCCTGGCCCGATGATCGCCGCAGAGTATTCCTTCTTCCCGAAGCTTTCCCCTGGTTCCATGATGTACGCCGTTCCCGATCTCCTCCGTACTGGTGGCGGCGGAGTCGATGCAGAAGCAATCGCCAAGGCCGCGCTTAGATACCATATCTTTCATGACATATTCCGCCATAGGGCTGCGGCAGATGTTGCCGCAGCAGACAAATAATATTTTTATCATACTTAACATATCTCCTTATATCTCGGTATATTTTACTAATAACAAGTTGACTCAGGAACACAAACGCCATCAAGCAGCAGAACAATCGTATATAACAAAAACCGACGGCAAATATCATCGCGGAAGCTGCAGCTATATAAAAATAGTAAGATTGAAATCAGCAAAGACGCGGCAACTGCCCAGGGGTACGGAGCTTGCAGCAGATGTAATTTTTATGTACATATAGATGAAGGAGAATCGGATAGTGGGATACAGAAAGCGGAAAGGTTCCAGATTGCGGAAATCAACAGCTTCCTGAAATTAATTCAATCAGATACGGAAGCTGTTAAAAACGCAATAAAATATAGCTACAGCAATGACACTGTAGAAGGCCATAATAAATTATGCTGATTCAACTATTAACCATAATATTGCTTAAATACTTTCTGCACTGCTCCCACGGCTTCTTTTTCCGCCTCTTCATAGACGGCGAGAAATTGTTCTGCTTCCTCTGTAAGGCTTGACCCTTTCTGCCCCATCCTGTGCAGCAGGACCATATCAAGCGCTTCTTCCGCTTCTTTTATAACCCGCCATGCTTTGCTGTATGCCATCCCCATATTTTTTGCCGACAAGTTAAGGGAATGGTATTCTTTTACTCCATGAAGAAGCTGGGCGATACCTCGCCCGAAATATTCGTCATAGATAGAATCCTTCTCCCTGATCCGAACACGAACATTATAATAAAACTCTTTTTCCACCCCTGCCTCCTGTTATGATTTCCACTACGCTTCTTCTGACACCCGGCGCTTTGCCAGGTAACAGGGTGCATGCTCTTTTTTTACTTTAAACCACTGATACTGCACCGGATACCCTTCCAACTCTTCTGGAAGACCCGAACAAATATCTTTTACATATCCTTCTATCTGTAATACTCCGTCTTTTAACGCTGCTTTAAAATCCACAATATTCGAAAAGGAAAAAAGCAGATCATCCAGTTTTTCCATCGTATTCTTCCCGCCCTGGCGGGTCAGCCGGTCCAAGCGGCACAGACTGCTTTTGCATGGGCAGTCTTCTTTCAATATCCTCGTACGGTCCCCTGTACGATAGCGAATCAGCGGCATGGCTTCCGCCTGCACGGTGGTAATGACCAGTTCTCCCCATTCGCCCCGGGGAAGCACATGACCCTCCCGATCGATGATCTCAGGAATAATATCATTTTCCCGCAGATGCATGCCCTCAAAGGCAGGGCAGGTGACCGCGCCCCCAAGCCCCAGCTCACGGGAACCATAATGCGGATACAATTTTGTTCCCAAAAGGCCTTCGATCTGTTCCATCACAGTATCGGGGCAGGCATCCGCACTGACCAGCGCCCTTTTCAGGCTGCTGCCTGGACAGAGTCTTAAAAGAGACAGAAGAGGTACGGGCATGCCTACGAAAGTCTCCGGGCGTTCTGACGCAAGAATATGCATCAGCTCTCCATAATTTTTCCCGATTCCCACTGCCAGGGGCGTCGCTCCCAGCTTTTCAATCGCCTCTGCGATCAATTCTCCTAAGCCCCGGCCACCGGTAAAAGGCATACAGATCATGGTCTTATCGCCCGGATGCACCAGCTCGGAAAGCCCGGCTGCAAAAAAAGAAACGGTTCTGTCATTATCTTCTGAAGAATAGTAAAGCCTCTTTGCCTGGCCGGTCGTACCGGACGTCTCCTGCGTGCGGACACGATCTATGGCGGACTGGCTTATAAGCACCATCTGGTTCCCATGCCACTTCAGATCTTCCTCTGTCGTGAAAGGAAGGCCGGACAGTTCGCGAAGAGTTTCCAGTCTTTTGGGAAGACCTTTATAAAACCCTCCCCGCAGCTTTTCCTTTTCCAACAGGCAATTCAGTTTTCTAAGCTGTATGTTCTCTATGTCTTCCCTAGTCAGACGATCCAGGCCTTCTTTTTTCCTTACCCAAAGATCCAGATTTGAAATGTTCATCGATATAAAGTCTTCCCTTCAAGGCTGGTCAGATTATAGGCACAGAACGGAACCATGCCGTACCTGCTGTCTGTTTCCAATATATAGCAGCGTTCCAACCGCTCCAGATCCAGGTTGCCCGCATCCTGAAAAAGCATGCCGGAGACAGCAAATGTATTATTATGGCGCTTGATCAGAAATTCATCCAGAGAAGACACATCCAGCTGCATCTGCTCCGTACTTTCACCGCAGCAACAGCAGCTCTCTTCCGGTGCTTCCGGCTCCGCCCCGCAGCAGCAGCTTTCTTCCGGCATTTCCGGCTCCGCCCCGCAGCAGCAACAGCTTTCTTCCGGTATCTCCGGCTCCGCTCCGCAGCAGCAGCTCCCCTCCGGTTCCGCCCCGGCCCATTGTCTTTCGACAAATTTACGCGCCTGCTCGGAGGAGCCATAAGCCCGGGCAGTTCCATGGATCATAGGCTGCATGCTGCCGTCGTCCTGACGCAGGTAGTTGGCCTGGAATGTGCAGTACGGGTTTGTCGCGTTGCCTCCGGTAAAATGCTCCGCCCGCATCATGCCTTCTGTCTGCTCCTCCATCAAAGACAGCAGTTTAGGAATCGTAATTCGGTAACTTCCCTGCGCTTTCAGACAGCGCCCGAAATAACTGATGGGCTGGAAATGCACGCCGCGCACCACCGGCATACGGCTTACGGCATACTTAAGGATTGCGCCCACCTGCCCTTCATTGACGCCCGGCGTAATCACCGGCACCAGGACGACGCCTAAACCCGCCTGGGCGCAGGCGTCGATGGCCGCCTGTTTTTTCTCCAGCAGATCCCTGCCTCTAAGTACCTGGTAGACCTCTTCCTCCACACCGTCAAACTGCAAAAATACGCAGGACAATCCGGCTTCTTTCAGTTCTTTCGCGTATCCTGGCTGCTCTGCCAGACGAAGACCATTGGTGTTTAACTGGAAAAAGGTAAATCCTTTCTCCTTTCCCAGCCGGATGATCGCAGGCAAATCGTCCCTTACCGTAGGCTCGCCGCCGGACAACTGCAAGTTAAACGGACCCCCATGGGACATCAGATATTCCATCTGCCGCTCCAGCTCCTCTATAGGCACATCCTGGCTGTCCGGGCCTCCCGCTTCCGCAAAGCATACCGGGCAATGCAGATTGCAGCGGCTTGTCACTTCCAGAAGGACACAGCAGCCCTTTCTCTTATGGGCGCTGCACAGACCGCAGTCATAAGGGCATCCGTTCTCTTCTTCCCTGCCCCCGGGTATGGTATCGTCTTTTGACAAAATCCGCCCCCAGGCCTCGTAGCTTTCCAAACTGCCTTCCCAGATCAGCACGGAACTTTGCCCGTGATCAGGACATTCCTTTTCCAAATAAATGCCGTCATTCCTTTGCACTTTATCCGCTGAAATAACTTTCAGGCATTCTGGACAGATGCTTTTCGTTTTGCCAATCTGTTTTACAGTTCCCCCAGCCATATTTCCATCTCCTCTTTTTCTTTTTCCCAATTTTCAGCCGTATAGTTGATCTTCACCACATGAGCGGCCAAAATCCCTTTGATTTCCAGTTTTCCGTTTTTCGCAGAGAAAATCGGGCGGCGGAATTTATGGTTTTCTTTTACATCCCATCCTTCCAAAAATCTGCAAAGTTCCTGCCCTGTCACCGGCAGCTCATACTCATAGGTCCTGGCACTTGCAAAACAGTTTTCTACTTTCTTCCACGCGTATTTCATAACCCGTTCTCCGCAATATCGCGCACGGCTTTTAATACTTCTTCTATTTCCTCCCGTGTCGTAAACCTGGAAAGACTCAGGCGGATGGTTCCACCCGGCATACCGATATCTTCCATGATATCCGGCGCGCAATGCAGCCCTACCCGGCAGATAATATCATAGCTCCCGGTCAGGACGTCCGCCGCGTCGGCAGAAGATACGTCGGGAATCAGAAAAGATAATACTGGCGTTGACGTCCCCGAAGGCTCGATCACACGGCATCCTGACTTCTTTAAACCTTCTGCCAGGTCTTTTACAATCGTTCCCAGCGCCTCCTGATCTACAGGGTGTTCCCTGCTCCATCGAAGCGCCGCCAGAAGTCCGTGGTAGGACGGTTCATTTCCGGTCCCTGCTTCCAGATGAAGAGGCATATCTTCCGGCATCTCCATCTGATCGCTTAAGACGCCTGTCCCCCCTACCATATAGGGTTTTAAGTCAAGTCCGGGACGCACATACACACCGCCTGTACCTTGGGGACCTAACAAATATTTATGACCTGTAAACACCGCCAGGTCCACGCCCCATTCCTCCGCTTTCACAGGCACAATGCCAAGAGTCTGAGATACATCCAAAAGGAAATCCGCCCCCGCATCTTTCGCCGCTTTGGCAAGCGCAGGCACATCATTTACGGCCCCGGTCACATTGGAGGCATGAATCAGTACACACAGCTTCGGACAATACTTTGCAAGCGCCTTTTCCCAATCTTCAGGGCGTACCCGCCCGCAGTCATCCACATGCAGACGAACGACGCGTATGCCTTCCTGTTCCAGCCGGTATAAAGGCCGAAGCACCGCGTTATGTTCCGCCCGGGTGGTAAGTACAGTATCGCCTGGTTTCAACGGATATCCGAAGATCGCCTGATTCAGACCCCAGGTAGAATTACAGCCCAGGGCAATCTGGGACGGGCAGGATACCCCCATAAGCCATGCCAGTTCTTTTCTCACTTCATCAAACACGTCGAAATCCTGAATGCCGCCCCTGTTCGCTGCACCCGGAAGGGCAGTCACGGCATCCGCCATGGCTTTTGCCACCTCCGGCGGCTTCGGCCAGGAAGTCGCCGCGTTGTTCATATAGATCATCTTCTCATAACCGCTCACCTGTTATCACCTCAAATTCTTCTGTCAGCCTGCGAAGTATGCGGATATCATGCAGGATCCTCTCTTTTACCTGGTCCATCCGAAGCGCTTTTTCGTAGCGCACTTCCAAAGGCACTCGCTTATCCTCCCGAATCAGCTTATCTGCCATACATACAATCACGCTTTCTTCGCAGATTGTTTTGGGTTCCTCTGTAAATCCTTTATGTTTTTCCACAATCTCTGCCAGCGCCAGATATCCTTCTTTTCTTAAAAATAAACCTGCCGCCGCCTCATGGCTATCGGACAGCCTGCACAGATCATGCAGATATCCTCCGCTTCTGCATAATTCTATATCCAAACAGGCTCCGTGAGCCGTAAGCCGACCGGCGATACTGCCTGCCAGCTCTCCCACTGCCCGGCAATGTGTACGGATATGTTCCGGCAGCCCTGCTTTTTCATATAACGCTTCACATACCTCTAATGAAACACCTTTATGGGCCATGGCAAAATCTCTTAACTTCTCAAAATCTTCTCTGAAATCCGCATCTGCCAGTGCTCCTGCATCTTTAAGTTCCACTGCTTTTACGCGCATGGCAGAAAATGCCCCTCCAAGTCCTCCCTCTCCTTTATATGTAAGGATGCAATTATAAGCGGATGGAAGGAGGACGGGCGGATGAGCTTTTTTCAAACCAACCACCGGCTGATATACCTGTATTTGATCCGAAATCTCTGTAAGCTTTGCTTTCATCTTCTGCATACTCCCGGGGGATACCATCGGCACATCCCCCGGAAGGAAAAAAACAGCGTCCGCGTCTTTCATCCTGCGCAGCCCCATCTGGACAGAATATAACATATCCGTATCTGCATAAGCGGTATTTTCCACCGTCTTCACACCCAAAGGCTTTAAGACCGCTTCCGTCTCCTGCGCCCGGTATCCCGTGACCACAGTAATGTCCTCAATTCCCGCATTTTTAAGACTCTGCACCGTCATACAGATCATGGGAAATCCGTTCAATTCCATCAAAGGCTTGAATCCATCCATTCTTCTGGATCTGCCCGCCGCCGCGATCAGACCTTTTAACCTCATTCCAGCACTCCGTTTTCCCGAAGAATCTCCAGACATTTTGTAAATACCCCTTCTACTACTTCAGGACAACGCTGCATTTTGTTCATGGGATTTCCCTCCAGGATGTTCTCACAATCGCTGCCGCCGTAAGCGTCTTTCATCGACCCTTCAAACCATTCCACCAGTTCCTGTATCATACGGGAAGCCGAAGGATCTTCCAGTTCTTCCGCCTCGCCTTTTCCACAGAAATATCCAAGCAGGCAGCAGCCCCCGGTAAGCGCTCCGCACACATGGCCGGTAAAGCCCATCCCTCCGTTTAACCCGCTCATAGCCCGGATCAGATCCGGGTCTTCCTTGCCTTCCATTTCCAACGCCAAAATCATAAGGATCTGCGCGCAGTAAAATCCCTGATTGGACAGTTCCAGCATTCGGTCAAATAAATCCATGATATGTTCCCCCTGTTTTATCTATTTATCTTCCAGACTCCGTTCCACTGTCAGCACCTTTCCCAGCGCCAAATCTTCCGGCACATAGATATACCCGCATTTAGGGCACACAGGAAGTTCCACCGGAAACGCGTTGCCCAGATATCCGAACGTGGCTTTTCCTTTTTCCAGAGGAACCCGACATTTCGCGCAGGTCAGTTTCTCCATGGGATCTATCGTATAATAATTTTTCTCCGCCATTTTAAACGCCCCCTATTCCACTGTCATCCGATGGCTGTACGCCCCAAACACTGTATATGTTTCCTCGCCTTCCATAAACTTCACCCAGAAGGTCACATTTCCAAGTCTTAAATTCGCCACAAGCCATCCGTTCTCCTGGTCAAAGACCGCCTCTTTTGACGTTTCGTAAGCTTTAAGCACTGCGTCCACGTCGCTCTTTAAGATCATACGTTCATCCATCAATGCTTCTACCCCTTCGGCGTATGTCACCGGCAGCATCGTATCCATTTTAAACTCTTCCTTCCATATCTCAGATAACAGATTCTGTTTTAATTTCAGCCGGTTTACCCTGCGTCCGGACACGTCCGGCGTAAGCGCAGGCTTCACGCCGTAAGCCAGCTCCAGTATATGGCAGGTATCCGCACCTGCGCGGGTAAACTGATCCCTGCACGCCATACAATAAGTAAGAATCCGGCAATCCGTCCGCCCGACCGCAAAAGCCGCTTTCTCTTTCGACACCTCCGGGTTGGCGTATTTTACAAGCCCGCCATAGCCGCAGCAGGGCGATATATCGCCGGAATAAGGAATGTCCTGTACCTGGCACCCCAATGCTTTGGCAAACGCCCGCACATCCTTTTGCATCTTCTCGTCCCCTCTGGCACCGCAGGAGTCATGAATAGCGATAACCTGATCCGTCACGGGCTTTACGCCCAGCGTAAGAAGAATCTCCCAGATCCCGACCGTTTGTGCGTCTGTATATTCCTCCAGTATTTTTTTGCAGGTCGGGCAGGCGCAGATCACGGTCGGCTTTCCCATCTGCTCCCAGGACGCACCGAACTGATGCAGAGACGCTTTTAAAAGGTCTTCCCTGGCCGCCCATTTGGAAATCGCACCGCAGCAGCCAAGTGTAAGCCCCACGCCGCCTTCGAGCCGTGTACACAGATCCTTGTAGGCCAGTTCCACCGTAGCCGGGGAGACCGCCGACGCCTGACATCCCGGGAAAAACATATATTTGCAAGTGTCAAATCCGGGCTGCGGCCTGGAAAGAAAGGCCTCACCGTTGGAAAACTGCTGATCGAGCAGGGCAAACTCATGGGTGGAAGGCGGCATCTTCTCTGTCTCCACCATGGTCTGTTTTGCGATTCGGCATACATCCGGATAGTCAAATCCGTTGGGGCACGCCGCCTTGCACTGCCCGCACTCGTCACAGGCATTGATCATACCGTTGGCCATATGGTTGCCCATAACGATCGATAAGTTATTATATATTTCCCGGATCGCGCCTTTTGGATTTCTCTTATAGTGCTTAAGATACACGCATCCTTTGACACACTCCAGGCACTGGCACTTTATACAGCGTGCGGCTTCTTCCATGGCGCTTTCTTTCGTCACATGGCTTACATCTGCAAGCGCCTGACTGCCCTGTACACCATCCATAGTAACATACAGGCGGCTTTCTTTGTTCTCTTCACGCTTTCCGTCCGGTACGATTCCCTGTAAGTACTGATCCGCCTGCAAAGATGCGTATTTTGCCTCCCGAAGGATTAGTACCGCTTCCTGATAATTGTCCGCCGTAAACGCGCCTGTCCACAGATCCCCCCAGGAAAGCTCCGGAGATACGCAGGCCGCGTCCGCATCCATAGCAATCGCCCTGGCTTCTTCCTGCTTTAACACATCCTGCTTTTTAACTTCAATCCGAAAACCTTCAAAAGCCGTCAGATCCGACCGTATATCTTCTTCTGTAAGCCCCCAGTCTGTCAGCGGGTCCTTTAAAGAAGTGTTCGTCGTATACCAGAGAACTTCATATCCTTTTTTCCCCAGTTCCCAGCAACAGGCCAGAGCAAAAAGCCCATCCCCGAACACTGCGGCTTTTTTATTTTTCTTTGGGATCATAAAACGACTGACCGCCCCTGACCCCCCGTAAAGCGCGCAGGCCCGTTCCAATGCCTGCAAGACGACACCGTCCCCTAACCGGGACATAACGCAGTTTTTTGTACAGGCTCCGTCACAATTTTGGGACAGCAGATTCAGAAACGGCGTCTTCGTCCGTATGATTCCCGCCGCCTTGGAAAATTTCCCCGCTGCCACCTGCTCACAGACAGTCCGCATATCAATGTGGAGCGGACAATGCGCCATACATCCCGGCGGATCTTCCCTCGTGCAGACCGCTTCCCGTTCATGCAGTTCTTCCTGTCCGAAAGCCTGCTTCATTAAGTAATGTTTGCCGATAAACCCATGTTCTTTTTCCATA
This sequence comes from uncultured Lachnospiraceae bacterium, assembly GCA_910587495.1. Lineage (GTDB taxonomy): Bacteria > Bacillota > Clostridia > Lachnospirales > Lachnospiraceae > Hominiventricola. The sequence goes on along the minus strand of CAJUMT010000117.1, from coordinate 1,530 downwards.
CCACCCTCCGTTTATTACAAAAGGGCAGGCCACAATCGCCCGCCCTTTTATCCTGCATAGTCTGTAAAATACTTATTGAGCCGCTGCAGCCAGGCCTGCCTCTGCAACGGAAGTATCTTCTGCAACGCTTCCGCCGGACACGCCGATGGCGCCGATCTGTACGCCGTCCGCATTATAAAGCGGGATGCCGCCGCCAAATTCTACAATACGGCCCGCATGCTGTACTGCGATTCCCTGCAGCTCGCTGCCTTCCTGTGCCAATGCCTGCACGTCTGCGCTCGGCATCTTTAAAGCAACCGCTGTAAATGCTTTGTTAGGAGCGATCTCAAGGCTTGCCAGGAGAGAATTCTCCATACGGTGAAGCAGTACCAGGTTGCCGCCCATATCTGCTACAGAGATAACCATTGGAACATTGATCTCGATCGCTTTCTCTTCTGCAGCCTCTACCATTTTCATAGCTGTATCTAAAAGCTCCCCGCCGGAAGCGGCTTCGAGTACCTCTGCAGCCGCATAAGCATCCAGACCTGCCTGCGCCACGGATGTATCCTCAGCAACGCTGCCGCCCGAAACGCCGATACCGCCGATCTGTACACCGTCCGCGTTCATAATCGGGAGTCCTCCGCCGAACTCTACGATACGACCTGCGCTTTTCACTGCAATTCCCTGCAGCTCATTACCTTCCTGAGACAGCTCTTTTACATCAGAACTGGGCATTTTTAAAGCAACTGCCGTAAATGCTTTATTCTGTGCGATATCCAGACTGGCTAAAAGGGAGCCTTCCATGCGGTGAAGCAATACCAGGTTACCGTCCATATCCACTACGCTGATGACCATAGGAACATTAATCTCTTCCGCTTTATTTTGTGCGCCCGCGACCATAATTTTAGCCGCCTCGAGAAGCTCTCCTCTGACGGTGGTAGACTCTACCGCTGCCGCCGGTTCATTCCCGTCTTCCGTAGGCTGCGCATCTTCTGTCTCTTCAGCAGGTTCGGTTGTATCTGCCGGAGTTTCCTCATCCGCTGCAGGTTCCGGCGCTTCTGTCTCAGCCGGAGCCTCAGTCTGCTCCTGATCCTGCGCAGGCGCATCGTTCCCGCTTCCGCCTCCACAGCCTGTCACCAGTGACGCTGTCATCACTCCTGCCAGAACCAATGCAGCAACTTTTTTTGCTTTCATAATAACGTACCTCCATTTTTACGTTTTGTATGTAGATATATATATTATATAGCGTTCTTTATATATTTTCAACAACGAAACCGGATTTTTGTTATTTTTTCCACAAACTTTTCGTCTTTTTGCCGTTATTCCAAAAGCATGATATTTTCGGAAGCCATATGAACCCAGATTTCCCGGTCGAAACATTCTTTTTTGCAAAACTCCTCCCAGGCTTCCTTTGTCACTTCCACCCGAATCATCCCTGCCCTATAAGCCGCCTCTTTTGCTCCCTTTGGACGCGCCGTCACTACTATAGAAAAGACGTCTTCCACAATATCAACCAGATCGCAAAGCACCATATTTTTCTCATCTTTTACT
>CAJUMT010000116.1 GCA_910587495.1 uncultured Lachnospiraceae bacterium | reverse complement strand
ATTCCCCGTTTATTATACCAGATTTTCAAGATTTAGGCCAAAAGACTTATTGAAGTTCCAGAAAAATAATCTTGACATATATACCGAGCATGTAGTATACTGTATACAATTCAAAAGGGGTAAAAATAACATATGAAATTGATAGAAAAATACTCTCTTCTTAGCGAATGTGTATATAATTCCATTAAAGAAGCAATTATTAAAGGCCAGTTAGAACCGGGCATTAAAATTTCAGAGACCAGCCTGGCCAAAGAGCTGGGTGTGAGCAGGACTCCTGTCCGGGAAGCTCTGCGCATATTAAGCGCGGAAGGTTTTGTGAAGCTTGCGCCTAATTCTGGCTTGATTGTCAATTCTTTTACCCATAAGGATGCTGAAGAGATACTGGTAGTGCGCAGTTTCCTGGAAGGTGAAGCGTCGAAGATGGCGGCTGCAAATATTACGGAAGAAGGGAAAAAGAAGCTGCAGGACGCCGTGAATCTGATGGAAGAGGTCTATAAGCTGGAGGGCATGGAAAAAGCGTTGAGATTCAGCAATTCTGATATTATTTTCCATAGAGTTATTTTTGAGATTGCAGGTAATTCAAAGATGCAGAAGATCAGCGAATCCTTAAGCGACCGCCAGGTTCGTTTCTATATATCTACAAATTCAGCCAACACAGAATTAATGGATGTATGCTGTAAACAGCACGAGTATATTATGGAAGCTATTTTGGCTGGAGACGGAGTCGGCGCAGAAAAATATGCGAAAGAGCATATTGCGTATATTCAAAGAATGGTGTTGTCTTTTTAGGAAGGAAGATAAATTTTGTATAAGAGTAATTGCATGTATTTTATTTCTAAAATTGTATACAGTATACCAATATTTCATAAAATACATGTAATGCAATATATTTCCATTAAATTGTATACAATATACAGTATGCAAATATAAACGGTATCATTGTAGAAAACAATAGATATAAACAGTTTAAGGAGCTATGTAAAGAGCGCAAAGGAGGTAATTGTAGGGTGAAAGAAAAATTTGGAGCAGTGTTAACAGAGAAGGAATTGAGGGACAGAGCCAGTGTTGTCTGGCCATATAAGATCTTTGATCCCGGCAGGCCGGTGGAACCTTCAGAAGTAGATGAGTTGCTGACAGGATTTATTGATATTCATGTTCATGGAGCTCCTGCGGGCGCGTGGCTGGCGGGGAGGCCGACGATGGTACAAAACTGTATTGATGCGTCCAACAATCATATGGCTGCCCTGGTATTTAAAGATCATAACTGTATGAACAATAATTGTGCAATTATTGTAAACGAATGTTTGAAGCATCTAAAGGATGAAAAAGAAGCGCAGGGAATTTCTTTTACTCCCAGCAAAATTTACGGAGGGGTTACATTGAATTATCCCGTAGGGGGGATAAATGCAGCGACTGTTAAGACGGCTTTAGGCTATGGAAATTGCGTTTCCGTATGGCTTCCGTCGCTGGATTCCGCATATCAAAGAGAGTTGATGGGGCTAAGTGGCGGAATTTTCGTGTCACGCGACGGAAAACTTACGGATGATATGAAAGCAGTGCTTAATGTACTGGCGGAGTATAACGATAATCCGGATGGAAAAAGATGCGTTTTGGCAGCCTGTCATGTTTCCAATGGCGAGAAATTTGACCTTCTGCACTATATCAAAGACAACAAACTGGATGTAGATGTAGTGATTGATCACATTACCCAGGAACTGACCATTGCAACAGAAGAAGAATGTCTGGAAATGATAGACCTGGGGGCATATCTGCAGTTTTGCGAGACAAGCTGCGTGCCGTGGACAGGCATGCAGAATTGGATTATTAACTTTGATTATTCTTTCCAGCTGATTAAAACTTTGATTGAAAAAAGAGGAACCGACCACCTGGTTCTGGCTTCGGACAGCGGGCAGCCAGGCCATGAGTATATTCCAGGTATGAGAAGCTTTATTAAGACATTATTGGCCCAAGGAGTTTCCAAAGAGGATATTAAAGCTATGTCTTCCGATATTCCTGCAAAATTGATTGGCCATGCGTTTGTGTAATCCCCGGCAAAAGTAGGTTCTAAACAGAAAAATAACAGGAGGAATGAAAGGTTGTCTAAAAAAATTTTTATGAAAGGAAACGAGGCCATCGGAGAGGCTGCGATAAGATCCGGTTGTATGGCATATTATGGATATCCGATTACGCCTCAAAATGAATTGACTGCATATATGGGAAAAAATATGCAGGAAAAAGGGAGAGTTTTTATTCAGACAGAGAGTGAGATTACGGCTATTAATGCTGTATTTGGAAGTTCGGTTGCCGGTTTCCGCGCCATGACCTCGTCAGCCAGCACGGCCATGAGCTTAAAACAGGAGGGGATTTCCCATCTGGCATATCTTGAGATTCCAGCGGTGATTGTGGATATGATGCGAGGCGGTCCAGGGCTTGGAAATATTCTGGCGACCCAGGGCGATTACATACAGGCCACCAAAGGCGGCGGGACTGGAGACTATCATGTGATTGTCTTAGCACCCAACTCGGTACAGGAAGCAGCTGACTTGACAAGGCTTGCTTTTGAACTTTCTGATAAATATCGAAATCCCGCCATGCTGCTGGCAGACGGCACCATTGGACAAATGGTGGAGCTGGTAGAATTTCCGGAACCTGTGGATCCTTATGATATTCCGGCAAGAGATTTTGCCCTTACCGGCTGTGAAGGAAGGCCCCCCAGAAAAGCTGAGCCAAAAAATTCGGCTGAAGACTTAGAAGAACACAATATACATCTGCAGGAAAAGTATAACAGAATCGAAGCGGCGGAAAAACGCTCGGAAAGCATTCATACGGAAGATGCGGATGTTTTGGTTGTTGCTTTTGGATTTGTGTCCCGTATTGCTCATGAGATGGTGGAAGAACTGCGGGAAGAAGGCAGACCTGTGGGATTGTTCCGTCCGATCTCTTTATGGCCTTTTGACGAAGAGGGGCTTATGAAGGCGGTGAAACATGCAAAAGCCGTTGTTGTTTTAGAAGGAAATGCAGGGATGATGTGCAATGATATCCGCATGTTTCTGGGAAAAGAAAGACCAATTTATTTTCATGGAAGAATGGGTGGAAGTATTGTTAATTCCAGAACTGTGAAAGAAAAGATCAAGTCTATGCTGGACGGAAAGGAAGATTGGAGGGAATTAAATGGAAAACAAGGTTTATGGAAGACCTTCTAGTTTAAATGACAAAGTAAATACTTACTGTCCGGGCTGCGGACATGGTGTTATTCAGCGCCTGCTGGCAGAGACGATTGATGAGATGGGGATTGCAGGCAATACAATTGGCGTCTGCTATGTGGGCTGCGGAGGCATGATCTACGATTTTTTCAATATTGATTTTGCGTTTCCACTTCATGGCCGCTCTCCGGCAGTTGCTACAGGTATTAAGAGGGTCAGGCCGGATAAAATAGTGATTGGTTATCAAGGGGACGGTGACCTTGCCGCTATTGGAACGACGGAAATTATACATGCGGCCACAAGAGGCGAAAAACTGACAGTAATTTTTGTGAACAACGGGATCTATGGTATGACCGGAGGGCAGATGGCGCCTACCACGCTGATCGGACAGAAAGCCGCCACCTGCATTCATGGGAGAGATTCCGAATACCATGGGAAACCTATTCGTATGGCGGAGATGCTTTCGCAGCTGGACGGAGTCTGCTATGCAGAACGGGTGACCATAGATACGCCGGCTCATATCCGCGCAACTAAGAAAGCAATTAAGAAGGGAATTGAAAACCAGATTGAGAACAGAGGATTTTCTATAATTGAAGTAATTAGTCCTTGCCCGGTGCAATGGGGTCTGGCTCCTAATGATGCATATAAGAGAATCGAAAAAGAAGTGTTGCCGTTTTACGGCTTGAAAAAATTTAAAGATACGGAGGACGGAGAAAGAGAGGCAGTAAATGGATAACAAGTATAAGATTGTTTTTGTGGATAAAATTCTCCCGATTTCTCAATATGAAAAAGAGATCATTGAAGGATTTGGGTGCAGTGTGCAGCAGTATGATGCGATTATGCCGGAAGATATTTTAAAAGTGGCAAAAGATGCGGATGCTATCATGACTGTAGGAGGGAAATTTACCAAAGAAGTTATAGAAGGACTGGATAAATGTAAAGTAATTGGTCGGTACGGCGTCGGAGTGGATAACATAGATTTGGAAGCGGCGACTAAAAAAGGCATTGTAGTGACCTATGTGCCGATCTACTGTCAGGAAGAAGTGGCGGCTCTGGCAGTCAGCCTGCTGTTGGCTTGCGACCGAAAGATTTTGAAAGCTGACAAAGCTGTAAAATCCGGAAAATGGGCGGATACCGTGCAGATCGTCACCGGGGCGAGAAGTCCGAAGGGGAAAGTTTTAGGACTTATAGGCTTTGGCGCCATTGCCCGGGAAGTGGTTCCGCTGATGAAGCCTTTTGGTGTGAATATTATAGCGTATGACCCATATATCAATTTGGACTTCTGCAAAAAACTGGAAGTGGAATCCGTTTCTTTTGAACAATTGTTGGAGAGAGCTGATTATATTTCTCTTCATGTACCGTTGTTGACCTCTACTTATCATATGATTGGCGAGGCTGAATTTAAGAAAATGAAAAAAACGACTATTGTAGTCAATACGGGCAGAGGGGCGTTGATCGACCAGAATGCACTGGTAAACGCAGTAAAGAACGGAGAGATTGCGTCCGCCGGGCTGGATGTTCTTGAGTTTGAACCGCCCAATTCGGAAGATGAGATATTTAAGATGGATGACATTATTACGACGGGACATATAGGTGCAGCCACAACAGAAGCGCTTATACGGCTTCGTCAGAATGTGGCCTTAAGTATTGTAGATGTGTTAAGCGGTAAAAAACCAAAAGCGGTAGCAAATCAGGATGTTTTAGAAAAGATACATCTGGAATAAAGCAAGGGGAGGGAATGTATGCAAAGTTTTGAAGAAATGGAAGCTCTTGCTTTAAGCCGGAAAAAACAGACAGTGGCAGTAGCGGCTGCGCAGAGCGAGGAAGTTATGCTTGCGGTGGAATATGCTAGGCAGAAACAAATTATCGACGCTTTATTGGTGGGGGATAAAGAAGAAATAGAGACAATCTGCAAGAAAAACAAGATCGAATTATCCAATTACAAAATAAAAGATGTAAAGGAGGCAGAAAAAGCTGCAGCAGCTGCAGTAGCAGCCGTAAGAGAGGGGGAAGCGCAGCTTCTGATGAAGGGGCTGGTACAGACCGGAGATTTCCTGAAAGCTGTATTGGATAAAGAAAACGGATTAAGGGGGAAAAGACGTCTTTGTTCTGTAGTGGTTTTAGAAAGCCGGTCGGTTCCCAGACTGCTTATTCTTGCCGATGTGGGGACAAACATTGCTCCAGATCTGGAAGAGAAAGCCAGTATATTGGAAAGCTGTATGGAGACGGCCAAAGCGATGAAAATTGCGACTCCGAAAGCTGCCGTTTTATGTGCTCATGAACATGTGAAAGAAAAAAGCATGCCTGTCACCGTGGAAGCGGCGCTGCTTTCAAAAATGAACGAAAGAGGTCAGATTGCCGGGGGAGGAATTGTAGAAGGTCCCATTTCTATGGATATTGCCGTCAGTCCGCATGCAGCTGAAATCAAACATTTCCAGGGAAATATTCATGGAGATGCGGATATTCTTCTTGTGCCGGATCTGGAAGCGGGCAATATTCTGATTAAAGGTCTTATGTACCTGACAAAAGATGTGCGTGTGGCAGGAGTGGGGATGGGAGCGCAGGTTCCTTTGATTCTTACTTCCAGAGGGGATGATCACGATACAAAATATTATTCCATTATTCTCTCAGTTTTGATCAGCCAGTTTATGGAGAAGCAAAAATAATTTCAGGAAGGAGGTGAAAGATGAACGGTCAAACACTGATTGTTTATATGAAAAACGACATAATAACAGTTTCGGCGGGAATTATATATCAAAAAGAATTCAGCGGAAAGGAGATACAAGATATAGCTAAAGAAGTGGCGCAGGATGTGGCTGCCGAACCGTTATTGACAGGTCTTGCATATGTGGCATGTCCCGGCGGCGTCCTGAAACCTTTAAAAAAGGGCTGTTATTTCATTAATGAAAAAGCAGTAAAGGATTTGGCAGACAGCTCCTTTGGAAATCATCCGTATAACAGGCTGACAATTTTGGCTTATGAAATCGGAATACAGTGCGGCCTTAAAGCAATCATGTTGTACCCTATGTCATGCGATGAATTGTTGCCGGTAAATCGCTGCACTAGTTATGCGGGTATCAAAAAGTACAGCAGGTATCATGCAATGGAGCACCATATGGGACTAAGATACTTATGCGATATTTCCGGCAAAAGGCTGGAAGATATGAACTGTATTATTGCATTTATAGACGATCTGGTCAGTGTGGGTGCCTATGGGCGGGGAATGTGTCTGGACGTAAATGACTGTATCGGTGCAGAAGGACCTATGGGACTCACTTCGTCCGGCGATGTTCCGGTAGCTCAAATTGCCGGATATTTTATGGAAAAATGCAGCTCTTTTGCAGAGATGGAAGAACAGTTGATGCATCATGGTGGAATCTGTCAGTACACAGGTATCACAGATATGGAAGAACTGGATCAACAATATGATAACGACGAATGTGTGAAGGCTGCCTGTGAAGGCTTGGCTTATCAAACAGCAAAATGGATAGGAAGCTCAGTGCTTGTGTTGCAGGGGAAAGTGGACTACATACTGCTTATGGGCAAAGCTATGAAATCCAGGGCGTTGCAGAAACTGTTAAGAATGCGGGTAGAAAAGATTGCACAGGTTCTTTTGCTGGATGAATCCGAGACAGAACAGTATATAAAAGAAGAAGTAAAGATTCTGGGAACAAACGGCTGTCCTGTATATGATTATTAAATAAAATAGGAGAACATATGAGTAAACGTATTTTATGTATCAATCCCGGCTCGACCTCTACTCGGATTGCAGTATATCAAGGCAAACAACAGGAGTTTACCGCCAATGTCACCCATTCCAACGAAATTCTGGAATCTTACGGAGGAGTGCAGGGACAACTGGAATACCGATATGAGATGATTCGGGAGATTTTAAAAAAGGAAGAGGTGGAACTAAAAAGCCTGGATGCAGTTGTAGGAAGAGGCGGCGCTCTGCGTCCGATGGAAGGAGGCATTTTCACAATTAATGAGGATATGTTGGATGATTGCAGGACATCCAGATATTCTGAGCATCCTTCTAATCTTGGCTGTCAGCTTGCATTAAGATTCGCCGAAGCGTATGAGTTGCCGAGTTTTGTGGTTGACCCACCGCTGATTGACGAATTTGAAGAAACAGCCAGATTGTCCGGTTATGCTCCCATAAAACGAAGAAGTGCTTTCCATGCGTTAAACGAGAAGATAGTAGCCAGATATATAGCGGACGAGCTTGGAAAAGATATAAGCGCGCTCAATATTATCACGGTTCATCTGGGAAGCGGTATCTCTGTTACTGCGCAAAAACACGGAAAATGTGTAGATAATACTTTTGGCTCAGGCGGAGACGGTCCTTTTTCCCCGGAGAGATGCGGAAGGCTTCCGGTCCTGGAACTTTTAAAGTTCATGGAAAAATCAAAAGAACCAATCCGGAAAAATTTTTTTACAAAAGCAAGCGGACTTGTATCCTATCTTGGCACCAATGACATACTGGAAATTGAGGAAAGGATCAAAAAAGGCGATGCGGCTGCCAGACAGGCGCTGGATGGAATGGTCTATATGATTGCCAAGGAAATTGCAGCGTATGGGACTATATGTAATTGGAAAATAGACGCCATTGGCATTACCGGAGCGATTGCCAGAAGCGAAAAGATTACTGGGGATCTGAAAAAAGAAATTTCTTTTATGGCACCTGTTTTTGTCTATCCGGGTGAGTTTGAGATGGAAGGCCTTGCATTGGGAGGACAGAGAGCGTTAGAACGAACAGAACCAGTAAAAACTTACATAAAAGAATGAGGTGATGGAATGAGAATGTTAGAGAAAATCCTGTTTGCCGGTTTTGGCGGGCAAGGAATCTTGTCTGTAGGAAAAATTTTGGCAGATGCCTGCGTTGAAAATGATCTGGAAGCGTCATGGCTTCCTTCTTATGGACCTGAGATGCGGGGAGGCACATGTAATTGCCTTGTGGTTACATCCAATGAAAAAATTTTAAGCCCATATTTTGTGGAGCCGACAAATGCGATCATTATGAACCAGGCGTCTTTAGAGCGTTTTATTGACAATCTGTCAGGTGCCAGGATGGTGGTGGTAAATACATCTCTGGTGTCTCTGTCCGATGCGCAGAGGGAAAAGCTAAAAGATACGATTCTTGTAGAAACGGATGCTACAGATATTGCTATTGGGCTTGGCTCTGTAAAATGTGCCAATATGGTGATGCTGGGGGCTTATGCAAAACACAGCTCGGCTCTTAACCTGGAACGATTGAAAGCGAGCATAGAAAAGAAGTTCGCATCAAAACCAAAAGTGGTGGAGATGAACAAACAGGCGCTGGATAAGGGATACAGTGTGGCATAATCACAGCGGAATAATAACAGGAGGATTAATATGGCGCGGGTAAATGTGGACGCTCATTACTGCAAGGGATGTCTCAGGTGCGTAGATGTGTGTAAAAAAGAGTGCCTGGGGCCGTCGGGACTTAGTAATGCCAGCGGATATGATTATGTAGAAGTAAAAGAAGGGAAAGAATGCGTAGCCTGCGGACTTTGCTATATGGTATGTCCGGATGTTGCAATAACAATTTATAAATAGGGATAAAAACCCATATGGGGTATGGAGGGAAAATGTATAAAAAAATGTATAAAAGAATAGTAAGTGTGGTGTTGATTGGGGTTTTTACTGCGGCTGTCATGACAGGCTGCGGCCAGAAGGCAGAAAATAAGAGCAATGTGGATACGGCGCCTGACGCTGCCGCATCAACCGATGCCGGCGATACTTCCGGTCAGGAAACAAGTCGGAGCAGGATATGGAAAGTATCTGCGATGGGAAGCGAGACGCATCCTACAACGCAGGGATGGTATATTTTTGAAGAAGAGGTTGAAAAGCGCCTGCAGGATGTGGATGTACAGGTTTTCATCAACGGTCAATTAGGAACCAGTGCAGATCAGTGCATTGGCGGCATGCAGAATGGAATTATTCAGTTCAGCGATATTTCTGTGGGTAATGTAGCCGAATATTCTACGGCATTTATGCCTTTAGACACTCCGTTTTTGTTTGAGGACCGGGATGCGGCCCTTCAGGTCGTAGATGGTGAGGCCGGAGCGGCCATGGCGGATAAATATTTGGCGGATACGGATATTAAGCTTTTGGGCTATTGGGACTATGGCTTTAGAAATGTGACAAACAGCAAAAAGCCGATACAAAGCATCGCTGATTTTTCGGGTCTTAAAATTCGTACGCTGAACAATAATATTTATCTGGATATGCTTACTTGTCTTGGGGCGAATCCTAATACGATGGCCTACGCGGAAGTTTTCACCGGTTTGCAGCAGGGAACCATAGACGGGCAGGAGAATCCGAACAGTTCGATTGTGGATGCAAAGTTTTATGAAGTGCAGAAATATTTAACTTTGACCGAACATATTTATGGATTCCTTGGTCTGCATATGGGCGGCGCGTTTTATGATTCTTTAACTGATGAGGAAAAGAACGCGGTGGAAGAAAGTGCGGCCGCTGCAATTGAAAAGCAAAGGGAAATTTGTAACAAAGCTAACGAGGATGCGCTGACAGTCTGTGAAGACGCCTCTATAGAGGTGATTACGCTGACAGACGAGCAAAAAAGCGAGATGCGTGACGCTACCCGTCCTGTCTGGGACACCATCGCAGGAAAATGTGGTGAAGATTTGTTCAGACAGGTGGTAGAAGCTGCTGGCCAGGAATATTGATTCCGGCCAGCCCATAGGGGGGCTGCTTATGAAGATCATCAGGTGGTTAAATGAACATTTAGAGGAATATGCGATCGTAATTTTGACTTCGCTTATGACTGTATTGCTGTTTTTGCAGGTATTATTTCGGTTTGTATTAAATCTTCCGTTGGCGTGGGTTGAAGAAATCAGTTTGTATTCTATGGTTTGGTTGTGTTATTTTGGCGGAAGCCTTGCGATCAAGAAAAGAGAGCATCTGAAAATGGAAATCATAACAAATTTTTTAAAACCAAAGGCAAAGAAGATATTTGATGTGATTTCTACCGTATTATTTTTCCTATTTGCTGTGTTTGTGTTCTACCATGTAACACTTTTGACAGTTGACATTATGAACAGGGGACAGGTAACAGCTGTTTTGGAGCTTCCTAAATGGATTCCTTATGCTGGAGTACCTATATCTTTTTTCCTTATGTTGATCCGGCTGATCCAGGACCTTATAAAGACGTTTGGAGAAATAAAAAAAATGGACAGTAAGGACATTCATTTACCGGAAAGTACAAACGCATAAGCTTCCGGGAGCGGGACTTTAATTAGGAGGTATTTTATGGAAGTAGGGTTATTGATGGGATTGTTTGTCCTGTTTATGTGCCTGAGCGTACCAATTGGAGTAGCGATTGGACTGGCAATTATTATTACATTGATGGTCAATCCGATCACACCGTTTGCATTTGTAGGGCAGACGATGGTTACAAGTATGGTAAGTTTTCCGCTGCTTGCGGTTCCTTTCTTTATGTTGGCGGGTTCTGTGATGGAGACGGGCGGACTATCAAAACGACTGATTGCGGTAGGCGAGGAGCTGGTA
>CAJUMT010000115.1 GCA_910587495.1 uncultured Lachnospiraceae bacterium | reverse complement strand
CTGGATCATGTGGCTTTTTATGTTCAAGAAGAAAATGTACCGGATCAGCAGATCAGGCAGTTAAATCAGGTTTTTGCGCAGATGAAAAGAGAACCGCTTCCGGTTTCCAGGGGAGAATTTGAATCCCGGGCCATGCTGTATCATGTGCTGATGGATCTGGAGGAATTTTTATTTATCAAACAGCATTTTGTAGATGCGGATATCCCAAGGCCTGAAGGACTGAAAAAGCGAGAATAACACAGAGGGACAGTATAATACAATGGAATTTACACATTTTGATAAAAAAGGGAACGCCATTATGGTGGATGTGACAGAGAAGAATATAACTTCCCGAACAGCCATTGCAGAAGGCAGTATTCTTGTATCTGATGAAATTATGCAGGCAGTGACAGAGCAGAAAGTGAAAAAGGGAGATGTGCTGGGAGTGTCGAGAGTGGCAGGGATCATGGCGGTCAAGCAGACTTCTTCCATTATTCCCATGTGCCATCCGCTGCCCATCGGAAAATGCGCGGTGGATTTTGAACTGCTGCCGGATCAGAATCTTATCCGGGCAGTCTGCACCGTGAAAGTAGAAGGACGTACAGGTGTAGAAATGGAAGCGCTGCATGGAGTTGGCGCAGCGCTTCTTACCATCTATGATATGTGCAAGGCCATCGACAAACGGATGGTTATAAAGGATATCCACCTGGTGGAAAAGACAGGCGGAAAAAGCGGGGCATTTTATTTTGATGAAAAGAAAGAGAAAGCTTAGCCGCCGATCTGGGACATTCTGCGCACTTCTTTCATTCCTTCCCGGGCATCCAGGTGGAACTGATGTTCAGCAGGTTTTTTGAGGATCGCCTGCTCCATGGCCGTACAAATCTTATTGTCCGGTTCACCTGTGCGCATCATATGTTTCAGATCAATTCCGTTCTGGTAGTATAAACACAATTTGAGTATACCGTCTGCAGTCAGCCGAACCCGGTTGCAGGAGTTACAAAATTTCCCATGGATAGCGTCAATAAAACCGATGCATCCTTTGAAATCAGGAAAATGGATATAGTCTGCAGGACCGTTTCCGCGGATTTCGGATACCTGCGTACCATTCGGGTATCGTTCTTTTAGAAGGGCGATCAGCTCCTGCCTGCTGTATCCTTTATACTGCTGGCCTGATCCGATGGGCATGATTTCGATAAAACGTACATCCACCGGGTATTCTTTTGCCAGATTGACCAGATCGAAAAATTCATGGTCATTGACCCCGCGTAGCAGAACCGAGTTGATCTTTGTTTTGATCCCGGATTCTACGCAGGAGAGGATACCGTCCATGACCTGGGGAAGATACGGTCTTTGGGTGATTTGATGAAAGGTGTCTGCCCGGAGTGTATCCAGGCTGACATTGACGCCGTCCGGATGAATTTCCCGCAGCCTGGGCATATGTTCAGTCAGAAGAACCCCGTTGGTTGTGACCGTTACCTGAGAGACGCCAGGAAGCGCTTTTAAGCTCTGAATAAAGTCAAGACAGCCTTTTCTTACGAGGGGTTCGCCTCCGGTAACTTTAAACTTCTGTATTCCCAGATCTGCTGCCAGACGGCAGATACGCAGGATTTCTTCGAAGGAGAGAATCTCTTCATGGGGAATGGAAGGGATGTCTTCAGGCATACAGTACTGGCATCTTAAATTGCACCGGTCGGTGACAGAGATGCGCATATAATCTATGGTTCGGTTATGATGGTCTACCATGGTGGGGTACCTCTTTTCTGATATTGTTAGAATGATTGATTTTGTTAAGATTATAACAAAAAAATCACGAAAATCATAGGGGCTTTTATGATTTTTTTGTGTAAAATATAAAATTTGTGCAATTTGCTAACAAGCCTGACTTATGATATACTGAAAAAACGCGGTATGGAATCCATACCATGAGGAAAATATAGAGAAAACAAGAGGATTTTTGAAAATGAAGATGACAACGATTCGGGAATTATATAAGGACAGAGAATCTTATCTTGACAAAGAAGTTACCGTCGGCGGATGGATCAGAAGCGTGCGTGATTCCAAGAGCTTTGGTTTTCTGGTACTGCATGACGGTACATTTTTTGATACGCTTCAGATTGTATACCATGATACCATGGACAATTTCGCCCAGGTCAGCAAATTGAATGTGGGTGCGGCCGTTATTGTGAAAGGGACACTGGTGGCTACACCCCAGGCAAAGCAGCCCTTTGAGATTCAGGCTGCGGAAGTTACATTAGAAGGCGCGTCCGCGCCGGATTATCCTTTGCAGAAGAAACGCCATACGCTGGAATACCTGCGCACGATGACGCACCTGCGTCCCAGGACCAATATGTTCCAGGCAGTGTTCCGCGTGCGCTCCCTGACAGCATATGCGATTCACAGCTTTTTCCAGGAAAGAGGCTTTGTCTATGTACACACGCCTCTGATCACCGGCAGCGACTGCGAGGGTGCGGGAGAGATGTTCCAGGTGACGACAATGGATTTAAGCGACGTGCCGAAAGACGCCCGGGGAAATGTGGACTTCACCCAGGACTTTTTCTGCAAACCTACAAACCTGACTGTCAGCGGGCAGTTGAACGCAGAAACATTTGCCATGGCTTTTCGTAATGTGTATACTTTTGGACCTACTTTCCGGGCGGAAAATTCCAATACGACCCGTCATGCGGCAGAGTTTTGGATGATCGAACCGGAGATGGCGTTCGCGGATCTTACGGATAATATGCAGGTGGCGGAAGATATGTTGAAATATGTGATCCGCTATGTGCTGGATCATGCGCCGGAAGAAATGCAGTTTTTCAATTCCTTTGTGGATAAGGGGCTGCTGGAGCGTTTGAACCATGTAGTAAATTCCGAGTTCGGCCATGTGACTTATACGGAAGCTGTTAAACTTCTGGAAAAGAATAACAATAAGTTTGAATATAAAGTTTCCTGGGGATGCGACCTGCAGACGGAACATGAGCGTTATTTGACTGAGCAGGTCTTTAAGCGCCCGGTATTTGTGACAGATTATCCTAAGGAGATCAAGGCATTTTATATGAAAATGAATGAGGACAATAAGACCGTGGCCGCCATGGATTGCCTTGTGCCCGGGATCGGGGAGATTATCGGAGGAAGCCAGAGGGAAGACGATTATGAAAAATTGTCCGCGCGTATGGATGAGCTGAAGCTTAAAAAAGAAGATTATGGATTCTATCTGGATCTGCGCAGATACGGGACTACGCGCCATGCGGGATTTGGTCTTGGTTTTGAACGCTGTGTCATGTATCTGACCGGTATGGGCAATATCCGCGACGTAATCCCGTTCCCGAGAACCGTAAAAAACTGCGACTTGTAAGCAAACAGCATATATCAGGAGAATCAATATGGCAACAGGAGAAACGCATACCCATATTGCGCCGGACGGGACTGTATATGAGCATACGCATCATCATGTCCATGAGCCGGGAGAGGGGCATGCCCACAATCATGGACATACGCATACGAACACGAAAGCAGTGCTAAACCGGCTTTCCAGAGCCATCGGACATCTGGAATCCATCCGGCGGATGGTGGAGGATGGAAGAGACTGCAGCGAGGTACTGATTCAGCTCTCTGCAGTCAAATCCGCTATCAATAACACAGGAAAGGTCATATTAAAAGATCATATTGAGCACTGTCTGGTGGATGCGGTGGAGTGTGGAGATATGGACTCTATCGCTGATCTGACGGAGGCTATTGACCGTTTTATCAAGTAGGATTTTTTTGTAGATTGTTTCTGACTGTAAATTTTCTTTTACATTTACAGTTCCAGGATCACGCATTGCCTCCTTCTAAGAGTGCCGTCCTCGGAGGTCTCCACAAGAATGCGCCGGGTTGTCTCGTCATATTCCATACAGATGACGTTGTGAAGATTTTTGTACAGCAGACGTTCGTTTTCCTCTTCTGTAGCATACAGATACAGATCCATAGAAGAAATATCCCATTCTTTTTGCAGCGTCAAAGAGTCCGGGTTCGTTACATTTGCAGTTGGTTTTATACTAAAGGCATTGGCATCCTGGGAGGACAAAAGTAAAAAATCACCGGAATCAAGAAGCAGAAAATCCAGGACAGCGCCGGAAAAATCTCTGTTTACGCCGGAAGTACCGTGTGTCAGATCGGTACTCTGCATCTGGGAAGAGTTGCTTAGGTAGTAGATATGATTGTTTTTTGTATCCAGCGCGCATCGGAAATAGGGCAGATGGCCCGGCATTCCGTACAGGTAATAAGAAGATTCAGTATAAAGCGGGTCGGCGTCGTCCGGCGGCAGGTTATAGGATTCAATGGCAAGCACTTCCTTGTCATATTCCTGGACAAAAGTTAAAAGTCCCGCCTGACCGGATCGGTCGAAAAGTCCGGCTTTCCGGATCAGATGGACGGCGGTTTCGGCGATGGGTATTGCATCATCAGGGGGATAGAAGCTTGTATGATCGTTGATGGGGATAAAGGCTTCTTCATCGCCGTCATTTCTTTCTTTATGGCAGTCGTAGAGCAGGATCAGTTTCTGATGCAGACTGCCTGTTGCGTCAAAGGCAGCCCATCGACCGCTGGGGGAGAAAGAACCTTTCGGTTCTACTCCTTCCGGCGGCGTTCCCTGGTACAAGGTATAAGGGGTCTGTGTTTCAAAGTCGTAAAGCCAGACAAAGTAATTGTCCCAGGATTCTGCCCTGGCGTATACCAGCATCTTTTTTCCGTCCGGGGAAAGCAGCATTTTATCTATTCCATACAAAAAATCTTCCCCCGCGTCGGCGTCTTTTGGTTCCGATGTTTCATTAGGAGACCAAAGCCGCCAGAATATGGGATGCAGTACTTTTTCCGGTTCCTCCCAGGGGGTTTTAGACTGACCGGAAGTGTCGTAAAAGCCATACCGATAATCCACCTGCCTAAGCAAAGGCATTTGCCTGTCCGTATTTTCTTCATTGGCGATAACAAAGACTTCATGTTCGCCGCAGTTTTTTAGCGAAGCGCTGTGATCCAGGGCGGGATTGGTTTCGTAAGAATAGGTATAGATCTTTTTTACGGTAAAATCATCTGCCGCGGTCGAATCTTCCGACTCCGCATCCAGCGTATAAACATCCGGCAAAAGCAGCGTTTTTTCTCTGGGCGCGCATCCTGTAAGGAAACATATGGGCAGGATGCCAAGTAGCGTATATGTGAGAAATTTTCCGTTCATATCTTCCTCCTATTTAGGTTCCGCAGCGTTCAGGCGGATATAAAAGAGCGTGCTTTCTCCAGGTTTGCTCTTTACGCCGATGGAGCCGCCGTGTTCGTCCATGATTTTTTTGCAGATAGAAAGACCCAGCCCCGAACTTCCCTGTTCCCGGGAATAGGCTTTGTCCACTCGATAAAAGGGTTCAAAGATCTTTTCCTGTTCCGTCCGGCTTAAACCTTTTCCCTGATTTCTGACGCCCAAAAGCACGGAGTCGTCTTTTTGCAGGCCGAAGATATGGATGACCGTCTGGCTGTCGCCGTATTTGATGGCGTTGTCGGTCAGGTTTACAAGTACTTGGCGCAATCGTTCTTCCACGCCCAGAACCATAAGTTTTTCGGGAAAATCTGTCTGAATCTGCATTTGGTAGCGTCTTGCTTTAATTTCCAGCGCCTGCGCCACGCTTGCGCCGGTCCGGCTTAGATTCACGGGTTCCTTTATCATATAGGCGCTTTTGTCGGACATTTCCAAAAGCTGAAGCACCATCTGATGCATTCTTGTGCTTTCCTCCAGGATATGATGCAGTCCTTTTTCAGTAAGCTGCCGGTCTTTTGCCTTGTCCGCTTCCATTAGCTGGGCATAGCCTTGAATGGTGGTCAGCGGTGTTTTTAGTTCATGGGTCATATTGTTGTAAAATTCCTGGCGGCTTCCTAAAAGTCCGATAATGCGTTCTTTATCTTCCTGCATATTTTTAAACTGAGAGCCGATGACTTTCAGCATAATGCTGAAGTTCCTCGACAGTTCTCCGATTTCATCCCGGCGTCCGGAGTCCGCCAGCTGGGCCAGTGTCTGCATATTGATCTGTTCTCTGGAAAGATCATCCACTACCTGTCTTGAAATTTTTGTAAGCTTTTGCACGGGGGAGAGCAGACGCCCTGTTAAGAAAGCCAGCAGCAAAAAGGTCATGACAAACACGGATGCCGCCATCTGGCAGGCCAGGCGCTCGGTCTGCATGCTCTGTATAAAAAGCGAGGAGGCGTCCACCTGATAGCGGATGATGCCGATCGTCTTTTTTTCGATCACTACGGGCATGGAAAAATAGACCAGCATAGTATCAGCGGCAGGATAGGTCATGGTGAAGGCGGCATGCCCTTCCAGGGCATGCATAAGATCTTCACCCGGCGCGTCTTTTGGCATCTGCATACTGCCGTCCAGATAGCCGCCTTTTTGGTCCAGCACACTTAATCCTGTGCTGCCGACGACTTTTAGTTCCCGGGCAATATCTCCGGCGATGCGGCGGTAGCTTTCTTCGTCGTTATTGGCTCCGTTTAGCATCAGAAGCTGCCGGATGCAGATCCCGGAATTTTCCCGGATACTTTGCAGCTCCCGCATAATCTGGTCTTCCTGATTTTGGGTAAGTCTTGTATGGATGCCGCCGTAAAGGAGACATCCGCCTGCTAAGAATACCGCAAGAAGTCCGGCAGCCATCTGCCGCCAGATGCCGAAACGGTAAAATCCTTTTTTATGGGACATATTTATACCCCACGCCGAAAATGGTTACCAGAGCGTTTTCAAGCCCCGCTTTTTTGCGGACCCTTTGTACATGGATATCCACGGTTCTTGTGTCTCCCGCAAAATCATAGCCCCATATGCGGTCTAAAAGGATGGTGCGGGTGAACACCTGGCGGGGATGCTTTAAGAAAAAGACCAAAAGCTCGTATTCTTTCGGCGTCAGATTTAAAAGCTCTCCATGGCTGTAGACGCTGTGTTCCCGTTCCACGATCGTTAAATGTCCGCAGACCATCTGCCCCGACTCAGTGATGCCTCCGGCCTTATCAAACCTGCGCAGGATCGTCCGCACCCGGGCGATGACTTCCCGAAGGTCAAAAGGTTTGGTGATATAATCGTCGGCGCCGGATTCCAGGCCGTAAAGCTTGTCCTCTACATTGCCCCGGGCCGTCAGCATGAGGATGGGCATCGTATACTGTTCCGCCAGCATTCTGCATATGTCCACACCGCTGATATCCGGCAGCATCCAATCTATAAGTATCACGTCCGGCTGTTCCTTGCAGGCCAATTTAAAGCCTTCCCCGCCTGTGCAGGCGCAGTGTACCAGAAATCCTTCCTTTTCAAACCCGTATTTTAAAATGTCCGCGATTGGTTTCTCGTCTTCTATGATCAGTATTTTTCTGTCTTTCATCAAAAATTCCTCATTGTGTATAATGTACTTATTTACCAGATAAGTATAACTTAAACGTATCGGAAATGTAAATAAAATGTAACGGGGGATCCAGTGGGTTCTTTCCGAAGTTAGGTGAGATTTCCATTGAGTATTCAAAAATTCGTGGTATACTAAAAATATAGTGCGAGTTGATGCAATATCTTATGAAAGGATAGTTTATGCAGACATATGAAGAACAGAAAAATTTTGTTTCTAAGTTGAATATTATTGATGACGTATTTTTTCAGAAAATGGCTGAGGACAGAGAAGTTGCGGAGGAAATATTAAGAATTATCCTGGAAAAGCCCAAATTAAAAGTAATCGATTCTAAAGTACAGCGTTTTTTAAGGAATATTAATGCACATTCTGTTGTGCTGGATTTGCTCTGTGAAGATGAAAATCATTCTATCATAAACTGTGAGGTTCAGAAAGAAGATGATGATGATCATCAAAGGCGAGTGCGCTTTAACCGTTCTAATATAGACACTATTTTCGTAGAAAAGGGACTTGATTATAAAGAACTCCCGGATGTATATATTATTTTTATTTCAAAATTTGATACCTTTCATGAAAACCGTACCATTTATCATATCGAACGTATGATCAAAGAAACAGGAAGCATCGTTGAGAACGGGACACATGAAATATATGTAAATACAGCTGTCGATGACAAGAGTGATATTGCTGAGCTAATGCAGTATTTCAAGAAGAGCGTTGGACAGCATCCTAAATTCCCGAAAACTTGTAGCCGCGTTGATTATTTCAAAAAAACCAAGGAAGGAGCGTCAATTATGTGTAAACTTGTAGAAGATTATGCCACAGAAAAACTGAGGCAGGCTGAAATTCAGACAGCCTCAAATTTTTTAAGAAACGGTGTGTCTGTTGATATTGTTGCCAAATCAATTCCATCACTCTCCCGTGAATTTATATTGGAATTAAGTAGAAAGGTACTCCAGTCGGGCAGAATATAAAGAAAACCTATACGCAGGAATCGGAGAAGAAAAATGTACACTTGACATCTTGTGCATTCCATGCTACCCTTTAATTAGATTATTAGTTAATTATCTAATTAAAGGAAGGGGGATGCCGTGAACGACGCTTTCAAAGCTTTATCCGACCCTACCCGCCGGAGGATTCTGGAGCTTTTATCCGACCAGGACATGACCGCGGGAGAGATTGCCGGATGTTTCTCGATCAGCAAGCCTTCTATCAGCCATCACCTGAACACGTTAAAGGCAGCAGGCCTTATCCTGGATGAACGGAAGGGGCAGAATATTATCTACAGCCTGAATACCACTGTCTTTCAGGAGCTGGTCAAATGGTTTTTTGATTTTTACCAAAAAAAAGGAGGGATAGATTCATGAAAAAACAGACTCTTTTTCTGCTGGCGCTTTGCATCCTTTCATTTGCGGGACATCTTGTTGTTTTCCCGGGGATGCCGCAGACAGTGCCTGTCCACTGGGGGATAGACGGGACGCCGGACAGTTACGCTCCTAAAGCTTCCACCCTGTTTCTGGCGCTGCTGCCCCTTTTGATGTTTGGTCTCTTTCATGTGGTTCCCAGGATCGATCCCAGGGGGAAGAGTTACGAAAAGCATCAGAAAGCCTATGGAGTTTTTGTTGTATTCCTGACTCTCTTCCTTATAGCTGTGAACTGGATCTGCAACGCGGCCATTCTGGGCGTTGCCGTTCCTTTAAGTCGTCTGGTTCCGGCGGGCGTAGGCATCCTGCTGATCGCCTTTGGGAACTATATGCCCCAGTTGCGCACTAATTACACCATGGGGATCAAAAACCCCTGGACGCTGGAAAGCGAGTGGGTATGGAAGAAGACCCACGCCGTGGGCGGCGCCGTTTTCTGCGTCATGGGCCTTGTCATGGCGTTGAACGGCGTATTCCCCACTGCCTGGATGAGCTGGATTTCTTTTGGCGCCATTCTCGCGGGCGTCCTCGGACTTGAGCTGTACTCTTACCTTTTATGGCGGAAATGGAAAAAGTATCATGATTGAAATAAGCCCCTTGCCCTGAATAGGCAGGGGGCTTATAACTTGTACTGTCAAAATTTTCCGGCGAGGAAGTTTTTTGGCCGCCGTACCCGCGGCGTAAATTTACTATTGCACAATCGTTCTGGATAAGGTATACTTATTATCAATATTTGGCGTGTGTTCGCCGGATAAACACAATATATAGGGGTGAATCAGTAGTGCATGTAGTTAAGAAAGATGGCACAAAAGAGACGTTTAATGTGGAGAAAATCATTAATGCGGTCAATAAATCGGCGGCCCGTATCCTGTATACCTTCACGGAGGATGAGATCCGTTTTATCTGTGATTTTGCGCAGAAAAAAGCCGAGTCTTTGGGTAAAGAAGGGATCGATATCCAGGATATGCATAATATCGTGGAGGGCGCGCTGGACCAGGTGAATCCGGCGGTGGCAAAGAGCTATCGGGATTACCGTAATTACAAGAAAGATTTTGTCCATATGATGGACGACGTGTATACCAAAAGCCAGTCTATCCGTTACATCGGGGATAAAAGCAACGCGAATACAGACAGCGCCCTGGTGGCGACGAAGCGCAGCCTGATCTTTAACGAACTGAATAAAGAGCTGTATCGGAAATTTTTCATGAACCGTAACGAGCTGCAGGCCTGTAGGGACGGCTATATTTATATCCATGACCAGTCGGCGCGCCTGGATACCATGAATTGCTGCCTGTTTGATATCGGCAGCGTATTAAGTAATGGTTTTGAGATGGGCAACGTGTGGTATAATGAACCGAAAACTTTGGATACTGCCTTTGACGTTATGGGCGATATTATTTTGAGCACAGCGGCCCAGCAGTACGGCGGTTTTACGGTGCCGGAAGTGGATAAAGTGCTGGCGCCTTACGCGGAAAAAAGCTATCGGAAACATTACGAAGAATTTCTCTCCTACACAGATGCTTCCTGGGAGGGGGCTAAGGAAAAGGCGAAGAATTACGCCATGAATAAAGTCCGAAGAGAATACGATCAGGGCTGGCAGGGCATTGAGTATAAGTTAAATACTGTTGGTTCTTCCAGGGGAGATTATCCTTTCGTGACGGTGACTATGGGGCTTGGCACGGAATTTTTTGAGAAAATGTGTAATATTTCTCTTCTGAAAGTCCATCAGGAAGGGCAGGGTAAGCCCGGCAATAAAAAACCCGTGCTGTTCCCGAAAATCGTATTTTTATATGACGAAGCCATTCACGGCCAGGGCTGCGTCTGTGAGGATGTGTTCGAGGCGGGCATTGACTGTTCGTCCAAGACCATGTATCCGGACTGGCTGTCCTTAAGCGGAGAAGGTTACATTTCTGAAATGTACAAAAAATACAAAAGAGTCATCAGTCCTATGGGATGCCGCGCTTTCTTAAGTCCCTGGTATGAAAGAGGCGGGATGCAGCCTGCTGACGAGGAGGACAAGCCTGTCTTTGTAGGCAGATTTAACATCGGAGCAGTCAGTCTGCATTTGCCCATGATATTGGC
>CAJUMT010000114.1 GCA_910587495.1 uncultured Lachnospiraceae bacterium | reverse complement strand
GCGTGGCTTTTATCGTGAAGGCAGAAGGAAAAAGGATTTACCATGCAGGAGATTTAAACTGGTGGCACTGGGAAGGGGAGGATAAAGCCTGGAACAACAATATGGCCGCCAATTATAAAAAAGAAGTGGACAGGCTTGACGGAGTCTTTTTTGACGCCGCGTTTATCCCCCTGGACCCGCGGCTTGGGGATGCATATTATCTGGGCATGCAGTATTTCCTTGAAAAAGCGGACGCCGCCCGTATATTTCCCATGCATATGTGGGAGGAATATGACATATGCCGTAAACTGCAAAAGGACGGATATTTAAAAGATGCAGCCGGCAAGTTTTGCCCGGTTGCATATCCGGGACAATCATGGGAGATTTTATAGAAAGAGCGGGCTTTTTGTATATAAAATCTTGCGCCTGTCAAAAGGGTGTGATATGATGAAAAACATGAAATTGCGGAACTTAAACAGCAACGGAACTTTAATAGGAGGATATAAATAGAATGAAAGAATATGGTGTAAATGAACTTCGCAAAATGTTCCTTGACTTTTTTGAAAGCAAGGGGCATCTGGTGATGAAAAGCTTTTCTCTTGTTCCGCATAATGACAAGAGTCTGCTTTTGATCAATTCTGGTATGGCGCCTTTAAAGCCGTATTTTACCGGAGCGGAGATACCGCCAAGGAGGCGTGTGGCGACCTGCCAGAAATGCATCCGTACCGGAGACATTGAAAATGTAGGGAAGACTGCCCGACATGGAACTTTTTTTGAGATGTTGGGTAATTTTTCTTTTGGAGATTATTTCAAAGATGATGCGATTCACTGGACCTGGGAATTTTTGACCGAGGTAGTGGGTTTGGAGCCGGACCGTTTATATCCGTCGGTCTATCTGGATGACGATGAAGCGTTTGATATCTGGAATAAGAAGATCGGTATTCCGGCGGAGCGTATTTTCCGTTTCGGAAAAGAGGACAATTTCTGGGAGCATGGGGCAGGACCCTGCGGACCCTGCTCGGAAGTCTATTATGACCGGGGAGAGGAATATGGCTGTGGTAAGCCGGATTGTACGGTAGGCTGCGACTGCGACCGTTATATGGAAGTCTGGAACAACGTGTTTACTCAGTTTGACAATGACGGGGACAACCATTATACAGAGTTGACCCAAAAAAATATTGATACAGGCATGGGTTTGGAGCGCCTTGCAGTGGCGGTGCAGAAAGTAGATTCCATCTTTGATGTGGATACAGTGCGCGCGCTGCGGGACAAGGTGTGTGAATATGCCCGTTGCGAGTATAAAAAAGATGAGAATAAAGACGTATCTATTCGTCTGATCACGGACCATATTCGTTCGGCGACTTTTATGATTTCCGACGGTATTATGCCTGCCAACATGGGCAGGGGATATGTGCTGCGCCGCCTGATCCGCCGCGCAGCTCGTCATGGACGCCTTCTGGGTATTGAAGGGAAGTTTTTGGCGAAACTTTCCGAGACGGTCATCGAAGGTTCCAAAGACGGATACCCGGAGCTTTATGAGAAGAAAGATTTTATTTTTAAAGTGCTGACCCAGGAAGAGGACAAGTTCAATAAGACGATTGACCAGGGATTAAGTATCCTGGCGCAGATGGAAGAAACCATGAAGGCAGCAGGTAAAAAGACGCTGCCGGGCAAGGATGCCTTTAAGTTATATGATACCTACGGATTCCCGCTGGATCTGACTAAGGAAATCCTGGAAGAAAAGGGATACGATATCGACGAGGAAGGCTTTAAGGTCTGTATGGAAGAGCAGAGAAAGCAGGCGCAGGAGTCCCGCGAGACGACCAACTATATGGGCGCAGACGCTACGGTTTATGATGAAATCGACGCTTCGGTGACTACAGAGTTTACAGGATATGATTCTCTTGAAGGCGCGTCGAAGATCACGGTGCTGACCACAGATACAGAGCTTACAGAGGCGCTTTCCGACGGTCAGATGGGAACAGTATTTGTGGAGGAGACGCCGTTTTATGCTACCATGGGCGGCCAGCAGGGAGATAAAGGCGTGATTGTCTGCAAAGACGCTGTTTTTGTGGTAGAGGATACTATCAAGCTTTTAGGCGGTAAGGTGGGTCATGTGGGCCATATGACCGCCGGTATGATCAAAACAGGAGATACGGTGACTCTGAAAGTGGACGAAGCAGGACGTAAGGATACCTGTAAAAACCACAGCGCGACCCATCTGCTTCAGAAAGCTTTGAAACTTGTGCTGGGCAATCATGTGGAGCAGAAAGGTTCCCTGGTAACGCCGGACCGTCTGCGTTTTGACTTTGCCCATTTCCAATCCATGACTTCGGAAGAATTAGAAAAAGTGGAAGCTATGGTAAATGCGCAGATCCAGGCCTCTATTCCGGTGATCACGCAGGTCATGAATCTAGAAGACGCGAAAAAGAGCGGCGCTATGGCTTTGTTTGATGAAAAATATGCAGAAGACGTGCGTGTGGTATCTATGGGAGATTTTTCCAAGGAGCTGTGCGGCGGTACGCATGTACAGAATACAGGCCTGATCACTGCTTTTAAGATTGTGTCCGAGTCCGGCATTGCGGCGGGTGTGCGCAGAATCGAAGCACTGACAGGAGAAGGCGTGTTCGCTTATTACAAAGAACAGGAAACAGAGCTTTTACAGGCGGCAAAGCTGTTAAAAACTACTGCTTCATCCGTAACAGAAAAAATCGGACATCTTCTTGCGCAGATCAAAGAGCTTCAGAGCGAAAATGAGGCGCTGAAAAGTAAGGCGGCTAAAGATGCTTTGGGAGACGTAATGGATCAGGTTAAAGAGATCAAAGGCGTAAAAGTTCTGGCCGCGAAAGTAGACGGTGTGGATATGAACGGCTTGCGGGATCTTGGAGACCAGTTAAAGGAGAAGTTAGGGGAAGGCGTCGTACTTCTGGCTTCCGTGACCGACGGCAAGGTAAGCCTGATGGCCACCGCCACGGACCAGGCCATGAAAGCGGGGGCCCATGCGGGCAACCTGATCAAGGCCATCGCGTCTATCGTAGGCGGAGGCGGAGGCGGACGCCCGAATATGGCCCAGGCGGGCGGTAAAAACCCGACCGGAATTGACGAGGCGATTCAAAAAGCACTTGAGGCAGTAGAAGCGCAAATCAAATAAAAATACAAATAAAATAAAAAAGTTATTGACAAAAGATGCCGCGATCCCTATAATATTCGTAGTGCAATAAAATACCCAGACAGTTGTATTTGGCACAATAAGCAACTGGAGGGAGGTTAGGTGTGATACTATGTCAAACGTGATCGTTAAAGAAAACGAGACTTTGGATAGCGCATTGCGCCGTTTCAAACGAAACTGTGCAAAGGCTGGGATCCAGCAGGAAATCCGTAAAAGAGAGCATTACGAGAAGCCGAGTGTAAAGCGCAAGAAAAAATCCGAAGCAGCTAGGAAGCGTAAATATAACTAAAATTGTGCAGCGATGCCTTGACTGTAAAGTCAAGGCATTTCTTATAGGAGAAAGGATGAACAGTATACTAAAAGCACTGTTAAACAATAAGATACTTATGTGCGGCGCCTGCGGCTGGGCATCCGCACAGGTAATAAAGACGATTATCTATGCGTGGATGCATAAAGGAATCCATTGGGAGCGTCTGGTGGGAGACGGCGGGATGCCCAGCGGACATTCTGCCACAGTCAGCGCCATGGCGTCGGCGTCGGCATTTGTCTATGGGTTTTCGTCTTTTGAGTTTGCGGTTACCTGTATGCTGGCAATTATCGTTATGCATGATGCCATGGGCGTGCGTATGGAGACCGGGCGCCAGGGAAAGGTACTCAATGAGATGATTGACTTTTTCCGCACTGAAGGATTTGTAGAAGCATTTAAAAAGAATGACAAGATGTACGAGTTCTGGGAAGCAAGTCTAAAAGAACTTGTAGGTCATACGCCGCTCCAGGTGATGGCTGGCTGCATCCTTGGAATTTTGATTGCTTGTCTGATGCTTTTATGACAGAAGTTGAACGATTCTGCAGCAGGAGCCGACCATATTTTTTGGATTAGAAGGAAAAACCGCCGCATATATATAGTCCAAAGGGACTTTGAGGTGATTTTTCTGAAAAAATTGTGTGTATGCACACTGGCATTAATACTGCTTTTCTCCCCCTCTTTCGTATATGCGCAGGAAGCGGGGACGGCAGTGCAGGAGGAGGCAAAAGAGGAATCTTTTTCGGAAAACCAGGTAGCGGCAGAGGTGGCAGCCCCCCATGCGTTTTTGATGGAAGTGTCCACAGGGACGGTTTTGATGAAAAAGGCGGCGGATGAAAAGCTCCATCCGGCCAGTGTAACCAAGATTATGACCATGCTTCTAATTTTGGAAGCAGTGGAGGCAGGTAAGATTTCTCTGTCCGATACCGTAACGGTATCGGAGCATGCGGCGTCCATGGGCGGCTCTCAGGTCTATTTAGAACCTTTTGAGACGCAGACGGCGGACACTATGTTAAAATGCATCGCTGTGGCCAGTGCTAATGACGCCTGTGTGGCGTATAGATATAGTAGACAGCAAAGATCCTTGTGACTGTGTACGCTTTACAACTTAATATCGGACATCTAAATAAGTCCATCATCAATCATATTTCCGTGGTTGATAATGGGCTTATTTTAGTGCCTGAATATCCATAATAATAATCCTCATTCACAACTCTTAAACATCTGTATGAGCCTCATAGAGCCTTACAGGGGTATTCTAACCCTTTCATTCATTTCCAATATCCATTCTCCATCCATATTCCCCATGACATGAAAATCCTATTTCATAGCAACATTCAATTAACGAAATGACAACAAAATAAAAAGAAATTAAAATCCAAGGAGGAACACAACACATGATAGTAAAACCAACATTAAACGAAAACCAGATGGCAGCAAGAATCTGCAAACGGGAAGATAATCCCATTTACAAGCATCAGATGATAAAAGAAATACTCAAAATGTATTCCGATGAGATGCGCAAAGCCTTGTTAAAAGGGGAACGTGTGCAGATTACAGGAGTCGGCACAGTCATTCCAGAGTTAAAAATCCGTGATGGCAGATACACTATACCAAAATGTAACAAGACAGAAGGTAATCCACCGCCTTATACAAAAATCCGTATGTTTGAGAATCGCACAATGAAAGAAAAAATGAACCGGACGCTGAAACAAAATATGGAAAAAGGGGTCTATGGTATGGAACGGCTCCGTTTTACTGACAGTCAAATGGAATTTATGAAAGAAAAAGGACTGATCCCAGAAGATGCAGTTTGGGAAGATCCAGAAGGTGAGGATGAATAATGTACGGCAGAGTAACACGGTATTACCACGACAGAAAGTATGGATTTATCTATGGAGAAGATGGCAATACCTATTTTATCCATGGTTCCAGACTATAGGGAGAATATCTCGATAAAGGATATTATGTATACTTTAAAGCATTCCGAAATGACCGGAGCGACTATAACGCAAAAAATGTAACAGTAATTGAAGTACCAGAAAGGAGATAAAGAAATGGCAAGAAATATAAATAATATGCAGGATTTAGAAAGGGCATTACAGCCTGTACTCGTAAAAATGGTGGATAAAATGGCAGATAAAGTATATGAAACACTGAATTATTTCTTATATGACTATTATACTGGATGGACTCCGGACAGTTATCAGAGGACAAAAGATTTCCTCTATTCGGCTGTAAAAGTAGATGCCAGGCCATATAAAAACGGCGCAAGGGCAAGCGTATATATAGATTATGATTCCATGAATAATTATGTAAATGCTACCGGGTATGAGGTGGCAAGATGGGCGAATGAGGGCTTACATGGCGGTATAGCAACGAGCCATGAGCCTCATGTATGGGATGATACAATGCGCAATACAATCGACAATGGGAGCTTGTTGCAAACAGCGATTCAATATCTAAAAAGTAAGGGAATACCTGTAAGAGGATAGGAAAGGGGATAAATAAAAATGACCAAAACAGAATTTATCAAGAAATTGGCTGAGAAACAAAAGATCACATTAGCAAAAGCGGAGAAAGAGTTAAACACATTTTTTGAAATACTCGTAGAAGGACTTAAAGAAGATAATACAGTAAGACTATATGGTTTGGGTAAGTTTGAATTAAAGACTACAAAAGAAAGAGTCGGCAGGAATCCGAAAAATGGGAAAGAATATATGATTCCGTCCTTCAAAAAGATAAAATTTACTGCCAGTGATGCATTGATGGATAAGATTGAAAATGGAGAATGATGAGGTATGGATAGAGAAGCAAGGGCGCAAAATTGCGCTGAATGCGAATACATAAGAATGTATGATTACGGTAAGAGGATTTATTATTGTGACCATGAAGGCAGAATTGATGATATGGGGAAGTTGAGTATAAATAAGTTGCCAAAGAAAAAACCCAAATGGTGTCCGTTAAGAAAAAATTAGTAAAGGAAACATTATATGCAGTTCAAAGAATTAGAATGGAAAGATATTATATCAGATGGTGTGACTGTATGTAGCCATTGTGAAATTAATTTATGTGGCGTGATAAAGATGGAATTTAAGATTAACTATGAACCAAAAGAAGAAAAGTATCTTTTGTATTGTTTTGGTAAAGGAAATCTCAGAAGATTACAGCCTGAAAAATATGATTCCATAGAATCAGCAAAGATTACAGCATACAGGATTTATAGTAATGAGATGGAAAGGATAAAGAAAGAGGTTGATTATCTGGTTGCGGAAGATATTTATTAGAAGTCTTCTGCCATATGGTCGAAAATTCGACCGTGAAAAATATGACTCGCCAAAATTGGCGAGTACAGCCCCGAAACCTAACGTCCACGATTTTGTGATGGTTAAAATTTAGGAGACAACCATTTGGCTGTGAGTGAAAATTCTAAGTGGAACAGTTTCACTTTAGAAAAAATGATACAGCCGAAAATTTGGCTGAACTAAATAATTGTTATTACAGGGCAATCAAAAAAAGTAAATAAAAGGGCTGAATGAAATGTTCAGTCCTATTTACAGTGAGAAATTTAACATTTTGATTTATGGGATGAACAGTTACAAAATGCAAATATGGGATTTTTGTTAAGTTTTCAGATTTAGATTCAGATGAAGAAATGTAATTATGTGGTGTCCCAAAATAGGATGTTACATGGCAGAAAAATATTAGTTAGTTACAATGAAACAATAATAAGGCGAAGGAATAGTATATGAGAAAGAGGTATTACAATTATGATTTAGAAGAATAATTGATAGAACTATAAATTTAAACAAGGAAACATACAGAAAGAAATAAACTATAAATGATAAACTCAAAGTGTAACCCCGTTAGGGGTACAAATGGATCTCTTGTAGTAAATATTATCTCCTTTAGTAGTAGTATCGGAATCGACAAATTGATGTCAACTTGTCCTAGGAGAAATTAGGAAAATCGACATCTATTTGTCGAAAGTGAAACTTAGGCTTGATTTAAGAAAGGGTAATGATTTATGTACAACAAAAATATTAAACCAATTTATAACTATGATTTACAGGAGTGCAATTTGTTATTTAAGAAAGGTATTCATCCTATTGGTTGTGGCATAGGTGACAGGGATGGACGTGTGTGTATCATGTTTTTATGGCAGATAGAAGATATTTTGATGCTGTAAAATTGATCCAATATGAAAACGCTGAAAAATAATAAGAAAATTAATTTGATTTATGTGAAAGGACATTATTTATATGAAATTATTTTTGGACAAACAATTAAATACAGATGATAAAGAAACCGTTTTGTTAGCAATACTCAATGGAATGTACTGTAAGAAATATGGACATCTTAGTACGTCTGTCAGCTTGATAGGATATGAGATGACAAGTAAATTTTTGAAATCAGCAAACAGGAAGGAACGAACCATAATTGATGGAATTAGAAGTGCTATACAGTCACTTGTGAAAAAAGGGATTATAGAGATTATAAATCAGGATAATGACAATTATATTTTCTCTGGTAAAGGATTAGAGGTAAGTTTCGATAAGAAAAAGTTTGTTGTTTTGGAACAATGGGAGATGCAGATTATATTTGAAAAAGCGAATAAGCCCTTTAACGTATTTTCGTTCTTCTGTTCCTTGATTGGTACGATCAATAACCAGGCTAAGGAATGGCATATGCCACAGGATGAAATGACAGCATTGTGGGGATATGGGAAAGAGACAGTCAATGATTACATGGAACAATTAGAGAAGATGCAGCTTATATATGTATATAGGCATAAAAAGCGTAGGACAAATGGTACATATTACAAACTGAATAATTCATATGGCAGATATTGTGACAGAAATGCCGTCATTGATGAAGCGCAAAAATATTCTGATACCGTGGAATGTGAAGAATTTATTGAGAAATTGGATAGAAGGGCAATCAAACTAAGATACAATGCCTATTGTGAGGGTGCAAAGAAGTATATAAATAATCCAGATGTTGTGATTGCTTTATATAAGGAATGTCTGGCATACAATAAATCGTTGAAATATAAACCAGTCGAAGGTTGTTATGATGGTGAGTATAAACAGGGTGAGTTATTGGATCTATCAGTATTTCCTGATGAGGTGAGAAATGCGGCTGATGACAACTGGGGAGAACCTAATTCAATAGAACATGATTTTTCTATAGAGGAAATACTGGACTTGCCTACAAAATGTGAGGTTCAAATGAACCTGACGAATATAGATTGTGTGGGACAGAATGAACTACGCAAAAATGAATCACACGATGAATGTAATCAAGGGTTATTTTGCATTACTGAAAAGGATTCAGGACTCATTGATATAGATGATCTGTATTGATGCACCTCGACAGAATTGATGGGTCGAATTTTCAGCTTGTTTAGAAGGACTGTGATTTGCCTATTTGAATGTCAGTTTAACCAATTGCTAATTTTGGGAGAGGTCGTATTCCTATTCTGGGAATCTGATTGTGTAAAATTGCACAGTGAATACATCTTACGATTTCGGTTCAAACAGATTCCGTAAATATGGAAAGTGTTTTTTTGCTGTGGGTAACGAAGCCAAAATTGGATTGGTTGTATTGTTATGATACACCTGTTACATGTTTGGATTACTATAGATGTACGATATTTCACCGTATACCGTAGTTCCGTGAGACTATGGTTCCCCGCGGGGAACAGGTATGTATCTGCAAGTACGGTTGTTATCATTTTTATACAGATTTTTCTAAATATCAACGGGGGAAATCTTGCACTGGTTAGACCACAAGTGGTCGAAAGAGGACATGCCAATTTTGGTGACTCCTATTTCCGGACATCCGAAAGTGCGTAGTATGTATATCCGAAGTCTGATAAGCGAACGCTTTAAAAGGTTTGCCATATAATTCCCCAACAAACGGGGAAAATCAGTGTTTCTAAATCTGGGAACGTAATTATCGCAATTTTGCAGAATTGAGATGTCGCCAATTTTGGCGGGAACATACAATTGAATATGGTATTTACAGAGACAGTATGAATCAATCGTATTGTCTTTTTTTATTACGAATAGTGATTCAGAGCATTCAAATCTGGATGCTCAATTATTAGCTGGACACAAAATGGTGCTGAGTTATCTAAAGACATATCGAAATTGAAAGGAATTTTTATAAGTAACAATGAACAAAGAAATTATCATAGAAAACGTAGAAGTAGAAACAACAGAATCAAAAATGCAGTTTATCTTAGATGAAAACGGAGAATTACAGGAAATATCAAAGGATAAATGCAGAATAGTAGAATATCCAATCAAATATAAGCTGAAAAATGCTTTTGAAGTATTTGTGCGTGTAAATGGTACTGAAAACTACTGGATCAGTAATTATGGAAGATGTGTAAATAATCTGAATCGTAAAGATAAAAATACATTCTATAAGCACAAAGAAGGTAAATGCCATTATACAATATTTGAGGTTGAAAATCAAATTGTAAGCTATCCGGCAATTAAAATGAAAAGCGGAAAAAAGAAGCCTGATGAAAGAAAGAAAAAAATAGAACAGGTATTTAGTG
Source organism: uncultured Lachnospiraceae bacterium (assembly GCA_910587495.1). GTDB lineage: Bacteria > Bacillota > Clostridia > Lachnospirales > Lachnospiraceae > Hominiventricola. The sequence goes on along the minus strand of CAJUMT010000114.1, from coordinate 919 downwards.
TAGGCGTGCCAGAAGAAGAATGTATTTCTATTTTAGAGGAAAAACAGGAACAAAATGAAAAACGCATATATTCGATACTGAAAACAAAATACAGGCGTGAGACTACGCCAGAAGATTTAGTAGTTGATGCATTCCTTGTCAGATATAAAGGAAGATCCAAAATATGGCATAAAGACGGAAATGCATCAAACAACTGGTATAAAAACCTTCTGACTGTTACGCCTGATGATTATAAAAACCTCAAAACTGGTAAGGTTACATGGCAGGAATTAAATCTTGAGCAGGAATACATAGAGTATGTGAATAAAGCGGGTCATCATGCGTATAAGGTATATAATGGCATTTTGGCAAGATGCAGAGCTACAGAAAAAACAGACTCCATACATAAATGTTACAATAAGACTGCTATGTGGGAAGGGTGGCTGAAAAATCCAAAGTCTTTTGTGAAATGGTATCTGGAACATTATTATGAATGCGGGGATGAAGAAATGGATGTAGACAAGGATTTATTTGGTGATGGTTCTGGTATGTACTATCCTGATTACTGCTGTATTTTGCCGAAGGGATTAAACACCCTGCTTGCTAATAGTAAAAAACATTATAAGGAAGGAGAAACTCCAGGAAATACATTGCCGCTGGGTGTAAGGTATAACAGCAAAACTGGTAAATATTATGGGGAGATCACTTTCACTGGCGATGACAGGGCAAGACAGCTTTCTTATTGGGATACGCCAGAAGAAGCATTTGTAGAATATAAGGCAATGAAACAGGCTGATATTCTGGTAGTGGCTGCGCAGTATAAGGACAAGATACCTGATTATATATATAAGCAGTTGTTGAAAATTGAAGTAAAACCATATTAAAACAATAAATTAAAAAAGGAGTAAATACACTATGAATACAAATAAAAATAATAGGA
>CAJUMT010000113.1 GCA_910587495.1 uncultured Lachnospiraceae bacterium | reverse complement strand
GCACCATTGACGATATTATGGAAGTGACTACAAAGCCCATTATATTCGACGGCGACACAGGCGGGCTGATTGAACATTTTGTTTATACGGTAAAATCCTTAGAGCGTATGGGCGTTTCCGCGGTTATTATAGAAGATAAGACAGGACTTAAGAAAAATTCCCTGTTCGGTACGGAAGTACCCCAGACCCAGGATACCATTGAAAATTTCTGCGCAAAGATTATGGCCGGGAAGCGGGCGCAGAAGACAAAGGAATTTATGATCATTGCCCGCATTGAAAGCCTGATCTTAGAGCAGGGGATGGAGGATGCGCTTACGCGTGCCTTTGCTTACACGAAAGCCGGAGCCGACGGCATTATGATTCACAGCCGTAAAAAGGAGCCGGATGAGATCTTTGCATTTGTGGAAAAATTCCGGGCAGAAGATAAGATTTCTCCTGTGGTGGTGGTGCCTACTTCTTTCAACGCCGTGACGGAGGAAGAGTTTAAGGCTCGGGGCGTTAATGTGGTCATCTACGCGAACCAGCTGACCCGAACCGGATTTCCCGCCATGCAGAACGCGGCGAAGAGCATTCTTACCCATCACAGGGCAAAGGAATGCGACGAACTGTGCATGCCGATTAAAGATATTATTACGCTGATTCCGGAGGAAGAGTGATATGGCGTATATGATACCGTCCGCGCAGTCGATCGGACAAGTATTCAAAGAAAAAAAGGTAAATTCCGTCCTCCTGGTGTGCGGAGAGTCCTTTCTAAAACAACCGCTTTATAAAACCATTTGTGACATTGTGTCTGAAAAGGGAGCCGAACTTACACGATTTTCGGATTTCGCGCCCAACCCAGTCTATGCATCGGTGGTAAAGGGTGTGCAGGTATTTCTTGCACATCACTGCGACTTTATTATTGCGGCAGGTGGAGGCAGCGCTATGGACGTGGCGAAATGCATCAAACTGTTCTGGAATATGGATCAGGAGAAAAACTATCTGCGGCAGGACATTGTAGAAAATACGACGCCTTTGCTGGCGATTCCTACCACTGCAGGCACCGGCAGCGAGGCGACCCGTTTTGCGGTAATCTATTATGAAGGAAATAAACAGTCCGTCTCACATGCAAGCTGTGTACCAGAATATGTGCTTTTGGACGCTTCTTTGCTGGAGACCCTTCCGCTTTATCAGAGAAAGGCAACGCTTCTGGACGCGCTCTGCCATGGAATTGAGTCCTACTGGTCTGTGAACGCCGCAGAGGAAAGCAAGGAATATGCGACCGAGGCGATCCAGGGCGTATTCTTGTATGAGAAAAAGTATCTGGCCAATGAAAAAGAAGGCAATGAAGGTATGTTACTGGCAGCCCACAGGGCAGGTCAGGCGATCAATCTCACACAGACGACCGCAGGACATGCCATGTGCTACAAGCTGACCTCTCTTTATGGACTTGCCCATGGCCACGCGGCGGCGCTATGCGTGGAGGCGCTGTGGAAATATATGGCGGAGCATACCCAAGACTGCGTGGACGCAAGGGGAGAAACCTATCTAAAAGAAACGCTTCAGGGACTTGCGCAGGTGATGGGCTGCCGGTCCGTCAAAGAATCTGTCTTAAAATATAAGGAATTTCTTTATGGCCTTGCGCTACATCGGCCTGTATTAAGAGAAGAAAAAGAACTGGAAATCCTGAAAAAATCCGTAAATCCGGAGCGGCTTAAAAACCATCCGGTCAGACTTACGGAGAATGCACTGGAAGGATTGTACAGGATTATAACAGGAGCTAAAGATGAAAGTTGAAGAATTTGTAAAAGTTTTGGGCGCGGAGTTTTATGCGGGCGTGCCGGATTCGCAGCTTCGTGCGCTCTGTGATTATCTGATAGATACTTACGGCGTGGACAAAAAGCGCCATGTGATCGGAGCGAATGAGGGAAACTGCACGGCGCTGGCGGCGGGGTATCATCTGGCGACCGGAAAGATTCCTGCGGTTTATATGCAAAATTCCGGTGAGGGTAATATGATCAATCCTGCGGCGTCTTTGCTAAACGATAAAGTATATGCTATTCCGGTGATTTTTATCGTGGGATGGAGAGGCGAGCCGGGCGTACATGATGAACCCCAGCATATTTATCAGGGAGAAGTGACGGTGCGCCTGCTTAAAGATATGGATATACAGACCTTTATTGTGGGAAAGGACACTTCTGTAAAAGAACTTCAGATCACCATGGATGCGTTTCAGGATACCCTGGCAAAAGGAAAAAGCGTCGCTTTTGTGATCAGAAAAGGGGCTTTGACTTATGACAGGCCGGTGGAATATAAGAATTCCTATTGCATGGCCAGAGAAGAAATTATCCGCCATATTGTAGAAGCGGCGGGCGAAGACCCAATCGTCTCCACGACAGGAAAAGCGAGCCGGGAACTCTTTGAGATCCGAAAGGCCAACGGACAGAGCCATAAATATGATTTCCTGACGGTAGGTTCTATGGGGCACAGCTCATCTATCGCATTGGGAATCGCCGCGCAGAAGCCTGACATGAAGCTGTGGTGCGTGGACGGGGACGGCGCGGTGTTGATGCATATGGGTTCTATGGCAGTGACAGGAGCCTTTCATCCTGAAAACCTGGTTCATGTGGTCATTAACAACGAGGCTCACGAGACGGTGGGCGGCATGCCGACGGCGGCATGCCGCATAGATCTGACATTGGCGGCCAAAGCCTGCGGTTATCCCTATGCCGTGTGCGTGGACACGTTCGAAGCGCTGGATCAGGAGCTTACGGCGGCTAAAGAAAGAAATGCGCTTACATTTATTGAAGTTAAATGTTCCATCGGCGCAAGAAAAGACCTGGGGCGTCCTACGACGACGGCGCTGGAAAATAAAGAGAATTTTATGAACTACTTAAAAGAATTATAAAACAATTGCATAGAAAGCAGCAGACGGCAGGGCCTACAGGAGCGAAGCATCCGGCAGGCTCTGTTTTTTTGCATGCGTTTCGCCTGCATATGACATTTAGGAAAATAAATAAGTTAAAAAGCAAAATATAATTGACATTTTAAAAAATATATAGTATATTATGAATTGTAAAACAGCGGAAGCCCACGCAATGCCCGGAAGGATTTCCTGACGCATGCTTTAAGCGGCTGGAAATTCTTCCAGTCACTGGGCATTGAGAGGGCTGTAGCGGAACTATAATCAAAGCGGAACTTTAATAGGAGGTCTTATGTGAAGAATTTAAAATTAAAAGCTGCCCGGGCCGGGATGGATCTGTCCCAGGAAGAGCTTGCCAAAAAAGTCGGGGCGACCCGGCAGACGATCGGTATGATCGAGGCGGGGAAATTTAATCCCTCATTGAAACTTTGCCTGGACATATGCCGGGCCTTACACAAAACACTGGATGATATATTCTGGGAGGAGGATTTGAAATGAGACTGTTTAAAATGAAAAAAGTAGTAGACGAAAGAGAAGAGATGGAGATGATGAAAATTGAGCATTATATGTATTGGTTTACATTTTGGGCGCTTCTTGTAGGCATTTTCGGACAGCTGATCTTTATGAAAGCGTCTTTTACCCAGGTGGCGGGTGAGTGGACCGTCTTTATGCTGATGGCCGTAGGGCTTTTGATCGGAGAGCTGAAAGGCGGACATTTTGATTACAGCAGCCGTCCGGGATGGAAAAGTTATCTTCTGTATGCTGTGATCGCCGCTGCGGCGGGCACGCTGCTTGTGCTTGCAAACAGTTTTATGCGCGGCTGGTATGAGGAGGCGGATATGGGGCAGCTTTTGGCGGTCAGCCTGATTACAGGTATAAACATCTTTATTCTTACTTTTATTTGTCTTGCGGCTGCAGGGGCTTTCGTAAAACATCGCCGTAAAAAGCTGGAATCAGCGTATGATGAGGATGAAGAATAATCAAAAAAACTTCTTTACAAAAGAACGTAAGTTCGGTATAATAAAAAGGAACGAATGTTTGGAAAGGATTCCTTTGTATGGATTATTGTATCGAGCAGCAGATGGATCTTCAGCAAAAACTTGCGATATTGGCCGATGCCGCCAAGTATGACGTGGCCTGTACATCCAGCGGTGTGGACAGGAAAAATACAGGCCAAGGGGTCGGCAACTGTATTGCGCCCGGCATCTGCCACAGCTTCAGCGCTGACGGCAGGTGCATCTCCCTTTTGAAAATCCTTTTTACAAATGAATGCATTTTTGACTGTAAATATTGTATCAACCGGCGCAGTAATGATGTACCGCGTGCTTCCTTTACGCCGCAGGAAGTATGCGACCTGACCATAGGTTTTTACAGGCGCAATTACATTGAAGGCCTGTTCTTAAGTTCCGGGATACTGAAAAGTCCGGATGCAACCATGGATCTTTTATACCAGACCTTATATAAGCTGCGGGAAGAATATCATTTTCAGGGATATATTCATGTAAAAGCCATTCCGGGGGCGGATGCAGAACTGATTGAGCGCGTCGGATATCTGGCAGACCGTATGAGCGTGAATCTTGAACTTCCCACCGCCGAAGGCCTTCAGGCATTGGCGCCTCAGAAGCAAAGGTCGAAGATGTTAGCGCCGATTCAGCAGGTGCAGGCCGCGCGCAGGCAGAATAAAAACGAGCTTGCATTGTATCGGCATACGCCGAAGTTTGTACCTGCGGGGCAGTCCACCCAGATGATCATAGGGGCGACAGGGGAGAGCGACTGGCAGATTATGAAAGTGGCGGAACACATGTACAGGAAATATGAGATGAAGCGGGTATTTTATTCAGCTTTTCTGCGGGTAAACGAAGACAGCCTGCTTCCTGTGCTGCCGGGAGGTCCGCCGCTTTTGAGGGAACACAGGCTGTACCAGGCGGACTGGCTGCTTCGGTATTACGGGTTTGGCACGGACGAACTTCTGAGTGAGGATAAGCCGGATTTTAACTTGCTCTTAGATCCAAAATGCGACTGGGCGCTTCGGCATCTGGACCTTTTTCCTGTGGAGGTGACAAAAGCAGATTATTTTACGCTTCTTCGGGTGCCGGGGATCGGTTACCGTTCTGCCCAGAGGATTGTAAAAGCCAGGAAACTTGGGACACTATCCTATGATAACCTTAAGAAGATGGGCGTAGTACTGAAAAGAGCGCTCTACTTTATTACCTGCGGCGGGAAGCAGATGTATCCGGTAAAGCTTGATGAGGATTATATTTTAAGGAATATGCTGGACAGAAAGGAGAAGCAGCCGGGATCGGGCGATGCATCCGGCTACCGGCAGCTTACATTGTTTGATGATCCGCGTTTTTCAGTGTGAGGATACGCTAACCGGCATTATGACCGGCGTTTATGACGCCTGGGACAGCCGTCTGGGGCATGAGAATGTAAAGCTTCAGACAGCCGGGGATGGGAATATGGAATTCTTTTGTGAATATGTGCAGGTGACGCCGGATATAGAGAAAGCAGAAAAAGTCTTAAGGACAGTTAAGAAACGTATGGGAGAGGAAGCATATGAGATGATCGCTTACGCCGTGTCTTATCCTCATGACAAAAAGGCGGACGCCGTCTACCGTATGATTGTTCTGGGACTTCATCTGCCGGACGGAAAGAAGATCACAGGGATGCTGACCCAGCCGGATGTCCGTCTGGTATTTGAACTGAAAAGAAAGGCCTGGCATATTGCGCACCGATATATGGGTTTCGTGCGTTTCAGGGAAGTGCAAAAGGGGATGCTATTGTCCTGCATTGATGCGGAAGCGGATGTCCTTGCCTTGATCGCGCCTCATTTTTCGGACAGGCTTCCCATGGAGAACTGGATCATATATGACAGGCGCCGTCATAAGGCGGCTGTCCATTCGGCGGGAAAGGGATTTCTTTTATTGGAGGAAGTGGAAGAAGAAGCAATTGACGGGTTTGAGGTATCTGACGAGGAAGCCGCGTTCGACGCTTTGTGGAGATGTTTTCATAAAGCCATCGGGATTGAGTCCCGGACAAACGGGCGACTGCAAAGTTCACTGCTCCCACGCAAATTCAGAGAGTTTATGAATGAATTTGCAGAATCTTAAAATTTGTAAAAACTGCAAAATCAAGTTACAGAAATTTTTGCAGATAGATAAAAGGGATATGTTGAAAAGATGTGTAAACTTTTTAAGTAATTGTCTTTTTGGCAAAGAAAAGATTGAAAAATACAGCTGATTTATATAGTTTGCACAGAAATGTAAGAAGCAGCCAGGAAGGATAAAATTTGACAGAAAAGGAAGATTGAGTATAATAGACAACAGAAAGACAAAGTAACCGACAGACCTTTTTCTTATGCGAAGGAGTATGGGCATTATGAGAGAGATTAAGATTAAACTCGGCTTAAATGATGTAACTGACTTTGTTAGAGCGGCGGCGGCATGTGATTTTGACATTGATGTAAATTACAACAGAGTGCTAGTTGACGCAAAATCCATCCTTGGTGTTATGGGCATGGATCTGAACCATATATTGACTGTGAAATGCTATGGGGAAAGTCCTGAATTTGAGAATTTCCTGCAAAGATATGCAGTCGCTTAATTTGACAGTTTCTACGTTTTGTACCCTATAAATACCCCCTTTGAAAACAGCTTCGCATTGTGTGAAGCTGTTTTTTCATACTTGGCGCGTTGGTAGCGTTTCCAGGCAATCATTTATGATTTCCGGTGCTTTGAGCAGATGATTTTTAAAATCTTTTATAAGATACTCTCTGTCTTCCAAAGTTAGATAGTCTTCCTGATCAATAGGAGAACTGCTGACAGAATACAACATATAACTGGAAAAGGCGTCAGAACTAAAATCATATGCGGCTTCTTCATACATTTTTGCCTCTTCAAGGGAAAAGACGGCTTCAATCATTTCCGGATGAAAAGCGTTTTGTTCCATTTGTGCGATAGTCTGCTTAAAAAGGATTAGATAATCAGGATTCTTAAGAAGACTGGGAAGGATGTTATAGTGGCTGTCATCCTGGGTGGCCTTTTCAAAATTCAGAGAGATGAGTTCCGGAAAACTACCAATCCAGTCCAGGTCAAAGAGGAAGAAGCGCCATTTCCCATCTTGATAAGGAAGGCCGTTATCTTTACATCGCCACACACGCAGATTGTTATCCAGCCAGTCGCCGTTGCCTAACAGGAGGTTGACGGCATAGTATTGCATACACTGTTGTACATCCAGCTGTTGTTCCACACAGGCGATCACGGACGGATCGGAAAGATCAGCGCTGTATGTAGCTAACAAAGTCTGTATAAGCTTCTAAGACTTCCGGGGCAGGCTGGCAGCCGGTTTTTTCATATTCAAAGACAGATACAGTTTCGATATCCTCTAATTCTTCAATATTGTAAAGTTCAGCCAGCGCGGCGTCGTTTTTAGAAGGTAAAATAAAGTAAGCGCCCTGGTATACTCCGTTTATATAAAGTGCGGCAGGCGTGGTGGGGGATGCATCGATGATGCCGGCCTGTTTTGCGAGAGCGTATCCCACACTGTTATGTATGCCAGTGGCATCCATGGCCCGACGCATGGAATGGAGGACAAAAGAATTGTATTTCAGAATAGGTTCCTGGCTATTGTCCAACATATGTCGGCTCCCCCACAGATCGTAAGTAAACAAAGGATGTTTTTTATCATATTCTTTTCTTGCCACAATGCGGTAAGATTTTCGCGCAGCGCTCCTTGAAGTGGCTCCGCTAAGTCGTATACCGGCATTCTGTGAGATAAGAGGGGTGCCGTCCTGATCATAGATAAATACCTGTATTTTTTCTTCGGCCTCCCTGCCCTGGAGCGTGCAATTGGTAAAAATACCGTCTTCAGCATAAAGATTTTCTTCTTTTGCCCGGATGGATACAATCAAAGTGGTGAAAGGACGGCTGTCCAGGATCTGCTGCCTCCAAGGGTCGTGGAGATTATTGTAGGTAAGATCTTCAAAAACAGGGAGTTCCGTGGCTTTTGCCCGAAATCTGATACAGAATACAAGAAGGATACAAGATACTATTAACTGAAAGGCTATGCGTAATTTATGGTACATAATTCTCTCCAGGTACTTTTTTCTCCGTATCATCATATAAGGGAAATGTTAACAAAGTATTAAGTTCTCTTAAGAAATTATAAATATGTAAGACTAATGGGAATTTTAATTATATATACTGCAAAAGAGGAATGGTATTGACGAGGTTTTCATGTTTCGAGTATAATCTATAAAACTATAAGACGAAAAGAAAACGGGTAAACAAAAAATGAAAGACAAAAAGATATTTAACTGGATCTGTGCGGCGCTTACATGCTTCGCCCTTTTGGCTGCGCCCGGGACGGATTTAAGCGCCGTCAGCGCAGAAGCGGCATCAGGCGGTTTTTGGAACCTCCTGGCAGTCAATATAAAAAAGCTGGAGTATGTCCTTCCGGTATTCACTTATAAGGATGCGTTTCTTTCTTTTCTTACTTTTGCTTTTTTCCTGAAGACGAAAGAGGAATGGCAGACAGGCGTCTCTTGTATGGCGTACAGGGTTCCTGCGGCGCTTACGGCATTTTTTCTTGTGTTTGGATACAATTTCCGTTATACCAATTCCTGGGATCTGATCTTTATGGACACGTTTCATTTGCTGATGGCGGCTTTGATGGCGGCTGGTTATTATTTTTTATTTGCCAGAGGTTATAAGCTTTTGCTGAACTGGCTTTATAGGTTTGGATCTGCCAGTCAGCCAGATCTGCCTAAAGCGGTCAGATGGATATTGGAAGACCATGCGTTCTTTGGACCTTTTCTTGTGATCCTGGTCTTTTGGCTTCCTTATATTATAGCCAAGTTTCCAGGAGCCGCCATGCCTGAGACGCTGGCGGAGATGCGGCAGTATTACTGGAATGCCATCAATAATTATTATCCTCCGCTCCATACGGTGGCATTAAGTCTTCTGATGGAACTGGGAAATATGCTCTGGTCCTATACGTTCGGCTTCTTTTTGAATCTTGTGATGCAGCTTGCTATGCTTCTGTCGGCGTTCTCTTACGGGTTTGTCCTGATGAAACGCTGGAAGACGCCGTATGTTTTCCGGTATCTGGCTCTGGCTGTTATTTGCCTGGTTCAGTATTTTCCCATGGAAGCAACGATTGTGGAAAAAGACGTGCCGTATACGGCGTGCGTTTTATTTCTGGTTTTGCAGCTTTGTGAGCTGGTTCGGACGATAAGATCGGAGAGAAAATTTTCCTGGACGGAGACGGCAGGCATCATCCTGGCATGTATGGGAATTTCCTGCAATCGTAACGAAGGATTTTATCTGATCCTGGCAGCGGGTGTGGGCGTGGGGGTTTATGCATACCGGATCTTGTGGAAATGCAGCCGTGCAAAGTGTCTTCGCATTCTGGCTGCCGTCCTTTCGCCGATACTTTTATTCGGGATTTATCAAAAGGTGCTGCTGCCTGCCTGCGGCGTGGAAGATAACGGGCCGAAAGAAGCGCTGTCGATTCCTTTCCAGCAGACAGCCCGATATGTGAGGGACTATGGTTATGAACTTTCGGAGGAAGACGAAGAAATACTGTCAAAAGTTCTGGATTATGAGAACCTGGCAGAGCTATACGATCCGGTTACGTCGGACCCGGTAAAGTTTACTTATCATGCGGAGACACCGCAGGATCTGGCGGACTATTTTCGTCTGTGGTTTCGCCAGTTAATCCGTCGTCCGGGCAATGCGGTGGAGGCTACCATGAACAATGCCTATGGCTGGTTTTATCAGGAAGGCTATGCGCACAATTATATGATGGACTCCAGGATCGAAGGACATGATGTCCGATGGGAAATTGTACAGCCGGAAAAACTTGCCGGGGTGCGCCAGGTAATGGAACGCGTCGCCAAGCTTCTGTCCCGCGTGCCGGTGTTAAACTGGTTCGAAAACGCAGGATTTGTATCCTGGATGACAATTTTGGCAGCGGCGTTTCTCCTGAGTATGAAGAAGAAAAAATACCTGTTGCCATTTATCCCGCTTTTTATGGCGCTGCTTGTCTGCGTAGCCGCGCCCACTTTTAACTATCAGATGCGTTATATTATGCCTGTCATGTTTTGCGTGCCGTATTATATTCCCATACTGATGCAGGGCATACAGGACGACAATCAGGAAATGGAGTGATAAGGAAATGAAAAAAGGATTACGATTTTTACTTGCATTTTGTATTGCATTTTTACTGGCGGCCTGCGGTGTGGGACCGGAAGCCGCAGTAGATTTACCGGAAGTCTCTGCAGATTTGTCGGACAGTGAAGTGACGGAAGAAACTGCGGCGGATTTGCCTGACAGCGAAATAACGGAAGAACCTGTTGAAAATGAACAGGAAACCGGGCTTTTGGAGGATGGGACATATACGTCCAAAGAGGATGTAGCGCTGTATATCTATCAGTATGGGCATCTTCCGGCCAATTTTATTACGAAGAAAGAGGCAGAGGCGCTGGGCTGGCAGGGAGGCTCTTTAGAACCTTATGCGCCGGGTATGTGTATTGGAGGAAGTCACTTTGGAAATTATGAAGGGCTTTTACCGGAGAAAGACGGACGCAGCTATACGGAATGTGATATTGATACGCTGGGCGCATCTAAGCGCGGCGCGAAACGGATCGTATATTCCAACGACGGTCTGATTTACTATACGGAAGATCATTATGAATCTTTCGAACTTCTGTATGGGGAGGAGTCATGATGAAGACCTGTATTCTGGATGGAGAAAAGATAAAAGACAGGGAGATGCTTCACAATATTCTGGCGGAAGACTTAAGTCTTCCTGCCTGGTACGGGAGAAATCTGGACGCGCTGTATGACTGCCTGACCGACCGGCAGGAAGAAACCAGAATCCTTATAAAAAACCGAGAGTGTTTGGAGCATACGATGGGAAAATATGTTTTCTCGCTGATGCAGGCGCTTCACAGGGCGTCCAAAGATAATCCCAGGGTACAGACAGAAATTTTATAAATTTTTAACTCTGATTGACAAACTGCCGTCCCTCATGGTCCATTTCGTAGTTCTCTTTGTAGATCA
>CAJUMT010000112.1 GCA_910587495.1 uncultured Lachnospiraceae bacterium | reverse complement strand
CAATATTTTTTTCATATCCCATGGAACGAAACGCCTGGACCGGTATACTGTCCGCCACGCCTCCGTCCAGAAGTTTCTTTCCGTCCGTTTCCACAATCCGGGAGACTAACGGCATAGAGGCGGAAGCCTGCAAATACTCGATCTTCTGCATATCGTCCATACGGATATATTCTGCTTTTCCGGTTTCCACATTCGTACATACTACATAAAATTTCACGGAGGACCGCATAAACGCTTCATTATCAAAAACGTCCAGATGCTCCGGCAACTCATGGTAACAGAACTTTGTACCTACCAGGCTGCCGGTAGTCAGTAAGGACCAGAAGCTCATAAACCTGGGGTCTTTCATATATTTCATGTAATAGCGTATACTTCTGCCATGCTGCCCCGAAATAAAAGAACATCCATGGACTGCCCCTGCGGATACGCCGATCACGCCGTCTGTCTGTATTCCATTTTCCATCAATACATCCAGAACGCCTGCGGTATAAATTCCCCGCATGGCGCCGCCTTCAAGTACCAGTCCTGTCTTAACGCTCATACTTTTAATGTTTTATACTGCCTTTCTAAAATTTTTATAAAATCCGCTCCCGGTTCAAATAAGACCACATGATTTTCGATTTTTATCACGCAGCAGTCGTCTGTGTCCCTGTGAGAAGAAAAATCTCTTGTAACAGAGCCCAAACGAACGGCGTCCTCTTTCCTGCCTATATGATAACCGGACATATTCTTCAGTTCGCACAAAAATTTTCTTTTCCTGCGCATCTTCCGGTAGATCGCGCTTATCTCCAGGGAGCCGTCCACATAGATTGTTTCATATTCGAGATCCGCACTCATATATGCAAAATAACACAGCACACAACCGGCCAGAACCGCCAGCAAAAATATCCAGTGAACCATAAAGGCCAGAAAAACTGCCGCGATTGTCAGAAGGAAAACAGCCGCCTGCTTCAGACGCATCATCGGGGTCTGCTGCACAGATACGCAATATTCTGTATATTTCTCATCCATCAAACTATACTCCTGTCAAAATTTTTGCTGATTTATACTCACGAACGTAAACAGCTGCCAGACAACATCCCGTATAACGAGTGAACGCTGCTGTAACTCTGAACAAAAAACGGCAAATATATGCGTTCACGAGTATAAAATCCCCGGGATTTTAAGTTCCCCCGGGGATCTTGGTTTATAAAATCTCCCTGATCCATCCTTCCGGGGCTTTCACCCGGCCCATCTGGATACCGGTCAGGGTATCGTACAGTTTTTTCGTCACAGGACCCATTTCATCCATACCGCTTGGAAGACAGATCTCCGTACCATGATCCACAATCTTGCCCACCGGAGAAATGACCGCCGCAGTGCCGCACAGGCCGCATTCTGCAAAATCTTTCAGCTCGTCTTTTCTAACCGGACGTTCTTCCACTTCCATTCCAAGATAGTCTTTTGCAACCGCCATCAGCGAACGGCGGGTTACGGAAGGAAGGATGCTGCCCGACTTGGGCGTTACAAATTTACCGTCTTTGGTAATAAACATAAAATTCGCGCCCCCGGTTTCCTCCACATAGGTACGAGTAGCGGGATCCAAGTACATATTTTCATCAAATCCCTGGTTATGGGCATCCACGATATTATAAAGGCTCATGGCATAGTTAAGCCCCGCCTTAATATCGCCAGTTCCATGGGGCGCGGCACGGTCTACATCCGACACGCGAATCGTGATGGGCTTTGCGCCGCCTTTAAAGTACGGACCTACCGGTGTGGTAAAAATCCTGAACTGGTATTCATTCGCCGGTTTTACACCGATAATAGAATCAATGCCAAACATAAAAGGACGGATATACAAAGTTGCCCCGCTTCCGTAGGGAGGCACATACGCCGCGTTGGCTTTTACCGTTTCAATAACCGCTTCTACGAAACGGTCTTCCGGGAATACAGGCATCTGAAGCCTTCTTGCGGAATCCGCCATACGTTTTGCATTCAGGTCAGGGCGGAAGGTTACGATCCTGCCGTCCTCTGTGGTGTAAGCCTTGATTCCTTCAAAACAGGTCTGCGCGTACTGCAGCACGCAGGCACATTCGCTCATGACAATCATGGGATCGTCAGACAAGGTTCCCTCATCCCATGCTCCGTCTTTGTAATTGGCAACGAATCTTTTATCGGTCGGCATATAAGCAAAACCAAGATTCCCCCAGTCGATGTTTTTCTTCTCCATCAGATTGACTTCCTTTCCTGTGTATGTAGATATTGTTTAAGACAATCGGTTATCTTTTCACAATCATACGACATTCGGTGAAGCGTGTCAAGGTTGTTTCTGGATAGGCGTACCCGGATGCTTGCCACAAAACAGGATTGGGATTATAATAAAAAAAAGACGCAGAGAGGATATAAAAAGAGACAATGAACAATAAAAGAAAAGGAAAAAAGCATGGAAAAACCCGAAAAAAAAGGCGCGATATAGGAAGCTTTTTCTTCCGGCTGTCGCAGGTTTCGGTATTGTGTATTCTGGCCGGAGCTTTTTTTCTCTTTTATCAGACAGGATATATACAGACCGTAATTGGCCTGTACAAAGAAGCGCAGGAAATCATGGAGCAGTCCTCGGCAGAGGATTTCCAGACAGACCTGTCCGGCGAAGTGTACGACGCGGATAACCGGCTGATCGCCCTTTTAAGAAATGAAAAAAATATCGTATACCTGAACTCTGAAAAGATCCCGGAGAAAGTAAAAGAAGCCTTTGTAAGTGTTGAAGATAAGCGTTTTTACAAACACGGCGGGTTTGATCCTTTCGCAATCCTGCGGGCGGTGGAATCGCTAGTAGCCAAAAACAGCATCACCCAGGGTGGAAGCACCATCACCCAGCAGCTGTCCAGAAATATCTACCTGACGCACACGGTTAAATGGGAACGCAAAGTAGAAGAGATCTTTATTGCCATGGCGCTGGAAAAAAAGTATTCTAAAGATGAAATACTGGAATTTTATATCAACAATATCTATTTTTCCAATGGATATTATGGAATACAGGCAGCAAGCAGAGGATATTTCAGTAAAGATATTGACGAACTCAGCCTGTCAGAAACCGCCTTTTTATGCGCCGTCCCCAATAATCCTACCAGCTTTGATCCGCTTCTGCACAAAGAAAACACTTTAAAACGTCGAAACCTGATCCTGAAAAACATGTATCAGGACGACCTGATTTCAAAAAATGAATATGAAGAAGCTCTGGCAGAAGAGATCACTCTTAATCCTTCGCGCACGTCCTTTACGCGCACATGGGCGCATACTTACATATACGAATGCGCCACCCGGGCTTTGATGGAAGCCACGGGAAAAGACCATGATACCTGCCGTCAGGATCTCTACACAAAAGGATACCGGCTCTACACCTCCATAGATATGGACACCCAGAAGCTTTTGCAGGATAAAATCGACGAAAGCCTGGCAGACTACAACACACTGGGAACTTCCGGCGCTTATGCGCTGCAGTCCTCCGCGGTCTGCATCGACAACAGCACAGGACTTGTATGCGCCATCGTGGGCGGACGCAGCCAGGAAGGCATCTCCACGGACTACAACCGGGCTTTTATGAGCTTCCGCCAGCCGGGCAGCTCCATCAAGCCCCTGATCGTCTACACGCCCGCGCTGGAGATGGGATATACAGCCTCCTCCGCCGTCATTGATTCCAAAGAACCAGACGGACCATCCAACTCTTCCGGGCGCTATGCCGGGTCCATGACGCTCCGGGCCGCTGTAGAACAGTCCAAAAATACGGTCGCTTATAAACTGTTTCGTGAAGTCACGCCCGAAAACGGCCTGTCCCGTCTTTTGGATATGCATTTTTCTTCTATTGTAGAAGACGATTATACGCTGGCTGCTTCTCTGGGAGGACTGACCAGAGGCGTCAGTTCCCTGGAAATGTCAGCCTCTTACGCAGCCCTTGCCAACGAAGGAAATTACCGCCTTCCCACCTGTATCACCATGATCACCGACATGGACGGCAACATTATTGTAGCGCCCGGGCACGAAGAATTTAAGGTCTATGAAACCGACGCTGCCAGAGAGATGACCAATATACTGGAAGGCGTTCTGACCCGGGGGACTGCCAAAGGCCAGGGGATTTCCGATCACCCCTGCGCAGGCAAGACCGGCACCACCAACGACAATATTGACGGTTGGTTTATTGGATATTCTGCCTACTATACCACCGGTGTCTGGGTCGGTTTCGACTCTCCCCGGGGCTTAAGCGCCCTGGCAGGTTCCACCTACCCTGTAAGCATATGGAAAGCCTTCATGACAGATCTGCATGAAGGCCTTCCTGTAAAAGAGCTAAATGATTAATGTTTATTACCCCGGCGGGGGCTGTGCCGCGCCCGGATCCTCTGCCGGAGGCTGCGCCGCGCCCGGATCTTCTGTAGGAGGCTGCTCAGGAGCAGGCGGCGCAGGCGGCGGACTTCCTCCCAGCTCATACTCGCTGGGAACATACACGCCTTCCGTATGCACCGTACAGGTCATAGCCTGCAGGTTGGAACTGATACCATAGGCTGTATCCAAAGTCGTCGCACCCGCCACTCCAGGCTGCAGGGCAGGCAGGAGAACTTTCGCCTGCGGTACACGGTTCGGACACATACTGGTGGCCAGTAGTCCTGTATCCACACAAATACTTACCGCCACATGATGATCACATACAGTCGTAGGCTGTTTTCCTTCCGCAAAGTATTCGTTTCTTACAATCCCTCCCCTGCCGTCGGCATCGCATAGTCCGCCTACGGCCAGTTTGCCGGATTTGGTACAGATGACACACTGCACAATACCGGAAGGTTTCTCAAAATCTTTGTTCTCCAGGCCCTTGCTGTCATGAATATGTTTCATAACCGTAGCCCACAGATTCTTATGGAAATTAATCTCCGCAGAGTTAAGCTCATGCTTATACCCGTTATTGTCATATCCGACCCAGATACCTGCCGTATAATAGGGTGTCATACCCTCGAACCATACGTCCATATCGTCGGAAGTCGTACCGGTCTTGCCGGCAGTGGTCATACCGTCAATCCTGGCACGACCGCCGGTGCCTCCCGCACCGTTTACAACGTCTTTCATACAATCTATCAGGAGCCATGCATTCTGGGCTGATATGACCTGGCTTGGTTCCGGCTGGTTGTCCAAAATCGTATTGCCGTCATTGTCCACCACTTTGGTGTACAGTCTGGGCCTTATATAGGCGCCGCCGTTGGCAATGGCCGCGTAGGCGGCGGTCAGCTCCAGGTTAGACACACCGTTTGTAAGACCTCCAAGAGCGGCCGACTGGTTATAATCTGCCATGGCGCCCTCTGTTACCAGGGAAGTAAATCCGAATTTCAGCAGATAATCGTTCACGGCTACGGTAGGCGTCACATCTGTAATCGTTTTAACCGCCATGACGTTCATGGAACGGGTGATGCCTTCCCGAAGCGTCGTCCAACCCCTGTATCCGCTGTTCCCCCAGTTCCTGACCAGACGTCCCTGACGGCCTCCCTCATTGTAAGCGAACGGCCCGTCATACTGAACCGTCCCAGGGCCATAGCCCAGAGCTTCAAAGGCAGGCGCATAAGCAGCTACAATCTTGAAGGTGGAACCGGGATTTCTGTAAGCATCCGACGCACGGTTTAAGGTCTTATTGGCAGTCTTTTCCCCGCGGCCTCCGATCATCGCAAGAACTTCGCCCGTATGCTGATCCATGATCACCATGGAAGCCTGGGGCTGTATGATAAATTCACACCGCTCATAGACCGTATCGTCGTCCGTAATGCCAAGGGTTGCCACATATTCATCCACCGCCGCCTGCGCTTCTTCTTCGCTGTTATACAGGATCTCATATTTGCTGTCAGACTGCTTAAAATATGCAGACAGCATCTCCTGACTGTAATTCTTCGTCTCTCCGTCTTCACTGACTACGCTTAACGCCCACTCCAGAGCAACCTTACTTTCCGCAGGGAAATATTCCGGGTTGGAAAAATCGTCGTCTAATATTTTCTGGATCTGGGGGTCCTGGGCTGTATAGATCTTCAGACCGCTGCTGTAAAGCGCGTTAAACGCCTGGGTCTCCGTATAGCCTGCCTTCTCCACCAGATCTTTTCTTACCTGGTCGGTTACCTTATCTACATAATAAGAATAGACCATATTGGCAGAGGTAGTCTCCTCATTGTGGGCGCTTATACGGGAATACACGTCGTCCGCCGCAGCCTCGTCATGCTCTTTCTGAGAAATATATCCCTGCTCCTGCATATACTGAAGAACTGTGAGCGCCCGCTTTCTGTTATCCTCCTCATGGGTAATGGGATTATAACCGTTGGGGCTTTTTGTAATAGCAGCCAGTACCGCCGCTTCCGATATACTCAGTTCGCTGACGTTCTTGCCGAAATAACGGTTTGCCGCCGCCTGCACGCCTAAAGAATTCTGTCCCAAGTTGATAGTATTCAGATAGCTTTCAAGAATTTCTTCCTTTGTCATGACTTCCTCAAGCTTAATGGCAAGGAATTGTTCTTGTAACTTTCTCTCAACTTTCTCGGACAT
Source organism: uncultured Lachnospiraceae bacterium (assembly GCA_910587495.1). Lineage (GTDB taxonomy): Bacteria > Bacillota > Clostridia > Lachnospirales > Lachnospiraceae > Hominiventricola. The sequence continues at coordinate 4,428 of CAJUMT010000112.1, read as the reverse complement.
GTTGCTTTCCGACATAAAATCGAATACATTATTTTTAAGAAGCTGCTGGGTAATTGTGCTGGCGCCCTGGGTAGATTTAAAACCGCTGGCCACAAAAGTCACACCCGCACGAAACATCCCCCGGATATCAATCCCGTTATGCTCGTAAAATCGCATGTCTTCAATGGCTATAAAAGCCTCCTGCACATGCTTGGGGATATTTTCCAGCTTTACATAGGTACGGTTAGTGCCTTCTGCGATCAGCTCTGCAGTCTTATTGCCTTCAGCGTCATACACAGTAGACTTATATCCTCTGGGCAGCACACTGGCGCTTGTAATGTCCGGCGCATTCTCGATTACGCCCTTGACAATCCCCACGCCTGCGCACAAACCCGCAACGCCCACAGCTATGATCAGCACCATAAAAGTCTTCAAAAAAACAACAGCCACTTTCTTTCCCATCCTGGCTTTCTTGGATTTCAGCGCTTTTTGCTTTTTGGAGGTGCCTTTTTTACTATAGTTCATGTATCAGCCTCCTTTATTCTGTCTATTATAGCAAAGTTGTCTCTGCAAATCAACAACCTTGCTACAAGCAGCACGGGGCATCAAATTTTCACCAGACATTCAGGAAATTTTAAGAATTCTTTGGATTTTCTGATATTGTTTTCTGTTTCTCCATATGCTATCATACCGACAGAAAGAAAATCACGGAGGCAATTGATATGTCAAAAAAATGCAGGTCTTTCCTTGCGGATTACCCCCATGCAGGGACCATCTTATACTTTGTGGTCTATCTTAGCTGGTTTGTCTGGCTGGAGAACCGCGCGCAACGACCCTACCATGTAATCCATTTTCCGCTGGACGACTATATTCCGTTCTGCGAATATTTTATCGTACCTTATCTTTTGTGGTTCGTTTATATTGCCGCCGTTTTTACATGGCTGTTTTTTAAGGACAGGGAGCATTTCTACAGGTACATTGCTTTTCTGTACACAGGAATGACGCTTTTTCTGATCGTGTCCACCCTCTATCCCAACGGACACCTGCTGCGCCCGCTTAAGTTTGAACGGGACAATATTTTCACACAGATGGTGTGTTTTTTATACTGGGCGGACACCTCCACCAACATTCTGCCGAGTATACATGTATTTAATTCGGTGGCGGCTCATGCGGCAGTTATGCACACACCGGGACTTTCCAAAAGCAAGTGGACAGTCTTAGGTTCACGCATCCTGTGCGTATCCATTATCCTGTCCACCATGTTTTTAAAGCAGCATTCCTGCATAGATGTGATCCTGGGGCTTGCCCTGGCATCCTGTATGCATAAGCTTGTCTACCAGCCGGACTTCTTAGTTAAAGCCCATGACTTTATTGGCAAGCTTGTAGGCAACGACCGAGACCTTTCTCCCACCTTTGCCGGGAAGATTCATCGCACGGCCAAAGATGCCGAAATATAATTTGTAATAAAGACCTGGATCCTTTTTTCTAAGGTATTTCCACAGGTCTTTTTTCTTTTCCAGACTTTCTTTTGTGCCGGAACGAATCAGCATGATTGACGACACAGTCATCATAATATCCAGATAGCTGATCATATATTTCCGAAGCTTCACATTCTGGATCGACTTTAGATCATATTGATCAATCATGATCTTATTTACCTTGATCTGCTGGTCTACCCTGCCGATCATTACCGATTCATTGACCGACTGATCCGATCTGCCGATAAAATACCGATACAGATCTATATCCATATAATACAGTGTCCTTACATAGGGCAGCGGATAATAGACGAAAATATTATCCACATAAAACGTATGCTCCGGAAGTTCCAGGCCGCAGTCTACAAGCATATGCGTCCGATAGATGGCCGAATGCATCAAAATATACTGCCCCAATCGGAAATGTTTTACATCGTTCCAGGTAAACACCTGATCCTGGGGAAACGCCGCCGTATAGCGGACAGTTTTCTTTTTTCTGGCTCCCTGTTTTTCATAGACATAATTACAGATCATCATGTCCACTGTGTCGCCTTTTCTTACCAGCTCAGACAATTTTGCAAGCACTGTCTTATAGCTTTCCAGATCCAGCCAGTCGTCGCTGTCCACCACTTTAAAATACAGTCCCGTGGCATTCTTAAGCCCCGTATTAACTGCTGCGCCGTGTCCGCCGTTCTCCTGATGCACCGCTTTTACGATAGAGGGATATTTTGCCGCGTATTCATCTGCAATCTCGGCTGTCCGATCCTTGGTAGAACCGTCGTCCACAATGATAATTTCCACATCCTCTCCCCCAGGGAGAAGCGTCTCAATACAGTTCCTCATGTAGCCTTCCGAATTATAGCAGGGAACCGCTATGGATAATAGTTTCATGTTTATCTACCTCTTTTTCTAATACGTTATCAATTCTTTTGCAAGCTTTCGCGCCTTTAAAACCATGGCATCAATATTATAGTATTTGTATTCTGCCAGACGGCCTAAAAGCCGCACGTTGGGAACTTTATCAAGCAAAGCCAGATACTGTCCGTACAGCCTCTCGTTAGCCTCATTGGCGATGGAATAATAGGGGATCTCTCCCTTTGCGCCTGTATAGGCAAAGGGGTACTCCCGCACAATCGTCGTTCCCGGCGCCTTCTGTCCGGTCAAGTATTTAAATTCCGTGATCCGGGTGAAATCTTCACTTACTGTATAGTTTACCACACTGTGGCCCTGATAATCCTCCTGATGAAAATATTCAAACTCAAAACGAAGAGACCGATAAGGAAGTCTGCCAAAACGGCAGTCAAACAGCTCGTCCAAAGGACCGGTATAAACGACTTCTCCTTGAAACGGCGCTCCCTCAAACAAAACCTGGTCTTCCATAATTGTAAGACACTCTTTAGCGTCTACACCCATACGAACCGTAATATTCGGATGATCCAGCATAGCTTCAAACATAACTGTATAGCCCTCAAGGGGCATACCCTGATAAGGTTCCTGAAAATACCGGTTGTCATAGGATATAAGAACCGGCACCCTTCCTGTCACCGCAGGATCGATCTGTTCCGGCGTCTGTCCCCATTGCTTCATTGTATAATGAAGAAATATATTTTCATATACATAGTCCGCAATCTGCCGGATATCCGGATCTTCGTGTTCTCTTAACTTTAAGATCGGCACTCTCGACTCTGCCCCGAAAGCGTCAACCAGCTTTTTCTCCAGAGCATCCGCCTTTTCCTTTTCATAGACCATATGCAGCGTATTTAAGTTAAACGGCACCGGAATCAACGTCCCATGAACATTTGCCACCACCTCATGGCCAAATTCATACCATTTTGTAAAACGGGAAAGATAGTCAAAAGCTTCCTGTTCTTTCGTATGAAAAATATGCGGACCGTATTTATGGATCAAAATTCCGTGTTCGTCTTTTTCGTCATAACAATTTCCGCCGATGTGATCTCTTTTTTCCAGCACCAGCACTTTTTTTCCAGCTTCCGCCAATTCTCTCGCCGCAACGCTGCCGGCAACACCGGCTCCTATTATAATACTGTTAAACATTTTCTTTACTCCTATTTAAGTTCCGCAACTCCTCTCGGGCATTGTCCGTTCCGTTGCTGTTTTTAGTTCCGCATCTTTCGGAAGATGCTGTTTTTTAGTTTTCTTTGTATTTTTCCTGTCCCAGCACGATGTCCATAGAACGTGCATAGGCCGCAAAAGCCGCGGGGATCGGATATTTTTCCTGCGTCTGTTTTGCTTCTATAAAAAACATATCTTTACAATCCATGCCTTCCGTGTCTTCCACACTGACCATATAACCTGTCATCTGCCATTCCACATGGGTAAATATATGCTTTGCATCTGCCAGGGGAAGAATTTGGACAGGGGATAATCCCTGCTCTTTGATGTAAGCATACGCTTCTTCTTCCGTAAGGCAGCCTGAAAGGTTCGGCAGTTCATACATGCCTGCCAGAAGGCCTTTTGAAGGACGTCTGCGTATGGCCACTTTATCGCCGTCCCGAAGGACAAACACGGTCTTTTTCTCGACCCTTCGCTCTTTTTTCGCCTTCTTAACCGGAAGCTCTTCTGTAAGGCCCAGAAGCTTCGCCTTACATCCAAAGGCCAGAGGACACGTTTCACATCTGGCTTTACCGCCCGGAATACAGACCGTGGCGCCAAGCTCCATCATCGCCTGGTTAAAATCCCCCGGACGTTCCTTTGGAAGAATTTTTTCCATTTTATGTTCCATGGACGTTTTTACAGACTGCTTTAGTATATCTTCATAGCTCGCCGTTACCCGGGATAAAACCCGCAGCACATTGCCGTCCACGGCAGGCACAGACAGGCCAAACGCAATAGACCCCACCGCCCCTGCCGTATAATGTCCTATGCCGGGCAAAGCCAGAATCTTTTTATAGTCTGCCGGAAACATGCCTTCATAGTTCTCCATAATTACCCGGGCGGCTTTCTGCATATT
>CAJUMT010000111.1 GCA_910587495.1 uncultured Lachnospiraceae bacterium | reverse complement strand
ACGAGCCCTTATAGGGCGGATAACAAACCACCGGCTAAGCCGGTGGTGCTGATTTATTGAAAAAATATATTAATAAGCAGCGCAAAAAAAAATAAAAAGTTAGTTGACAATAACTGGATGAATGTGTATAATAATAAACGTAAATGAGATTCATTTTCATTTGTAAGATGGATAAAGAACGACAGGAGGGTGAATCATGGCGTTGACGTTTATGAGCATCGGAGAGCGATGTAAAGTTCTAAAACTTCGAGGAAAAGACGAGATAATCCGTCATCTTCAGGATTTAGGTTTTGCACCGGGGTCCGAGGTGCAGGTTCTTGGAGAGACTGTTTCAGGCATGATTCTTTTGGTAAAAGGAACCCGCGTTGCCCTGGACAGAAACCTTGCCAGCAAAATTATGGTGGCTTGATGTAAAAAAACAGCATCGGAACGGACAATGCCCAAGAGGATGTACGGACACATCTTTTTTGTGGCCGGAGAGTCTCTTAGGGTAGGGGCATTGGGAGTGAAGATGCGGGACTTTAATAGGAGAATAGTTATGACGTTGCGAGAAGTGGAAGTAGGGAAGAGCGTTTCGGTTGTGAAGCTTCATGGTGAAGGCGCCGTAAGACGCCGGATGATGGATATGGGCATTACGAAAGGGACAGAAGTGTATGTTCGTAAAGTGGCGCCTTTAGGAGATCCGGTGGAAGTGACAGTCCGCGGATATGAACTGTCTTTGCGGAAAGAAGACGCCGGCATGGTCGAAGTGCAGTGACCATATAACAAATATACGCCGTTCAGACGGCTTATTTTTAAAATGTCAAGTTAGTAGCAGCTAACCTATAGGAGGAGAAAATGTCGATGAAAATTGCACTTGCCGGAAATCCCAACAGCGGCAAAACAACAGTATTCAACGCGCTTACCGGTTCTAATCAGTTTGTGGGAAACTGGCCGGGCGTTACCGTTGAGAAAAAAGAAGGAAAGTTAAAAGGAAATTCGGATGTGGTGATTATGGATCTTCCAGGAATCTACTCGTTGTCTCCCTACACTCTGGAAGAAGTCGTGGCAAGAAATTATTTGATCACACAGCGACCGGACGCGATTTTGAATATTGTGGACGGAACGAATCTGGAGCGTAACCTGTATTTGTCCACACAGCTGATGGAGCTGGGCATTCCGGTGGTTATGGCTGTCAATATGATGGATATTGTACAAAAGAACGGCGATCAGATTTTTGTTGATAAGCTTGGCAAAGAACTTGGGTGCCCTGTCATAGAGATTTCCGCTCTAAAAGGGACCAAAGTTATGGAAGCGGCGAATATGGCTGTGAAGGCGGCTTTGGGCACACAGACGCCTGTACATCGTTTTGATGCGGAAGTGGAAGAAGCGTTGCAGGATATCGCGTCGAGGATCAAGGGAAAAGTACCGGTGGAACAAGAGCGTTTTTTTGCCGTCAAGTTGTTCGAGCGGGATGATAAGATCCAGGAACAGATGACGGTGATCCCGGACATTGACGATGTGATTTCCCGCCTGGAAAAATCCATGGACGACGATTCCGAAAGTATTATTACCAATGAAAGATACAGCTTTATTGCAACCATTATGGGAAAATGCTGTAAGAAAGCAAAAAGAGGCGAACTGACAGTCTCGGATAAAATTGATCGGATTGTGACTAACCGGATTCTGGCGCTTCCCATTTTCGCCGTGATCATGTGGTTTGTATACTACATATCGGTAACGACCGTCGGCACGTTTGTGACTGACTGGACCAACGACGTTCTGTTCGGGGAGATCATACCGCCTGCCATTGAGGGCGTGCTTGCGGGCATGAACTGCGCAGACTGGCTGCAGGGGCTTATCCTGGATGGTATTGTCGCGGGCGTGGGCGCTGTGCTTGGATTTGTACCGCAGATGCTGGTGCTCTTTATTTTCCTGGCATTTCTGGAAGCCTGCGGATATATGGCGCGCGTGGCTTTTATTATGGACCGTATTTTCCGCCGGTTCGGTCTGTCAGGTAAATCCTTTATTCCCATGCTGATTGGCACTGGCTGCGGTGTGCCCGGCGTTATGGCTTCAAGAACCATCGAGAATGAAAGAGACCGCCGCATGACGATTATGACGACTACATTCATTCCCTGCGGCGCCAAGCTTCCGATCATCGCGCTGATTGCGGGCGCGTTGTTCGGCGGGGCATCCTGGGTGGCTCCCAGCGCTTATTTTGTGGGGATTGCGGCGATCGTGTGTTCCGGCATTATCCTGAAGAAAACAAAGATGTTTTCGGGAGATCCGGCGCCGTTTGTCATGGAGCTTCCGGCTTATCATATGCCTACAGTCGGCAATGTTTTAAGAAGTATGTGGGAAAGAGGCTGGTCCTTTATTAAAAAGGCTGGTACAATTATACTGCTCTCCACGATCCTTGTGTGGTTTACTACCTATTTTGGATGGGTGGACGGACAGTTCCGTATGCTGGAAGACATGGAGATTGACAACAGTATCTTGGCCCTGATCGGCAACGGGATCGCATGGATCTTTACTCCTCTGGGATGGGGCGACTGGAAAGCGTCTGTGGCTGCTATTACAGGTCTTGTGGCAAAAGAAAATGTCGTAGGAACCTTAGGCATTCTTTATGGTTTCGCAGAGGTATCTGAAGAGGGAGAAGAAATCTGGGGGGCGCTGGCCGGCGCATATACGACAGCTGCCGCGTACAGTTTTCTTGTATTTAACCTGTTATGCGCTCCCTGTTTTGCAGCGATGGGCGCGATACGCAGAGAGATGAACGATGCAAAATGGACCTGGTTTGCCATCGGTTATCAATGCCTGCTTGCTTACTGCGCGGCTCTGTGTATTTATCAGGTCGGAATGTTTGTGACGACCGGCTCTTTTGGAGCGGGAGTGATTGCGGCTTTGGCGATCGTGGCAGTATTTGTATGGCTTCTGGTGCGGCCTTACAAAACGGATGGGAAATTAAAGGTGAATGTGAAAGGAATGGCAAAAGCGTAATGGGGACTTTGATCGTAGGGATTGTGGTTCTGATCGCTGCAGGAAATGCGGTTTACTGTATTCGGAGAGATAAAAGATCCGGAAAAAGCTGTGCAGGCTGCGGCGGCGGGTGCGGAGAATGCGCGGGATGCAGGAAGAAAGACTGATCCCGGGCAGACCGATGAGCCAAAGATTGAAAATATGAGTGTTGTTATTGTGGGAGGGCATGACCGGATGGTTTGCCAGTATATGAAGATCTGTAAAAACTATAAATGTAAAGCGAAGGTGTTTACACAGATGTCAGCAAGCATGGACAAACAGATGGGTACGCCGGATCTATTTATTCTTTTTACCAGTACGGTAAGCCATAAAATGGTTAAAACGGCGGTAGAAGAAGCGAAAAAGAAGAAAGTGGAGGTGGTGCGCTGCCATACCAGCAGCGGTTCTGCGCTGGAAAGTATTCTAAAAGAGCACGTTGTATAAAATTTTATCTTGCCAAATATCAGGATTGTGCGTAAAATGGTAGGGAAAGTAATGAAATCCAGAGGGAGAACATCATGGCGAAGGAGTATTGGAAACCGGGAAATATGCTGTATCCTCTTCCGGCGGTGATGGTAAGCTGCCAGCGCCCGCAGGAGAAGCCAAATATTATCACGGTGGCCTGGGCAGGGACGGTCTGCTCATCTCCTGCCATGCTTTCCATATCTGTCAGAAAAGAAAGGTATTCCTATGGGATTATAAAAGAAACCGGCGTTTTTGTTGTCAACCTGGCCACCCGGGAACTTGTGCGCGCTTTGGACTACTGTGGTGTGCGTTCCGGTCGCGACGTGGACAAATATAAAGAAATGCATCTGACAGAATTACCTTCTCGTATCGTGAGCGCGCCGGGGATTGCGGAAAGCCCAGTCAATATTGAATGCCGTGTTACAGAAGTAAAACCTCTGGGCAGCCACGATTTATTCCTGGCGGAAGTGGTAAGCGTGACGGCGGACGACCAGTATATGGATGAACATGGAAAATTCAATCTGAACCATGCAGGGCTTATCACCTATTCCCATGGAACCTATTTTGAACTGGGCAGGAAGGTGGGAAGTTTCGGGTATTCCGTGCGCAAACCAGTTAAAAAAACCCATAGAAAGAAAAGATAGGGATATACAGAAGATTATATGCAAAAAAGACGTTTATTTGGCAAATATTTTGAGCTAAGATACATATGGTGTGTACTGTTCTGTTGCGCAGTGCTTTTTCTTTATGTACCTCTTTTAGGAGATACATACGGGCTTACATCAACTTATTGTGAAGTGTTGCTGGACGGGGATGTCATTGGAGCGGTCTCTGATCCGTCGGCAGTGGACCAGGCATTTTTAAACGCCCGCGCCCAAATTGCCAGGGAAAAGAACGGGCTGGTTCTTGCCAACGTGGAATGCGATTTTCGTCAGGTGGATAAACTGGTGGGTTCTACGCTGGAACCTGGCGAATTGGAAAGCGTAATCCATGATTTGCTTCAGGAAAAAATCAAGACTGCCAGACAAAAATACTATCTGGTAAAGGTGAATGAATTTACTGTGAACTTGGCTACTATGGATGAGGTAAAAGAGATGCTGACGGCATCTCTTGCGAAATATGATCCGGACGGTCTTTTCAAAGTGGAAGTTGTGTCTGACAACAGTCGGGAACTTAACGCTTTTACGGTTCAGGTGGTGCCAAAAGGAGAGATCAAGGAGGGTGACGGCCTGAAAGCTTTGGATTTCTTTGAAAAAGTGGAGATTGCCGAAGCATATATAGATAAAGAGCATTTGACGGATTTGTCGGAAGCTGTCGATTCTGTGACCAAGGAAAAAGAGAAGAATCAGACTTATGAAGTGCAGCCGGGAGATACGCTGTCTGTGATCGCCAACAGCCGGGGGTATTATGTGGATGAAGTGCTGGCGCTGAATCCGGGCCTTACAAGAGATACGGTGCTGCATATCGGCGACGAGATCATCATCAGCGTGCCGGAGCCCGAACTTTCAATTCTTGTGTCGGCACAATCTACTTATGAAGAAGATTATTATGCGGAAACGCAGTACATAGAAAACGACAGCTGGTATACGACAGAAACGGTAGTACGTCAGGAGGCGCAGGCAGGGCATCATGCAGTGACTGTCTTGACTGTTTCTAAAAATGATACGGAGACAGAACGGGAGATCATAGAAGAAAATGTCCTGGTGGAACCTGTGCCGGAGATCATTGAAAAAGGAACGCAGACTCCGCCGACTTATATGAAACCCATCACCGGAGGTAGATTCACATCCGGTTTTAAGATGCGTTGGGGACGTATGCATAAGGGCGTTGACTGGGCGACGCCTGTGGGAACGACAGTCCGGGCTTCCTGCGGCGGAACGGTCGTGAGTGCAGGCTGGGCCAGCGGATATGGGTATTGTGTGCTGTTAAGCCATCCGGACGGAAGGCAGACTCGTTACGGACATCTGAGTAAGATTCTGGTATCTCCGGGGCAGAAGGTAGATCAGAATCAGAAGATTGCTTTGAGCGGCAATACGGGAAGAAGTACAGGACCGCATCTGCATTTTGAAATACTGATCGGCGGTTCTCAGGTGGACCCGCTGAAATATCTGAATTGATAAAACAGAAATATAAGCAAAAAGAAAATCCGGGAAGGTACTTGACAAACAGGAGCTTCCCGGATATACTTTAGCAGAAATAGTTTGATAGTCAAAGTAATAACCGAGGATACAAGATGAATGCAAGGATTGTGGGAACCGGCTGGAAACTGCCGGTATTTCAGGCAGACAATGAATATCTGTCAAAACTGGTAGATACCAGCGATGAATGGATTACGGAGCGCACAGGAATTCGTTCCAGACATCTGGCACGAGATGAGACGACGGCTTCTCTTGCGGAAGCGGCAGCGTTAGATGCGCTTGAACGTGCGGGACTTGCAGCTTCAGAGCTGGAACTTTTGATCGTGGCGACGATCACTTCCGATACGGATACTCCTAGTACAGCCTGTCGGGTACAGGCGGGACTGGGCGCATCAAAAGCGGTGGCTTTTGATATCAACGCGGCATGTTCCGGCTTTCTCTATGCGCTGCATATCGCCGGGTCATTTATACAAAGCGGCGTATATAAAAATGCGCTGCTGGTCGGTGCCGAGACTTTATCCAGGCTGGTGGACTGGAAAGACAGAAGTACTTGTATATTGTTTGGAGACGGGGCCGGTGCGGCGGTGCTTAAAGCATCACCGGAAGGTGGCATCCTGTCACAGACGGTAGGCAGCAACGGAGCTAAGTGGAACACGTTAAGCTGTATGGGACGTCCCAATCAGAATCCGCTGCATCCGGGGAAGGCTGATTTTGGATACCTTACCATGGATGGTCGCGAGATTTTCAGCTTTGCTGTAAAGACTGTTCCGGTATGTGTGGAGGAAACCCTTGAGAAAGCGGGGGTATCCAAAGAGGAAGTAAAATTTTTCCTCCTCCATCAGGCCAATCAAAGGATCATTCAGTCCGTCGCCAGACGGCTGGCGCAGCCGGAAGAGAAATTTCCGATGAATCTGGAGCAGTGCGGCAATACCTCCGCCGCCAGTCTTCCGATCCTTATGGCACAGTTGGACAGACAAGGAAGTCTTAAAAGAGGAGATAAGCTCATCCTGTCCGGTTTCGGCGCAGGACTCACATGGGGCGCATGCCTGATTGAATGGTAGAAATAGTTAAATTTTTTGTTAAATAAGGAGATTAAAGTTATGTTAGAGAAAATCAAAGAGATGGTAGCAGAACAGTTAAATGTAGACGCAGCGGATCTTACCGCCGATACTTCTTTTAAAGAAGATCTGGGAGCAGATTCTCTGGATCTGTTTGAGCTGGTAACCAACTTGGAAGATGAGTATGAAATTGAGATTCCTTCAGAAGAACTTGAGAATCTCACGACTGTAGGCGCTGTTGCAGAATATTTAAAGTCCAAAGGGATCGAAGAATAAGGAAAGAAGGCGGTTCTGGTATGAAAACAAGAGTTACTGAACTGTTGGGGATAGAAAAGCCTATTATCCAGGGCGGCATGGCCTGGGTGGCAGAGTCTCATCTGGCGGCAGCCGTATCCCAGGCGGGCGGTTTCGGCCTGATCGGCGCAGCCAACGCGCCGGCGGATGTGGTCCGGAATTACATCAGAGAAGCAAAGTCGCTGACAGATAAGCCTTTTGGCTTGAATATTATGCTTTTAAGCCCCTTCGCGGACGATATCGCCCGGGTGGCTGTAGAAGAAGGTGTTGCGGCAGTGACCACAGGAGCCGGTAATCCGGAGAAGTATATGCAGCAGTGGAAGGACGCAGGGATCAAAGTGATTCCGGTAGTGGCATCCGTGGCCCTGGCAAAGCGTATGGAACGCAGTGGTGCGGATGCAGTTGTAGCGGAGGGAACCGAGTCCGGCGGCCATATCGGCCAGGCGACGACTATGACGCTGGTTCCACAGGTGGTGGATGCAGTACAGATTCCGGTCATCGCTGCAGGCGGTATTGCCGATGGAAGAGGCTTTGCGGCAGCAATGATGCTGGGGGCCGAGGCTGTACAGATGGGAACCCGCTTTTGTGTATCTGACGAGTGTGTAATCCATGAAAAATATAAAGAGCGTATTTTAAAAGCCAAAGACATTGATTCTGAAGTGACCGGAAGAAGCCACGGACATCCGGTTCGGGGACTTCGCAATAAGATGACCCGGGAATATTTAAAGCTGGAACAGGAAGGAGCGTCCTTTGAAGAACTTGAGAAGCTGACTTTGGGAGGTCTTCGCAAAGCAGTCATAGAAGGAGACACGGACAACGGCTCCGTTCTAGCAGGACAGATTGCGGGTATGGTAAATAAACGCCAGAGCTGTCAGGAGATCATAGACGAGATCATGGAACAGGCGGAGACCTTATTAAAGATGAGGAAAGAAGCATGAGCAGAACAGCATTTGTATTTCCCGGACAGGGTTCCCAGTACATAGGGATGGGAAAAGATTTTTATGAGGAATTTGCAGTGTGCAGGGAAGTATTTGATACGGCTTCCGAAGCCTCGGATCTGGATATTGCAAAGCTTTGTTTTGAAGAAAACGAACAGCTGCATCAGACAGAGTATACGCAGATCTGTATGCTGACTGTGGAAGCAGCTATTTTAAAGGCCGTGGAACGTGAGGGAATTGTATCTTCTGTCAACGCGGGTTTAAGCCTGGGAGAATATGCAGCATTGATCGCTTCCAGAGTTATGGATATAGAGGATGCCTGCAAAGTAGTTAGAAAAAGAGGGATTCTTATGCAGGAGGCAGTTCCGGTGGGCGGAGCTATGGCGGCGGTGCTGGGCATGGACGCAGCGGCCATCGAGGAAATCTGCCATCAGACAGAGGGCATTGTATCTGTCGCTAACTATAACTGTCCGGGGCAGATTGTTATCACAGGAGAAGAAGCAGCTGTGGACGCGGCCTGTGAAACCTTAAAAGCAGCAGGGGCAAAACGGACGATACGTCTCAATGTCAGCGGCCCTTTCCACTCACAGATGCTTTCGGGCGCCGGGGAGAGGCTTAAAGAAGTGCTGGAAGATGTTTCTTTACATGCGTTTACTGTTCCTTATATAACCAATGTAACGGCAGAACCGGTAACGTCCACAGAAGGGATCAAAGAGCTTTTGTGCCGGCAGGTATCTTCTAGCGTTCGCTGGCAGCAGTCCATGGAGCGTATGTTAAAAGACGGCGCGGACACATTTTTAGAGATCGGGCCTGGCAGGACACTGTCCGGATTTATGAGAAAGATCAGCAGGGATGTGAAGATGCTTAACATCGAGAACCTGGCCGATTATGAGAAGGCAGTAAAGACGCTGAAAGGAGAGGCTTCATGTTAGAGGGAAAAGTCGCCCTGGTTACAGGCGCTTCAAGAGGCATAGGAAGAGCCATCGCTCTTGCACTTGCCGAAGAGAAAGCGACAGTGATCATTAATTATAATGGCTCCAAAGAGCGCGCTGAAGAGACGCTGTCAAAAGTTCGATCGTCAGGAGCCGACGGTATGGTTGTTCAGTGCGACGTATCTGATACGGCTGCAGTGGACGCCATGGTAAAAGAAGCGGTCAAAACTTATGGCCATTTGGATATTCTGGTAAATAATGCAGGTATTACAAGGGACAATCTGATCATGAAGATGTCGGAGGAAGATTTTGACGCGGTGATAAACGCCAATTTGAAGAGTTGCTTTAATACCATCAAGGCGGTCAGTCGGCAGATGCTTAAGCAGCGCGCCGGAAGGATCATCAATATTGCTTCTGTATCCGGCATTCTGGGCAATGCCGGGCAGGCAAACTATGCGGCGTCCAAAGCAGGCGTCATAGGCCTTACAAAGACTATGGCCAGGGAGCTTGCCAGCCGGGGCATTACGGTAAATGCCATTGCGCCGGGCTTTGTGGATACAGATATGACGCAGGCGCTTTCCGACAGCGTAAAAGAAGCGGCGACGGCTCAGATCCCTCTGAAACGCTTTGGAAAACCGGAGGATATCGCTTATATGGCAGCGTTTCTGGCATCGGAGCGGGCGTCCTATATCACAGGGCAGATCATCAGCGTAGACGGAGGTATGGCGATCGGATGAGAAGAGTAGTAGTAACCGGTATGGGAGCGATCACTCCCATGGGATTAAACGTAAAAGATTATTTTGAAAATGTAAAAGCGGGCAACCATGGCTTTGGCAAAATCACCAAATTTGACACGTCCGAATATAAAGCCCATGTGGCGGCCGAAGTAAAAGGTTTTGTGGCAAAAGAGTTTATGGATTTTAAAGCAGCCAAAAGGATGGAGCCTTTTTCTCAATATGCAGTGGCGGCAGCGAAAGAAGCCATGGAGCAGGCAGGGCTTGACATGGAAAAAGAAGACGCGTACAGGGTAGGATGCTCCATAGGTTCGGGAATCGGAAGCCTGGAGGTCATTGAGAGAGAACATACCAAGTTAAACCAGAAGGGTCCGAACCGGGTCAACCCTCTGATGGTGCCGCTGATGATATCTAATATGGCGGCGGGAAACGTATCTATTGCTTATGGTTTGAAGGGAAAGAGCCTTAATGTGGTGACTGCCTGCGCCACCGGCACGCATTCCATAGGGGAGGCGTATCGAAGCATCCAGGCAGGTGATGCGGATGTGATGCTGGCGGGAGGTTCCGAGAGCTGTATCTGCCCGGTGGGCGTAGCCGGATTCGCGGCCTTGACGGCTCTGTCCGGCAGCGTTGACCCAGACCGCTGTTCTCTTCCGTTTGATAAGGACAGGGACGGTTTCGTCATGGGAGAAGGCGCGGGCGTTGTGGTGCTGGAAGAACTGGAACACGCGAGAGCAAGGGGCGCAAAAATATTAGCCGAGGTGGCAGGATACGGCGCTACCAGCGACGCTTACCATATTACATCCCCGGCAGAGGACGGCATGGGAGCAGCTACGGCTATGAAATGGGCTGTAAAAGAGTCCGGCGCGGCCCTGGAAGATATTTTGTATATCAATGCTCACGGGACAGCAACGCATCACAATGATCTTTTTGAGACAAGGGCCATCAAACTTGCCTTTGGGGAACATGCTAAAAAGATGAAGATTAATTCGACCAAGTCCATGATCGGGCATCTTTTAGGCGCGGCAGGAGCCGTGGAATTTATCACTTGCGTAAAAGAGATGGAAGAAAGCTATGTCCATGTGACCAGAGGCCTTACAACGCCGGATGAAGAAATGGATCTTGACTATGTGCAGGGAGAAGGCGTTCATATGGAGCTTACCTACGCATTGTCCAATTCTCTGGGGTTCGGCGGACATAACGCGAGTATCCTGATTAAAAAGTATCAGTGAAAAAGGGAGGAACTTCTCTATGGTAATGGATATTAATGAGATTATGAAGATCATTCCCCATCGTCAGCCGTTTCTTTTGATTGACCGGATTGAAGAATTAGAACCAGGCGTGCGTGCAGTGGGGAAAAAATGCGTATCCTACAACGAACCTTTTTTTAACGGCCATTTTCCCCAGGAACCGGTGATGCCTGGGGTGCTGATTCTGGAGGCGTTGGCGCAGACCGGGGCGGTAGCCATCTTAAGCCTGCCGGAGAACAAAGGAAAGACTGCTTACTTTGGAGCCATCGACAAAGCAAAATTTAAGAAAAAAGTAGTTCCGGGGGATGTACTGACACTGGAACTTAAAATCGTAAAGCAAAAAGGTGCCATCGGAGTCGGAGAAGCAAAAGCAACGGTGGACGGAAAAGTTGCGGCGA
>CAJUMT010000110.1 GCA_910587495.1 uncultured Lachnospiraceae bacterium | reverse complement strand
GATGCAGTGCCGGATACGGCAGCGGATACGGATAACGATGCCCCAAAGCCAGACACGAAATCATTGGAACTTGAAACGGCCAAAGCCGGTGCAGAGGCACAGGCTTCATCAGCCGACATACAGACATGGATTGACAAGCTCGGCCTGGACGGCATTGAGGTGGCCGACAATAAAATAACCCTGTCGAAAAACAAAGCCATATCCGGCAGCCTTTCTGTAACAGAGACGCTGGTTCTGGATTTAAACGGCTATGAGCTGTCCGGCACGGCGGCTTCCTCTAAGGACGAAAATATGATCACTGTATCCGGCAGCCTGGAACTGGCAGGGACAGGCAGTTTATCGTTTTCCGGCGGGGATAACGTCATCAATGTAGCCGCATCCGGAACGCTTGTGAACCGCGGAACGGATATCCACAGCGAAAATTGCAACAGGGGCGTGTTCTGCGCCGGCAAATTTGAGCTATATGGCGGACGCATAGCAGGGAATATATCTTCTGCCAACGGCGCCGGCATCGTCGTGCATGGCGCAAGCGGCCACCTTGACATGTCCGGTGGAGAAATATCCGGAAATAAAACAAGCGGTTCTGGCGGCGGCATCCGCATACAGACCGGCGCGTCGGCAGATATACACGGCAGTGCCCTGATTACGAATAACAGCGCCGACACGGCAGGCGGCGGCATTCATGTGCTCAACGCAACATGCCATATTTATGAAAACGCGGTTGTATCCGAAAACTCGTCCCCGAAGGGCGGCGGCATTTATGTCGAAGGCACTTCAACGCTGAATTTAAGCGGCGCCTGCCAGATTATCAATAACCATGAAGAACAGATCGAAAAGACCGAAAATGCAATCATAAATATTTCAGAAACCGAAAACGACCATGTAATTATAGGGAATTTAGAACTGCAGAAACTGATTGATGAAACAACTGCAGGCGAAAGGCTGGTTCTTTCCCACGATTTTTTGAAACAGGAAAGCGTAACAATTGATAAAGATATAACGATTGATTTTAACGGCTGCACCATAGAAGGATCCGAAAAAAACACAGACCAGCTCTTTTTTATTAAAGGAAGCCAAGTCACTTTTTGCGGAAGCGGCGTTTTGTCACAAAAAAACGGGCCAAATAATTATTATGTAACAGTTAACGTGCAGGAAAACAGTACGTTTACGGTGGACGGCATTGAAGTGTCCTGCGGAAACTGCCGCGGTTTTTTAATCGAAAACTCGACTTTGGATTTTAAAAACGGCAGTATGCATGACTGCGGCACCGCAAATACAGCGGGCGGCGCAATTGTGGCCATATCGGGTGAAATAAATATTTCCGGCGGACATTTTTATAATAATCAGTCCAACCAAGGAGCCGTCATCAGAGCTTTAAATAAAGACCAGGCAGAAAGCCGGATACAAATAAACGGCGGAACTTTTGAAAAAAATCAGTCGGGTAACGGCAGCCACTTCGCTTATGGGGGCGCCGTCTATACAGAAGGAGACCTTAAGATCACGGGCAGCCCGAAATTTGCAGAAAATACCGCCGGATTCGGCGGAGCAGTCTATGTGCTGGGAAAAGCGGAGATAGATGGCGGTGAGTTTGACAGCAATACCGCGCATCAAATGGGCGGCGCGGTCCACGGCCAGGATATTACGTTAAAAGGCTCTGTAAACATCCACGATAATAAGGCCTGCTGGGGCGGCGGCGTGATGGCCGGCAGCATCGGTCCACAAGGCGCGGCAACTACCTATATGGATAACCCAGGAAACCTGTATGTACGCGAAGATGTAAAAATCTCCGGTAACAAGGCTGTGGATTACAGCAGTTACCAAGCCTGGGGCGGCGGCGTATGGGCCTATGACCTGGAAATGGAAGGCAATGTGCAGATTGACGGGAATACCTGCGTTTACCGGGGCGGCGGCATTTATTCCAGGCATAATTTAAGAATTACAGGCGGGCACATTACGAATAATACAGGCGATATCGGCGGCGGTATTTTCTTATTTAACGAAGGGTTCATCCAGGGCACGCCGGATAATAAAGTGCTGATCCAGGGAAATCAAGCGTTGGATACAGCCACGCATCAATTCGCCGGCGGCGGCATTTTTGTGGAACACAAAGTGGACCAAAATAGCGGCGTACAGGGCGAGTATGGCGCGAATCTTCAGATAAACGGCGTTGTGATTACAGACAACACCGCCCGCGGAGGCGGCGGCATCGGCGGCTGCGGCGAAGCGATCGTGCAGGCTCACAGCGGCACTGGCATGGCATTGTATGGAAATACATCCACAGGAAGCAACGAAAGCGCCAGAGCCCAGGATTTGTATCTGGATGGCAAGGGAACGCTTGCTACACAGGGCATCGGCCATACAAATATTGATTATACCGGTCTGGGACGCGACACTACATCCGGCCCCTGGCAGGAAATGGAGATTAAACAGGACGAAAAATATCTGGAAGGCATGCGTTTTACCGCCACAATGTCCGATAGAGATAAAGAACTTGCCAATGAAATCGCAGGCGTTATCATATCCGGCAACACATGCGCCAGCAATGGAGGCGGCATCGGCGGAAACGGCGCGATCAATATCGGTATGCCCGTACAGACAATCACAGCCCGCAAGGTCTGGGATGATTTTCAGGACAAATACGGCGCAAGGCCCCAGAACCTGGATCTTACATTGAAACATCGGGGCAGACAGTTTGTAGAAAATGTACTGACCGAAGTAGATGAAATCATTGATACCCAGTCTGTCACAGCAACAGACGGATGGAAATATACCTGGACAGACCTGCCAAAATTGGACGATGCAAATCAACCCTGGGTTTACTATGTGGACGAAATTGCAGTGCCTGATTATCTGAAAAGTATTTCGGGTACGGTCATTACAAACGCCTACATGTACCGGGATTTTACTGTCTCAAAAATATGGAACGACGCAAACGACCGAGACGGTATTCGCCCGGAAGGGATTGAAATCCAGGTTCTGAGAAATGACATCTTATGGGATACAGTCACATTAAACGCATCGAACGAATGGAAGCATGTTTATCCTAAAGTAGACCGGTTTGATGAAAACGGAAAAGAATATAAATATTCGGTAAAAGAAGCTTCGGTTCCCGACGGTTATACGACAAGAGTAAACGGATTTACTGTAACAAATACACATATCCCCATAGAATATACGGATTTTACGGCACGGAAAATATGGGACGACGCAAACGATAAAGACCACCTGCGCCCGGAGACGGTTGTTGCAATTTTATACCGGGATACACAAGAACTGGACCGTGTGACTTTAAATTCCGAAAATAACTGGTCCCATAAGTTTGAACATATGCCGAAAACAGATGGGGCAGGCCATACATACACATATACTGTGAAAGAAGAAACCGTTGCGGACGGATATATCCCTGTGATAAACGGATATGAAATCACAAACAGACATATCCCAAAAGTAGAAAGCGAACTCAAAAAAACATCCTTTACAGTTCAAAAACTATGGGATGACAATGATAACGCCAACGGCGTCCGTCCGGATATGATAGAAGTCGTTGTATACCGAAACGGCATCTGGTTTGACTCAGTATTGTTGAGCGCCAACAATAACTGGAGCCATACATATCTGGATGTGGATGCAGAAGATGCATCCGGTACGCCTTATGTATATTCAGTAACAGAAGCGGACATCCCAAAATATTATACGCCAACGGTGGACGGTTATACAATTACCAATCATTATGCAGAGCATCGGGAAGAACCGGAAAAAGTGCGGTTCCTCGTGGAAAAAATCTGGGATGATGAAAATGACAAGGACGGCCTGCGGCCAGAGTCCATTGAAGCAGCCGTATATCAAAATGATCGGGAATTTGACCGAATCGTTTTATCAGAAGCCAATAGCTGGCGGAAAGAATATACCGGCCTGGAAGCCAAAGACAGCAGCGGAACATCTTACACATATTCTGTAAAGGAGCTGCATATACCCGACGGCTATACATCCGCAGTAAACGGATATGTCATTACAAACCGCCATGTGCCGAATACGGAACCGGATATCAAGCGAACCAGTTTTACGGTGGAGAAAATCTGGGACGATGCCAACGACAAAGACGGCCTGCGGCCAAAATCCATCGACGTTAAAGTGCTTCGGAATCATATGGCATGGGATACGATAACCCTGAATGAAAATAATGACTGGAGCCATACATATCTGGATATTGAGGCCGAAGATGAGAATCACAATCCGTATGTCTACACTTTAGACGAAATAAATATTCCGTCCGGATATAAAGCAGTGGTAAACGGATACCAGATTACAAACCGGCATACGCCCAAAAAGACGACGCCGAACAAGAAAAACGATTCTCCTTCCAAATCGTCAGGAAATCCGGACAATACAAACACATCCGGGCCATCTACGCCGGAAAACAGGTCAACAGCAGCAACGGATAATCCGCAGACAAACGACCCCAGGCAGCAGGCTTCGCCCCAGACAGGGGATGACACACAGATACTTCCATGGTTTATGCTTATGCTAACATCACTTATGGGTATGCTGCTGCAGGTAAAAAAGAAATCGCGCAGATTTAAGTGATACATTACAAATGAAAACAGAGGGCATAAACACTCATGTTTTGCTCTCTGTTTTTTATAACTGTTCTTTCGCAATGCAAGTATATTTTTTTACAAAATCCCTTTTCGCGTTTGTATACAAGTGTCGTGGCTGCCGCTGATTCCGTCCTGTATAGCTCCTATAACCGCCATCGCTTTTAAAATAAATTGTTCCTAATCCTGCCATGTTGCTTTAAACCTTTTTCTTCTGTATTTTCGTTAACACCTTCAATATCTTTTTACGAAAACTCACTGACCACATGTATTTCTCCAAGAATATGCGCGTTAAATTCTTTTAGTTGCTCTGCAGGAACCCATAATTCTTTATGATACTCATCCCCTACCTGGTGAACCTCAAACTGCCTGCAATATTTGTCGTCAACCTCAAATCTCGTTACATACCCTCTGTGGTCGTCGTTATATTTTACGTTCCAGCCTGATGCAATCTCCGTCGCGTACCGCTCATTTAAAACAGGATAAAAGATGGGCTGCTCCGGCAGTCTTGGCGGAAATTCACCATAATTGCTCTGCTTTATCAGTTCTAATTCTTTTGTACCAACAGGTCTGTATAAAATCATATTTTCTCCTATAATCAGTCTATTACACAGATATCGGCGCGCAGCTACACTTCTACAAGCTGCACTGTATTCCCATGCTGCCGGATTATTTCCAGCAGGTCTTCCGTTTTCAGCCACACGGTCGCAGTATTCTCGTTGGGATGTACGCCGACCAGCCCCGGATGGTCCATAAAATCTTTGTCAATAAAAAACGATACTTTACGTTCCTCGTCATTTAACAGCCCCAACGGCGTCACTGCCCCAGGAATCAGCCCCATAACCGCCATAAGGTCATTTTCGGAAGCAAAACTTAGACGCCTTGTCTGATATTTCAGTCTAAATTCGTTCAGGTCAACCCGCTTATCGCCTTTTACAGTAATAAGATAATAATTCCGTTTTTTATCATCCCGCACAAACAGATTTTTGGCGTCGGCCTCCGGGTAAGGAAGCGGAATCTCCGAAAGTTCTTCCATATTATACACCGCTTTATGTTCTGTGATTTCATGCCAGATGTTCTTTTCTTTTAAATACTCATAAATTTCCTGCTTATTCATACTATGTACTCCTGTTCATAATTTTATAAATCCCATTGGAACAACCTCATATTGACACACCCATTCTCTTTAAACCGAACGCCTTCTTCGGCCAAAAGGCGGTGCTGATCTCTAAAATGCGGCGCCAGACGTCCCGCATGGTTGACGACACGATGACACGGATATTCCCCATAGTATTCAGCCAAACTCAACACCTTTCCCACCAGCCTCGCATTCTTATCTCTGCCTATCAATTTTGCGATCTGCCCATAAGACGCAACTTTTCCCACCGGAATTTCCTCTACCACTGACAATATTTCATAGATCAAAACATCATCCAGGACTTTTTGCATTTTTACACCTCACCGCCTCTTTTTACACTATCCGATCAAAACTTTCTTTCCTTCAAATGCAAACCCGTATCTGCGTATTCGCTCTGGTGTGATTCCGGCTGCTTTCAGATCTGACGCATAGTCCATGCTGTCAATCTGCCGGAGCGCTTCTGACACAGCGTCTTTAAGGGTCTGCTTTTTGCCTGCGTTACAGACTTTAAATTCTATAATGACTGCATCATCCTGATCTTTTTGCGGTTCCAGCACCACATCATATCTTCCAAAGCCGCTCTCCCGGTTGGATGTGATCTTATATCTGCCCTGCAGATCTACCATCAGTCCTAGTACAAACCCATGATAAAAGCGCTTGGGTTCTGTTTCCTTTGACGGACTTTTTCCGGTATCAAAGTAACTAAATATGGTAGAAGCAACCCGGTTTATATAGATGTTCATGGCATCCGTATCCCCTAAAAGCAACGCTTTTATAAACGCATTATAAGACGACGCCGACTGTTTAAACCAACCGTCTATCATTTTTTCAAACATAATGGAAACTTCCCTGTTTGTAAGTTTCAGTTCATATTCAGGATATCCTCTTTTATTTATTCCATAACGCTCCAGGCGCAGATATCCTCCTGCCAGCAAAAGACTCCAGACCGCGTCCTCACTGCTGTCCAGCTGGCTGAATACGATCTGCTCATCCAGCTGTACATGGAGCGTCTTTCCCGACAAAAGATCCTCCATAATAACTTTCATATCCGCGCTCCCTTCGCGAATCAGCTTTCCTGCCAGATAATTACTGCTGGTATTCGCCCAGTATGTGTCAAATTTTCGTTTATCTAAATAATGAATGATTGACCACGGATTATAGACGCCGCTCTTCCTGCCGAATGTAAAGCCGTCATACCAGTCTTTTACCTGTTCCTGGCTCTCATACAATCCGTATTCTTTCAAAGCGTCCCATACTTCTTCCTGTGTAAAGCCAAAAGAATCCTCGTATTTTTCTGAAGTTGTAGTCACCACTTCTATATTGTTCAGATCCGAAAAGATCGATTCTTTACTGACTCTCGTAATTCCGGTCATCAATGCCTTTTCCAGAAATGGATTGGTCTTGAAAGTAGAATTAAACAAGTTTCTCAAAAAGGAAACCAGCTCGTCCCAATACCCTCCCACATAAGCTTCCTGCATGGGAGTATCATATTCGTCAAGCAGAATAATTACTTTTTTTCCGTAATAACGCGCCAGATAGTCAGACAAAGCTTTCAAAGAGCCGGATGCCAGATAATCTTTCATATCGACAGAAATCTTCCGATATGTTTCTTTCTCATCTGCGTTTAAAAACTCTGTGTCCAATAAAAAGTCAAAAGTGTTGTAAAGATTTTTTATTAACTGGCAAATCTTTTCTCTTGTATTCAAAAAAGAAGTTTCTTTCACTTCTGCAAAACTTAAAAAAATCACCGGATACGTTCCTTGCAGTTTCTGATATTTTTCATCATTCCATATGGACAGATTCTGAAATAATGCTCCTCTGTCCGCATACTTGACTGAAAAAAAGCTTTCCAGCATACTTAAATTCAATGTCTTTCCAAAGCGTCTGGGGCGGGTAATCAGCGTAACGATATCCTTATTTTCCCACCATTCTTTGATAAACATCGTTTTATCTACATAAAAAATGTCTTCTGTAATGATCCGCTCAAAGCTCTGGTAACCAATCCCCACATTCCTGGACATAAACCTTATCCTCCTCCCGCAGCTTAGACCTTCCGCCAGCCTGGCTGCGCAGCATCTATGAAAACAGATACGCATATTTCCTGATCTGCATCCGCATAACTTCCTGTACCCTTTTCAGTTCTGCTTCTTCATAAATTCCCTTAAATTCCATAAGCACTGACTCCACATCTTTCATCGTAAACCACGCTCGGAAACGGAAACCTCCATACAATGTCTCACAGGCATCCAGCTGCCTGTCAAAATCTGTAGAAAAAGGTTTTGCCTGTATCTTTTCGCAACACTTTTGCAAATCCAGCTGCAGTGGATAATCTCCTTTTAAATCCGAAAAAAGAGACGCCCCCTGGTTAAAAAGCGGACATTCCCGATAACTTCCATCTTTCTTCCGTATTACAGCGATATTATGAAAATGACGGTCTTCGTTGAGAAACAACGCATCTACCGTCAATAGCTTCCGCAGATATTCCCCAAAATGACAAATGCCTGTAAACTGTTCCACATGCTCTGCCACATACTTAATCCTGTCCGCCGTTTCACAGTATTTCAATACTGCTTTCGCCGCGCTTTCTCCTTCAAAAGTCTGAAACAGACGTTCCACTGACACTATTTTATCGTCTTCTTCTGTCATAAAGTCCCGGGAGCGGCATCCGTGGAAAGTCGTTTCCTTCCATTCTAATGGCTCATATTCATATTGTACAAAATCGTTTATACTTGATTTTTCCAAAAGGCGGGATACCAGAACCTCCGCCAGCGCTTCGTATCCCAGGCCGTCCGCTTTATACCAGACGCCGTCCACACGCCATTTATTTTGATTTTCTTTTGAAGAAGCCAGTCCTTCTCTCTTTTCTGTCTGATGCACCCATTTAGTAGCAATCTTCATCCAGCTTCCACTCTCCTTCGCTTTCCCGAAGATATTTTCGCAGCTTCTCTACTCTTTGCACATCATCTTTGGCATTTTCTGTGACCAGGTCATATTTCCTGATCCATTCTTTTCCCATAAGGCTTAAGTACTGGTGATCTTCATATACTCTCCCACGGGTTTTCTGTACGATCAGGAAAGGATCATAAAAATCAATGTCTATCGCCCTTAGTTCTTCCCGTATACCATAACGGGTTCTGGGCATACACCGGCTTTCCAGAAACGCTTCGTAATCTTCCCAGTCCGGGTTTTCTTTTACTCCAAACGCCCGGCTTATCATATCATCTGTCAGATTTGTGATCTTTATCTTGCGGGTAAAATTGCAGACGTCGATCACTGTCGCCGGTTCTTCCCGATCCGCAAACACATATACGATCCTGGATTTTTCCGCTGCCGCCTTCACGACTGTCTCCACCGCCTCAGGCAATACCTGTACCGCCTCCGCAATCGTCTGTATATCTTTGCCCTGCTGGTACAGGGACAATATTCTCGCCCGTACAGATGTAGATACCTGAAGAATCATATGTTCTTATACGCCTTTCTTTTTCACTTTACAATACCTGCTTCCTTAAGCCGCTCTGCCAGGCTCTTCGTATTCCGGGGCGTCAGATGCTCCCGATAAGTAAGCCCCAGATTCGTGATACGCAGAACCGGATACATTCCTTTCGTCTGCAGGATATATTTTTTATCGATCAGCCAGCAGATGGCCGATGTCACTTCTTCTCTGCTTAAAAAACTCAAAGCGTTATATTCTGAAACTGCATCCAGATGATGTTTCCGGATCTGCTCTGCCCTGGATCCGCAGAGTACGCCTGCCAATACCGATACGCCAAAATAATGCCGGTCGCTGATATGCACCAGCGCCTGAAGGATCGTCTCCGCAATCTGGTATACACTGTGACCCCTGTATTCCAAAAAACGATCCTCAGAATAGGCATTGGGACCTGACTGATCCAGCATTTCCTGTTCCCAGTTCTTCCTCCTGTCTTCTTCTCTTATGGTATGTTCCGAGGCCGCGGGTCTTTGTTCCTGCCCGGCGTCTTTTCTTTTTTCGGCGGCCTTCTCGTTTTGCTCCGTCGGCGTCGGAACCGGATTTTTCACATCCATATCCTCCGTCCAGTCATATCCCATTTTCTTATAATACTCCCTCGTGGACATGGTTTTACGGCAGCCGGTACCGTCCTTTTTATAATTTGTGCAGCCCAGGAAGTGACTTCCCTTTCCGGAAGTTTTCACAATCAGGTAGCCGTCCTGGCAGTCCGTACATTTCATGATAGACAGTTTCCCGCCGGAAATATCGTTGGTCATAAAGCTGCACACCTCTGGCTCATTGGTGCAGATATACAGCCTAAGGCCGTAGGCCGCCTTATATTTTAACTGCATAGGAAATCCGCAGACGGGGCAGCGCTTTTTCCCTAGAGTCTCCGGCTCCTTCTCCGACCAGTTTCCCCGCAGGCAGACATTTTTATATTCCCGCTTGATCTCCAGAAGAAATTCCGACGGATTCTTTTCCGGCGCGATAAAATACACCCTGTTTTTCGTCCGCGTCATGGCCACATAAAAAAGCCTTCGTTCCTCCGCGTACTGTATGGAAGAATCCTCCCGAACCACTAAAGACAGGACCGGATCATCCTCGATCTTCGACGGAAAACCATAAGTCTCATTGCGACCGTTGACGACGATCACATTGTCGTATCCCAGCCCCTTGGACGCATGCGCGGTCATAAAGGTGATATCAAGCTTCGGATACTTTACACATCTTAACCTGGCGCCCCGGCGCGCATATTCAAATATGCCGGTTCTGGCCAGGCGGTCTCCGTCAAAATTGAACCTTCCCAGCAGCAAAACCTTCGATTTTGAGGTATCTTTTCCTGCCAGCCGGTCATATTCCATGATCTGTTCCAGCGCCGTCAAAACCGCATGAGCCATGGCGTAATTGGCGCCGCTGCGCCGGTCCTTATTGGAATACTTTGCCGCACCGTCATAGGTATAGATGATGACCGGCTCCTCGATATGTTTTGGAGAGATCAAGGATTTCTGAATCTGCGACATATTTTTCTGGATAAAACTGCCCGCGATGTCGATCACTTCCTGGGAATTTCGATAGGTGCGTACGATCTTCATTAGCTTTGCGTATCCCATCTTTTCTTCAAATTTGGTAAACAGCGTGATATCCGCACCGCTGAAGGCATAGATGGACTGCCAGTCATCGCCTACCGCCACAATCTTCGCATCCGTCACCTCGGAAAAGGCCCGAACCAAATCAAACCTCTGGCGGGAAATATCCTGATACTCGTCCACGATCAAGTACCGGAAATTAAGCTTCTCCTTCATCTCTTTTACTTCGTTCAGAACCCGGGCGGATTCGTTGATCATGTCCTCAAAATCCACTGCATGGTTCTCCACCAGATACTTTTTATATTCCAGATAACACCCCTGGCAGATATCAAGAAAAAGCTTCGTCCGGACATTGGAAGTCTTTCTTCCCAGTTCTGAAAAACTCCGTTCATCGTATCCGTTGACCTTAAAATTCCGAATAAAATTGATGACCAAAAATACCAGGCG
>CAJUMT010000109.1 GCA_910587495.1 uncultured Lachnospiraceae bacterium | reverse complement strand
CGAGATCTTGCTGTGTGACTGGAGTTCAGACGTGTGCTCTTCCGATCTACAAGGATTATTTTTCGTCCTACGGCTCAGAATCTGGATAATCCGGCGGATCTCTTCTTCACGACCGATGACCGGATCTAATTTTCCTTCTTCCGCCAGTTTCGTCAGGTCCCGACTGTACTGGTCTAACGTCTGGGTGCCTCTTCCCCTCACATCTTCCCTGTATTCGGACGCCTTTTCTCCCATCGCCGTGATCAGCTCCACATAGAGATCCCTCAGGCGGATATTCATTGTATTCAAAAGCCTTGAACCCACACATTCTCCGTCCTTTAAAATGGCGATCAGGATGTGTTCCGTACCGATACGTTCTTCATGGAAGCGCTTTGCCTCCGAGGCTGCGTCTTCTAATATTTTTTTCGCCCGGGGTGTGAAATCATGTCTTTCCTGCAGAGCGGTGTTTCCCTCCGGCGCAATCAATTGGCGTATCATATCTATAAGTCCCTGTTCTGTCACGCCTGCACCAGACAATACCTGTCCCGCCGCACCGGTAGACTCCGTCAGAAGACCAAGCAGAATATGCTCCGTACCTGTATATGGATGGGCCAGCTTAACAGACATCTTTTGTGCCAGGTCAAGGGCTCGCTTCGCCTTGTCTGTATAGTTCATATTAAATAACTCCTTTTATTATAGTTTTATTCTCTACTCACCGTACTCTGCATAGATATCATCAATCAGCCTGTGGACTTCTTCCCGAGTAATATCTTTACAACTGCCTTTGGCCAGTGTAACTAAAAGCTCTTTTTTCATCTCTTCCATGGCTTTTAATTTATCCACATCTACAGCAACTACAGCGCCGCATCTCCGATCCACGCGAATATATCCTTCCTGCTTTAAGAGACTGTAGGCTTTGTTGACTGTGTGCATATTGATGCCCACTTCGTCCGCCAACTGCCGTACGCTGGGAAGGGTGTCTCCCTCCCGAAGCCGGGATGTGGCGATCCCGATGATAATCTGATTGCAAAGCTGTACATAAAATGCTTCATCACTGTTAAAATCAATTTCCAGATACATTGTTATCCCCTGTCCTTTACAGCCGGGCAAAGGCACATGTGCTGCCTCTGACCATATAAATTCCATATGTTATACATACAGTATAACAATTTTATCCATCTGGGTCAATGCAAAAATAGACGATTGGATACACGACAGGGGCCGCACCCAGTGCAAGCCCCCATCCATCTACTCGTCATCTTCCATATCATCCAAATCTATGATCTCCAGCTCAATCTCAGCTTCTTCTGTATTTTCAAAATCGGGTTCATTGAAATCCGTCTCATCTTCTTCCAGGCTTCCGGTCACAAACGCACCCGGTGTCTGCACTGTTTCTTCTTCCTCGTTGTCTTCCTCTTCTTCCGGAACAAACCGCATCTTGCGCATACGCAAATACATCAAAACTACCGCATTTATCAACACTATGATCAGAATCGTCATGACCATGATGATCGTAAGACGTCTTCCCATATTTGTATTGTAAAGCTCCCGAAGATGCTCTGCTTCCGCTTTCTGCCCCGTCACATTCGTCTCCAGTTCTTCAATATAGTTCTGCTCACCTTGGTAGGCTACGTCATCAAAAAGCTGAAGGGAATTCTTGTCATAATCAAAACTGTACCAGGCCTTTTCACCGTCCTGATTGATTCCGTAGATCAGATACCGATTCGTATCATCAAATATTTCATCAATTCCGTCGATAATCACATGCTTATAAGCAGGAATGGTGTATTTAGCCCCCCATCCCAGATCTACACCCACATATCTGGTCGGAACATAAGTATTCGAGTCCGGTTCGATAAAGATCACATCATCGTTACCACTCTCCATCTGAACAAAAGGAATGACATTTCCTGTATCCGGATTATATACAAAATGATCCCGATAACTTCCGTTATCACTGAAAAGCCGGATTACATACAGGTCAAAGGATGTATGCTTCAATACGCGACTGTCGATCCCCTGAATCTCCATATGCTCAGATTCAAAGTCGTCCAAAGATCCAGGATTATGCAGATAAAAGGTCCGCTCATCGATAACCCAGCTTGCCCTCTCTGCATCGTCGTCTTCCTCATCATCCAAATCGCCTTCCGTCTCCTGACCCGGACCGTCTTCGCCTTTTAATACATCCACTTTTTCCCCTTTTACTGTAATGATACAAGAAGTGATTTCCACAGCCGTAGTCTGATCGGATTTGCATTTAAATTTTACAGCAAAGGTTGTAGACGTACTGCCTGGCTTACTGGAAAGCTGCACTGCCCCGTTTCCGCCGCTTCCGGAAAAGTTATTGCCGCCGCTCCCAGACATATAGGTCAGAACATCTTTGTCATAAGACAACCTCAGCTCCGCGCCCTCCATATCCTCATCGCTTTTTATAGTATATTCTGCGGAGACAACCTGTCCCGATACCGCAGTCAGCTCTGTATCTCCCTCTACGGAAGGCGCCGCGCAAACTTCCATGCCAAAAAGCAGAAGAAGAACTAAAAACAACATCGTCGTCTTCTTTGGTATATGCACTCTATTTTTCATAAAAAGTTCTCTCTTTCCAGGTTATTTCTTCTTTGAACCTCTACAATAAGGCTTCCGGGAAGGAAAGTCAACGTATTTCGCAAAAATTTCACATTTAACGGCTGCCGACGCTTTTTCTTCAGGCTTCGTCAATGGCCTTTCCAATATCCTTTCGGCAGTATTTATTATCAAATTCCACCCAGGAAGTCGCTTTATAAGCGTTGGCGCGGGCGTCTTTTAAATCCTTTCCCAAAGCCGTCACGCCCAGAACCCGTCCTCCGCTTGTCACAATTCTGCCGTTATCAAACTTACTTCCGGCATGGAATACATAATAACCATCTTTATTTTTAAAATGCGAAAGACCCCGTATTTCATATCCTTTTTCATACTGAACCGGATAGCCTTCAGAAGCTAAAACCACGCAGACCGCGGCGTTATTTTCAAACTCCAACTCGATTCTGTCCAGCGTGCCGTCCACACAGGCTTCAAATACTTCCACAATATCATTTTTCATCCGGGGCAGAACTACCTGGGCTTCCGGATCTCCGAAGCGGGCATTGTATTCCAGTACCCTGGGACCTTTTTCCGTGAGCATCAGGCCAAAGAAAATAATTCCTTTGAACGGTCTTCCCTCCGCCGCCATGGCGTCTACGGTCTTCTGATAGATATGCGCTTTGCAAAATGCATCCACTTCTTTTGTATAAAACGGACTGGGAGAAAAAGTTCCCATACCTCCAGTGTTAAGTCCCTGGTCCCCGTCTAACGCGCGCTTATGATCCTGGGCAGATGTCATAATCCGAATAGTCTTACCATCCACAAAACTTAATACAGACACTTCCCGACCAGTCATAAATTCTTCAATGACCATACGACTTCCGGCATCTCCAAACTTTTTATCCATCATAATTGATTTGACGCCTTCTAGGGCCTCCTCGCGGGTATTGCAGATCAGGACGCCTTTTCCAAGAGCCAATCCGTCCGCTTTTAAAACAATAGGCATAGGCGCGTCTTTCAGATACTCTATCGCCTTTTCAGGATCGTCAAAAGTCTCATAAGCCGCTGTAGGGATCCCGTATTTTTTCATCAGGTCTTTAGAAAACGCCTTGGAACCTTCTAAAATCGCCGCGTTTTTCGCCGGGCCAAACACCCGAAGGCCTTCCGCCTCAAATGCATCCACAATGCCGCCCACCAAAGGATCGTCCATGCCGATGATTGTCAGGTCAATCTGTTTTTCTTTTGCAAATGCAACAAGCCTGTCAAATTCCATGGCTCCTATGTTCACACACTCTGCGTACTCCGCGATTCCGGCATTGCCCGGCGCGCAGTAGATCTTCTCCGCTTTCGGACTCTGCGCCACTTTCCATGCGATGGCGTGTTCTCTGCCGCCGCTCCCTACGATCAATATTTTCATTTCGGCCTCCATCTATTGTATTTCAACTGTTTTTCCGTCTTCCACTTTTATCTTTCCATTGGCGATCATATCAATGGCTTTGGGCATGATCACCCACTCTGCCTCTTCCATGACGCGCCTTTGAAGTATCTGCGGCGTATCTTTCGGCTGTACGCTCACTGCCTTTTGCAGGATAATCGGCCCTGTATCGGTGCCTTTATCTACAAAATGCACGGTAGCTCCGGTCACCTTCACGCCTCTTTCCAATACGCTTTCATGGACTTTCAATCCATAATAATCCTTTCCGCAAAAGGAGGGAATCAAAGAGGGATGGATATTGATGATCCGGTTTTCGAACTTGTCCACAATTTTCTCCGGTATTACCACCAGGCATCCTGCCAGCACCACAAGATCGGCTTCGGATTCTATAAGCGCCTCCAAAAGGGCGTCCTCAAATGCCGTTCTGTCCTTATAGTCCCTGGGGCTTATGCACCTTGCTGGAATGCCTGCTTTTTCAGCCCGCGTAAGGGCATAAGCGTTTTTGTTATTACTGATCACAGCCTGAATCTTCGCGCCGGTAATCCGTCCGTCCGCAATAGAGTCTATGATCGCCTGCAGGTTCGTACCGCCGCCGGAAACCAGAACTGCTAATTTTAACATAAAACCACACCTTTTTCGCCGTTTTCCACGCTGCCGACCACATAGGGAACTTCTCCGGCCTGACGCACGGCTTCCATTGTCTTATCTGTATCCGACGGATCTACGGCAAGGATCATGCCAAGTCCCATATTATAGGTATTATACATCATATCTTCCGCGATCTTCCCTTCTTCCTGAAGCATGCGGAAGATGGGCAGCAGAGGATAGCTGTCCTTTTTTACCACCGCACGCACGCCCTCAGGCAGCATCCTGGGAATATTTTCATAGAACCCGCCTCCTGTGATATGGCTGCACCCTTTGATTTTCACGCCCGCCTCCCGGACACTTCTTAAAGCTTTTACATAAATCTTGGTCGGGACGATCAAGGCTTCTCCCAATGTACATCCCAGGCAGTCATAATAAATGTTCAAATATTCTTCACTCATACGGAATACCTTACGCACCAGTGAAAATCCGTTGCTATGTATTCCGGAGGAAGCGATACCAATGAGCGTATCTCCTGCTTTGATGTCCGCTCCGGTAATCATTTCTTTTTCATCCACAATTCCTACGGCAAATCCCGCCAAGTCGTATTCATCCTGGGGATAAAAGCCGGGCATCTCCGCGGTCTCCCCGCCGATCAGCGCCGCCCCTGCCTGTTTGCAGCCTTCCGCCACACCGCTTACAATAGTAGCGATTTTCTCGGGATAATTTTTGCCGCATGCAATATAATCCAGGAAGAATAACGGCTCTCCGCCGGCACAGGCAATATCGTTGACGCACATAGCCACACAGTCAATGCCTACCGTATCATGTTTGTTAAGAAGAAAAGCCAGTTTTAATTTTGTTCCTACGCCGTCCGTGCCGGACACCAGCGTAGGTTTTTCCATTCCTTTGCACGCGCCAATAGAAAATGCGCCTGAGAATCCTCCAAGGCCTCCCAGTACTTCCGGGCGCATGGTTTCCTTTACATATTTTTTCATCAGTTCTACCGATTTATAACCGGCTTCAATGTCTACGCCTGCATTTTTATAATCCATAACAAATCCTCCTATTTAAGTTCCGCTCAAGCCCTCCTGCGCCGGGTGTAGATTAATTTCAGGCTGCTTAAAACGTGCATCCTGAAATCAATCTGGCGCATACGGGCTTTTGCTGTTTTTAATGCTTCATCTGTGCCTGGTACGCCTTGTATCCCAGCTCGTCCAGTTTTTTTGCTTTGTTTTCTACTTCCTGTTTCATCTCTTCGGAATATGTTTTCAGGCGGGATAAAAGCCCGCTGTCAGAAACCGCCAGGATCTTTGCAGCCAGGATGCCTGCGTTGGCTCCTCCGTTAATGGCTACTGTCGCCACCGGTATGCCTGTGGGCATCTGCACGATGGAATAAAGAGAGTCCACACCGCCCAGATCCGAAGTTTTCATGGGGATGCCGATCACCGGCATGGGGAAGATCGCCGCGCACATTCCGGGAAGGTGAGCCGCCTTTCCCGCCCCTGCGATAATGACTTTAAAGCCTTTTTCTTCCGCGCTTTTTGCATATTCAAAAAATATGTCCGGCTCCCGATGCGCAGATATGATGGTCATCTCAAAATCCACTCCGAGTTTTTCCAGTACCTCTGCCGCCTTACTCATAACGGGCATATCCGAATCACTGCCCATAACAATACCTACTTTTGCCATAATCTTTCTCCTATTTATAGTTCCGCGAAATCCCTCCTGCGCCGGGTCATAGATTGATTTCCGACCGCTTAAAGCATGCGTCCTGAAATCAATCTGGCGCATACGGGCTTTCGCTGTTTTTCTGTTCATCAAGGGGCCGGTTTAGTTCTTCCGTTCCCGGAAGGACGAATCTTCCGTCTTTGATGATGGGTGTCCGTGTTCCGTCTTTGTGAATGACCGCAATTTCTTTTAACTCGTCATAAGGAATTGTAATATCCGTATGACAATTAAAATACGCCCGGGAGACGTCTTCTCTGCGAAGGGCAGAGCACTCATTCTCCTTTGCGATCATTTGTTTACCGTCAGGGTTGCAGGTTCTTACGTCCTCCTCCCAGGAAAAGCAGGTATCCCCCACCGCAAAATGGGGTCCCATCTTCTCCGCGATCAGAATCGGAAGCCTGGCTCCTATTTGGTATTTCTGTGCCGTCACATAGGCTGTGGTGTTGGTTCCTATGGCAAATTCCCCCATAGGAAGGGCTTTGTGGTGAAAAAGCACATTCTCTCTGATATAACGGCGGTTATCCTCCTCCTTTTCGTAATTACTGCATCCATAATCGACAGTCATTCCATCCTGAAACCGTATCGACAGATCCTTATAAAACAATCCTTCCAAAAATACGCCTGTCACATGCAATACGCCGTTTGTCCCTGTAAGCCTTGGCGAAGTAAACACTTCTCCCACAGGGATATTGACATCCGCCACACAGTTTTCAAAAAGAGTTTCATGCTCCGGGTCCTGCACGGGCGCAAGCGCCACCCGAAGATCAGTATGGTTCCTTCCGCTTCCCAGTATATGGACTTCCACGCCCCTGTCCAGCGCGTCGATCAGCTTTTGCTGGATATCCTGATACAGCTTATAATCCAGCGTATTAATTTCCACAGTTTTGGCAAAGATCTCTTCAAAATGCTCCCCGATATCCGGTATTGGAAAGGCTATGATCGTAAAGCTCCTTTCCTCCCCTTTGATATATTCGTTGGTGATCTGTCCGGCACGGTTGTTATACAACACCTGGTCTTCCTGCTGCCTCTTATTTAATTTTAATGCCTCCGGCTTTGCTAACGGCTCAAAAGGGCATTCCCCAAACACTTCCATCACCGCCGGGCCGCCATGTACAGACGCCAGCTCTTTATGAGATTCATAAGCGGTCCTTAGGACGCCTAACTTTCTCTCCACGAACGCCTTGTCCATGAACAAAGCCGCGTCTCCCTTGTGGTCATATTCATACTGCCGGTTGGGAGAAGTGCCATAATAACCGATCTTATTGACCTCCCGCATATTGACGCGGCTTACGGCTGCCCGATAAATGACACTCTCAAGCCCCATGGCTTTAAAATTCTCCACCGCCTGGCGGATAATCCTCTCAAATCCCAGACAATACCGGATATTGACCGTCTTTTTCTTATGCAGAGGCTTGTGATTGACCTCAAACCCGATCCGATACCCTTCTGTGAACACAAAAGCGATTTTTTTGATCTTTTCTTCCGGAAGTCCGTCAAGATAACGACTGACTTTCAGTTCTGTATCAGAAATATATTCCCCAAACCGATACAGATAGCAAGGGTCGGACAGATCCGCTTCCATAATGATGTCTCTGGCAAAAGACAGTGAGGGATCAAGCTGCTCCTGCACACGCCTGGTAACCGTCACATCACTGTAATCGCTGACAAACCAGTATATATCGCTCCGAAGCTGCTCCGGCGTAGGAGGCGTCTCTCCTGCAAACGCTCCATAGATCTGCAAAAACAACTCCATATAGATCAACATCTCTTCTGTCCGCTGCTCATAGGCATAGACAATCATCCCCCGAATCTCCGTATAGAGAAATGACAAGAGCGGTCCATATGCGCCAAGCCTGGCCGAAGCATAGGCTGGATTGGCATAACTGTGTTCATAAGCGGCGCCCAGGATGTCCTCATACAGCGCTTCATTCCACACTTTTAATTCTTCCAGTGACGCATGTACATGCCATCCTGTCTTTACTTTATCCCAAGTTTCCAGCATCAGGCGGATAAATCCGGCTGTCCGACTGAAATAGTCCTTTGTGTCCCCTTCTGTCTCCGGGTCTTTATATATTTCCAAAATCCGCTGGCTGGCAAGCTGCCAGCGCTGTATCTCAATCTCTTCCATCCTCTTACCATCCTAACATATAGATCATGATATAAGCCGCCAAAGTAAGCCAGTTCAGCACAAAACCCGTCCACGGAAACAGCCGATAGCTGTCCTCCTGACGGATGCCGCAGACACTGTAATAAAGTCCCAGAACAGACAAAAGCATCGCTGCAAATCCCACCACCGCAATGATCTTCCCCGCCTGACCGCTTTGTATATAAGCAGCGGCGATCATGCCCGAAGTCATGAGCAATGTCAGCATGCCGATAACCGTAGACGCGATTCCCCGACCGGACTGAACCTTCCGCGTAAATTTATACTTCCTCTTTGCCAAGGTCTTTCTCCTTTAAACGGGTCCATATCCGATACAGTCCATACCCGATACATCCCCCCATCGTATTCAATATCATATCATCCACATCGCAGCTCCCAACCCTGAGAATCAGTTGAGACACCTCAATGAAAAGCGTCAATTCAAAACTTAACAATGTAGCCTTTAAAAACCCTATCTTTTTTTCCCCCAGAGCAGGAACCAAAGCGCCAAAAGGCATAAAAACCACCACATTTCCTGCCAGGTTCCAGAGCACCCTTTTTAATCCAATCTGCCTGTGATACACCAGATAGCGGCGAATCTCACGAAAAGGCGCCAGATTATAACGATAGTCGCCTTCCAGCATAGAACGGCCCCATTCCTCTGCAAAAAACATCAGGTAGATCAGCACTATAAGGTAAGCCCCAAAGAATATGCGGCTTACAAGCCGGGTCATCTCTTCTTTCTCTTTTTTCACATATAGGCTCCTTACTTAAATTCAGAACAAAAGAAAGAGAGGCATGACACACCCCTCCCTTTATTAAAACATCAGGTCAGACTTTTGCTTTAACAGGCGGGCTCCGTTGACAATCATCATTGTCCCCGCCGCGATACCGGTCACAAGGACAATGATTCCCAGAACCAGATCCCCTGCGCCTACATGTACCATTGTTTTATACGTTTTTTCAGTATTCATACTCGAATGCCCTCCCTGCTTACTGCCTCACGCCATACTGTTCATAGTATGCGTCAATCGCACCCTTTAATGCATCATCAATGATAATCCTTCCTTTGTACGGGCGGTTATACAGATGTTCTACCACTTCTTCCATGGTTACGATCGCAGTTGTATCGATACCGTAAGTCTCACGGATTTCTTCCAGGGCGCTCTTTGTACCCTGTCCTCTTTCCATACGGTCCACAGATACTACCAGACAGGACACCGACACATCCCCCTGTGCTTTGATGATCGGCATCGTCTCCTGGATGGAAGTTCCCGCAGTCGTCACATCCTCGATAATGACCACCCGGTCGCCGTCTTTTATGGGGCTTCCAAGCAGGATACCCTTATCCCCATGGTCTTTAACTTCCTTGCGGTTGGAACAGTAGCGGATATCTTTCCCATATTGTTCGCTGATGGCAATGGTAGCCGCCACCGTTAGGGGAATCCCCTTATACGCGGGACCAAACAGCACGTCAAAATCCAGTCCCGTTTTGTCATGAATCGCCCTTGCATAATATCCGCCCAGCCTGCGAAGCTGCGCGCCTGTGCGGTAAAACCCGGTATTTACGAAAAACGGCGTCTTTCTCCCGCTTTTTGTAACGAAATCGCCGAATTTCAAGACCTCGCAGTCAATCATAAATTCGATAAATTCCTGTTTATATTTTTCCATTCTATTTGAAATCTCCTGTCTTGCTATCATTATGTCTGTAAAATACTCCCTCATTCTACCATAAGATTTTGAAAATAACAATTCCTTTTGTTGTACTTCTCATGACAACAGGTATTGACTTTTTAAGCGGAATTGTTTACTCTAGTTTTAGGCAAATGCCTAACATTAGAGTAAACGGGAGAATCAGTTAATGAAAAGACTACCAGATACTGAGCTTGAGCTTATGATGATCATATGGAATGCAGACGGGCCGATTACCCGGATGGAAATCGAAGAACATATGGACAAAGACCGAAAAATTCTTTGCAACAGTGTATTGTCCTTTCTTTCACGGCTTGAAAAGAAAGGTTTTGTTAAGCGGGAGAAAAGAGGAAAAATTAATTATTATAGTGCCACTATAG
The DNA here is from genome assembly GCA_910587495.1 of uncultured Lachnospiraceae bacterium. Classification (GTDB taxonomy): domain Bacteria; phylum Bacillota; class Clostridia; order Lachnospirales; family Lachnospiraceae; genus Hominiventricola. The sequence goes on along the minus strand of CAJUMT010000109.1, from coordinate 800 downwards.
CGAAAGAACCGTATCTAAAAGAAACAGGAAGGAGTTTTTTGAAGAAAATGTTTCAGGGTTCGCTGGCAAATTTTGCGGCAGCTCTATATGATAATGAAGAGATCGAGCAGGATGAGCTTAACGAACTGCTGATTTTTTTAGAACAGAAAGATGAGAAAAGAGGATAATGACAAAAAAGCTTCGGATGATATTGGTTCTGTTTCTAACTCTTTATACGGCAGGCTGGTGCGGCCTTTCTTATCTGCGGTATGCAGACAGAAAGGCTTACGCCGACCATACGGCTGAAGAAATGGACGAACTTGTCAAACATATGTTTGGAGAAAGTTCAGAAAGGATGAATAGTACCCCCTGCGAGGATTCAGACAATGTTTTGTATATCTACCGTTTGAACAGTGTCCATGAAAATGTAGAGCCGTTCTATATTGCGGCCAAAAATAATTTCCGTCCAAAAAATAATCTATTTGCGCAACTGTTGAAAAGCAACGCGGTAGGGTTCTGGAAGGGAAGAGACCGAAATGCGATCCTCGTATCCAAAGATGGAAGCAAAGAAACGCTCCTGAATGATGAAATCAACAGTATCGATCATGTACTGGATCCTACAGACTGGCGATTAAGCGTATACTGCAAATCCAGCGAAGAGTTTGAGGCATGTGCAGAAGAGCTGGATGAATGGTTCGATTACTGTATGCAGGATAACCGAATATACTGTGATGACACTGCTTACTATCCAAATCAAACCATGTATCCTAATCCTGTACTAGAAGTGGAGATCAGAATGGAAAATACACGGTTCTGGATCG
>CAJUMT010000108.1:6226-11352 GCA_910587495.1 uncultured Lachnospiraceae bacterium | reverse complement strand
GAATCCTTATCAGGAGAACTCAAATTCCATAGACACAAAATTATTTACGCCCTCATATAATGAGTTTATCGTACAGGGTCACTTTCCTTTGTAATGTTTTTGCAAACTCATTATACATCAGAAAGCCCTGTGCGATACTTTTTTATGAAAAAAACTTGTAAAGTGGTGTAAAAATTTCTTTTACGCCAATAGATTTTGCATTTTAGGCAGAGCCAGAAACATATTGTATAAGCGCGTATCAAAAATTCTGTTTGCGATTACGACTGTTTCATTTTCTTTTTTTACAAAACCGAACAAGATTGCCATATCAATGGCTTCATCATCCGGGTCATAGGGGATACTTTGTCCTTGGAACAACAGTCTGTATAATATTTCTTTTAATTCCGGATATTCAACCAGTTTACCGGACAGTGATTCAAACAATGTATTTTTTTCGCTTAACAGAATTCGCACCGCATATAAAAATCCTTTTTTTGTCCAGGTACTGCGTCTGTCAGGAAAATCTCTGTCTCCGGGAATTCTTTCATCCATAAGTTTGCAGACTCTGGAAACGAGAAATGGATAACCGGATGTATAATCATAAAGCAGCCTGGCAATTTCATCGATATCCATTCCGGTGTGATAATCGCTTTCGTAATCTGTGAGCATTTTAGAAATTTCTTTTACTGAAAAACTCATATCTACCAGAAAACCCGCCGCAATATTCCAGGGGCTGTTAATCCTGTGTTCATTTTCAGGACGGAGTTTTCTTCGTATATTTTTAATATCATATACCCCGGCCAATATAACTGACTGAAAAGTAGCAGTCCGTCCCCGCCTGATATAGTAACCGCGTAATTGTGACAAAAAATCCAAAAAGACTTGATTGTTGGTTGCGCTGTCCGCTTCATCGATGATAAGTACTATTTTTTTTCAGATATTTTACACCATTTGACCAGACACTTGAAAAGTACAGAGAGTGTAATTGACCTATTGTCCCTTTTCGTAAAGGCTTCCAGGCTTTCTTGGATCTGCTTTGGTATTTTTTCCACTCTGTCCAGAATTTCTTCGGAAAAAGCCGCCGCAAAGCTGTGCTCATCTTCAAAATCCGCATGACTGATCATCTGGAAATCCAAACTTATCACAGTGTAATCGGATTCCAGATATTCTCCAAGAACCTGTAAAGTTGTAGTTTTTCCGTACTGCCTTGCACGGTTAATCGTAAAATACTGTCCGGCGTCTACCATGGCTTTGATTTTGTTGATTTTATCTGACAGATCTGCCATGTAGTGAAGTTCCGGTCTGCAGTCGGCGTTTACATTGAATATTCGGCTCATAGTTTCCATTCAGCTTTTTGGCTCTGTGATCTTCCCCTCCACCGCACAATAAGCGGCGGTAACCGGGGAGGCTAAAAAGATCTCCACTTTGGAAGTCCCCATGCGCCCGAGGAAGTTCCGGTTGTTGGTGGCGACGACCCGTTCGCCGTCCGTCAGGATGCCGCCGGTGCGTCCGCAGCACAGGCCGCAGCCGGGGTGCGTGATGATGGCGCCTGCTTCTGTCAGGATGGAAAGCGTTCCGTCCGCCGCTGCCTGGCGGTAGATCTTCCGGCTGGCAGGCGTTACGATCAGTTTGACAAAAGGCGCAACTTTTTTTCCTTTTAAAACAGAAGCCGCTTTTTTAAGGTCTTCTAACCGTCCGTTGGTACAGGAGCCGATAAATACCTGATCGATAGGCGTGCCGGCAAGTTCGCTGACCGGGCGGATATTGTCCACCTGGGACGGGCAGGCAAGAACCGGCGCCAGTGCTTCGGCGTTATACTGAATCGTACGGATATAGTCCGCGTCCGCGTCGCCTTTTAAGGAGCGGTCGCTGTCCGACAGATTAATTTCACAGTATTCGGCAGTCTTTTCATCCGGCGTAAACAGCGCGCATTTTGCGCCTGCTTCAATGGCCATATTAGCCATCGTCATGCGGCTTGAGACGCTCATCTCATCCACCGTGTCGCCACAGAACTCCAACGCCTGGTAAGTAGCGCCGTCCGCTCTTAAATCCCCGATCAGGCGCAGGATGATATCTTTAGATGTGACATGGGAAGGGAGTTTTCCGGTAATGCATACTTTGATTGTCTCAGGAACTTTTACCCACATGGTGCCGGTTCCTAAGATACTGGCCATTTCCGTATAGCCAATGCCGGAAGAAAAGGCTCCCACACATCCGTAAGTGGTCGTATGGCTGTCTGTGCCAAAGACAATATCTCCTGGCTTTACATAGAGAGCCTCCGTCATAAGCTGATGGCAGATACCGTCGCTTCTGTGGACATTTTTCATACCGTATTTTTTAGCGAAATCGTTGCCTGCATGGAAATGTCTTGTATCGTCCACCTGACTGGCCGGAACCAGATGGTCGTAGATCAGGACGACTTTATCCGGGTTCCAGAGCTTCTGAAAGCCCATTTCTTCGAATTTTTCCGCCACGAAGGGGATAAAAATATCATGAATCATGACCCGGTCCACATTCACGGTAACGATGTCTCCCGGCTTTATTTCTTTACCCACATTGCGGCTGATGATTTTTTCAATGATTGTCTGTCCCATAGGTTCTTAATCCTCCAGTCCGTTTAAGCGGCGCATGGCTTTAACCAGCCCGCCTGCATCTATGATATCCACAAGATTTTGAGGCAGAGAAACGATAGGGTAGGATTTTCCCTGATGGATGATCTGATGATTTACTTCTACCTGGATTGTATCTCCTTCTGATACGGCGTTTCTTAAATCGGCGTTCTCAATCAGGAGCAGCCCGTTGTTGATGGCGTTTCTAAAGAAGATACGGGCAAAGGATTTTGCCACGACGCAACGGATGCCCAGCGCTTTGATAATCTCCGGCGCCTGCTCCCTGGAGGAACCGCAGCCGAAATTCTTTCCGGCTACGATGATATCCCCTTTTTGTATCTGCGCCGCCAGCTCGGGACGTAAGGGGGAGAAAGCGTAAGGCGCCATGTCCTGTACCGTCTTTAAGGCAAGGTATTCGGTGGGGATGATGATATCCGTATCAATATCGTCATCCAGCACCCATACTTTGCCGGTAAATGTATCATTCATTTGCTATATCCTCATTTCTTAATACTTTTACAGCATATCCGCCGTGGTGATGCTGCCTTTGACGGCGGAGGCGGTCACGGTGGCCGCGCTTGCCAGATAGACATAGGAATCTTTATGTCCGGCTCTGCCTTTAAAGTTGCGGGTGCCGGTGCTTATAAGTGTCTCGCCTTCGCCGATCACGCCTTGGCAGCTTCCCCAGCAAACGCTACAGTTGGGATTCATGACAATGGCCCCGGCTTCCATAAATGTATCAATGATACCTTCTTTTAATGCTTCCTGATAGACAGCCTGGCTTGCCGGTACGACGAGGAAGCGTACCAGCGGATGGACTTTCTTTCCTTTGATCAGGGAAGCGCCTACGCGCAGGTCTTCAATCCTGCCGTTGTTGCAGGAACCAAGGAAGGCTTCGTCAATCTTAATGCCTGCGGCTTCTTTGGCAGGGCATACGTTGTCTACAAAGTGCGGTTTTGCGACGATTGGTACGATAGAACCAAGGTCTATGTCATAGACGGCGGAGAAGACTGCGTCCGCGTCGCTTTGATAGCAGGCTACAGGTTCTCTTCCATGAGCATGCAGATACTCCATGGCAGTGTCGTCTACTTCCATAAGGGCAGTCTTTGCGCCTGCTTCCACACACAGATTACAGATGGCGATCCGGTCGCTCATGGTCACGGTTTTTAAGCCTTCTCCGGCAAATTCCATGGCTTTATAGTTGGCGCCGTTGGCGCCGATCTGTCCGATGATCGTAAGAATTAAATCACGGGCATATACGCCGTCAGGCAGTTTTCCTGTCAGGTTAAAACGAAGGGTCTCGGGAACCAATACCCAGGATTTTCCGGTGACCATGGCGTACAGATAGTCGGTGCAACCCACGCCGGTTCCAAAAGCGCCCAGGGCGCCGTAAGCGCAGGTGTGGCTGTCCGCGCCGAAAATCAGTTCTCCCGGACGGACATGGTTTTCCATCATGATTTGATGACAAACGCCGGCTCCTTCATAGAAAGTGATACCATGTTCTTTTGCAAAATCCCGCATTTTTTTCTGGGAAGCGGCAGTTTTGGGACTGTCGGAAGGTACGTTGTGGTCTACGATCCATACCAGCTTGTTTACATCCGCAATATGGGGATGATTTAATTGACTGTTGTACATATCAATGGTAAGGTGCGTGGTGCCGTCATTGCTCATCAGACGGTCTACTTCCACTGTATGTATATCTCCCGGCTTTACCTCTTTCACGCCCGCTGCCCGGGCGATAATCTTTTCTGCGATTGTCATTCCCATATTTTAATCCTCCTCACGGTTCAGTGACGCGATCAGGCCGCCCTGGTCTAAGATTCCCTGCATGTAGGGCGGAAGTTTGGTACAGACAAACTTATGTCCGCCTGCGGATGCAATGCCGTCGGTCAGGGACAGTTCCATCTCATCCCCGTCTGCTACATGATCATAAAGGTCTTTGCAGACGATGACCGGAAGACCGATGTTGATGGCGTTGCGGTAGAAGATGCGGGCGAAAGATTTGGCGACGACCGCCTGTACGCCCAGCGCTTTTAAGACTGCCGGGGCCTGTTCTCTGGAAGAGCCGCAGCCGAAATTTTCCGAAGCCACCACAAAATCTCCGGGTTTTATTTTTTTTGCAAAATCCGGGTCGAGGGACTCAAATGCGTGGCTCTTCATCTCATCGATGGTGGGGAAGAGCAGGTACTGGGACGCGATGATCTGATCCGTGTCCACATCCGTGTGAAATCTGAATATATTTCCCATTATGTTTGTTCATCTCCTGTCATAGTATTAGTGTCCGGGACCTCCGGTTCGGGCAGATAGATATGCACCTGACTGATGCGGTTCTTTTCTACCGAGTCAACCGTCAGACGGATTCCGTTCTCCGTGGTGACCTCTTCTCCCACGTCGGGCAGGTGGTCCAGAAGCTCTATAATGATGCCGCCCACAGAATCATAGTCTTCGGATGTAAGCAGCAGATCTTTTTCTTCCAGTTCCAAATAATCGTTCAGGTCATCTAAACTCATGGCTCCGGCGACAATATATTCTGTTTCG
>CAJUMT010000108.1:0-6216 GCA_910587495.1 uncultured Lachnospiraceae bacterium | reverse complement strand
CTGGGATACAAGTTTTTCTTCGTCCTCGTCATATTCGTCCCGGATGTCCCCTACGATTTCCTCCAGAAGGTCTTCCACTGTGACCATACCGGCTGTGACTCCGTATTCGTCCAGCACGATGGCCAGATTCGTGGAACTGTCTTTCATCTCCAGCAAAAGGTCAAAGGTCTTTTTATGTTCATGGGCATAGAGGACGCTTCGCAATATATTGCGCGCGTTGAAATGCTCTTTATCCTCGTAGATCAAAAGATCCTTCACGTTGATCATGCCGATGACATTGTCTGTTGTCTCTTCATATACCGGATAACGGGTATATTTGTTTTCTTTATAAAGCTCCAGCATATCGCTGTAGGTTGCGTTTACATTCAGAAAACTCATATCTACTTTTGGAACCATGATATCCCGGGCGGTGGCGTCGCCGAAATCAAATACATTGTTGATGAGCTTTCTTTCCTCCGGCTCGATCACGCCGTCCTCATGGCTTGCTTCTACGATGGTGCGGATCTCTTCCTCCGTATAAGTCTCGGACCGGTCGTTGGGATCCACGCGCATCAAAAACATAATGCCCATAGCCAGATGATTGATGATAAAGATAAGAGGAGTGGCGATAATGGTCCAGGCATAGATAATCCGAGCATAGGCTAAAGCCAGCCGTTCCGGATGTATGGTCGCGCAGGTTTTAGGCGTCACTTCTCCAAAAACCAGTACGATCAGTGTAAGCGCGCCGGTAGCGATTCCAGGTCCGATGCCGGGAAGTCCGATGCGCTCGAAAAATCTGGTAGCCAGAATCGTCGCCAGAGAAGATGCGGAAATATTTACGATATTATTTCCGATTAAAATGGCGCTTAACATTTTGCCGGAATCCTCGATGATCTTTGACAGGATGACGGCTCGCGAATCTCCTTCTTCCAAAAGATTCCGTACGCGGATTTTGTTGACAGTTGTAAGTGCAGTTTCTGCGGATGAAAAAAATGCAGACAGTCCGATCAGTCCGACCAGAATCAGCGCCTGTATGGCGTCACTCGAATCCAATTGCAGTTCAGCTCCTTTTTCTAAATAAAAAATGTGTTAAGTATATTCAGCAATTAATATACGATATTTTGAAAGAAAATGCAATACCTGGACATAATTGCCGCGTGAACGCATAAAATGTAAATGTAGAATACAAAAAGAGGTGTGAGTATGAAACAATTCAGAGTAAACGCGTGTACGGCCTGCACAGTCCGCATGATGAAGGCGCTTCTTGTCTCTTATCTTATGACCGGATTTTTACTGCTCTTTCTGGCCGGACTTTTATATAAATTCCGGCTGGATGAGCCTAAAGTACAGATCGGAATTATTGTAACCTATATATTGTCTTGTTTTGCCGGAGGGTTTCTGGCGGGAAAAATGATGAAAAGCAGGCGCTTTTTGTGGGGCGTGGTGCTGGGATTTCTTTATTTTCTGATCATGGCGCTGGTATCTATGGCAGTAAATAGGGAATTGCAAAGTTCGTCTTCCGGCCTGATCACGTCGTTTCTTCTGTGTATGGGAGGCGGAATGCTGGGGGGAATGCTGTCTTAACGCCGGAAAATGAAAAAATTTTCTATCGGTAACTCTTTTCATTTTCCATTTCCTGTGCTATACTAGGTGCAATTCATGCAAAATCAAGTAAAATCAGGAGGAAAAGTGATGAAACATATCAAGACTTTAAATACGCAGACCTTGCAGAATACCATGAAAAAGGGCGGATGCGGCGAGTGCCAGACATCCTGTCAGTCCGCTTGCAAGACATCCTGTACCGTAGGCAACCAGAGCTGCGAGAACAAGAGATAGGATGTGCGTGCTGGAAATAATGTGAATAGATGAGCAGCGGCAGCGTCGCTGCTTATTTTCATGAAGAGTCAGAAAGGGGAACTTTTGATGGTTCACCAGTATAAAAACAATGGTTATAATATCCTTTTGGACGTAAACAGTGGTTCTGTTCATGTGGTGGATGAGATTGTTTATGACATGATTCCTTATTATAAGGAAAAAGGAAGGGATGAAACCATAGGGCTTTTGTTGGACAAGTATTCCAGGGAAGCCTTAGATGAGGCGGCAGAGGATATAGAAGAACTGATCGCCGCGGGAAAGCTTTATACAGAAGATATTTACAAGAACTATATACAGGAGATTACGGACGCGAAGCAGCCGGTGGTGAAGGCGCTTTGTCTGCATATCGCCCATGACTGCAATCTTGCCTGCCGCTACTGTTTTGCGGAAGAAGGAGAATATCATGGCCGCCGGGCGCTGATGAGTTATGAAGTGGGAAAAAGAGCGCTGGATTTTCTGATTGCCAATTCCGGAAGCCGCCGGAATCTGGAAGTGGATTTTTTTGGCGGAGAGCCGCTGATGAACTGGCAGGTGGTCAAAGACCTGGTCGCCTATGGAAGAGAACAGGAAAAGCTTCACAATAAGCATTTTCGTTTTACGCTGACCACCAACGGCGTTTTGTTAAACGACGAGGTAGAGGCCTTTGTCAATCGGGAGATGGACAATGTGGTACTCAGCATCGACGGAAGAAAAGAAATCCATGATCTTATGCGTCCTTTCCGCAATGGGACAGGCAGTTATGATCTTATTCTTCCTAAGTTCCAAAAGCTTGCCAAAAGCCGGAAGCAGGAAAAATATTATGTAAGAGGAACCTTTACAAAAAATAATAAGGATTTCTCCAAGGATGTGCTTCACCTGGCGGATCTGGGATTTAAACAGATCTCGGTGGAACCGGTGGTAGGTGCGGAAGATGAGGAATACGCACTGCAAAAAGAAGATTTGCCGGAAGTGCTTGCGGAGTATGATAAACTGGCGGCAGAGATGGCAAGGCGCTATGGCACAGAGAAAGATTTTAACTTTTTTCATTTTATGCTGGATTTGTCCGGCGGTCCGTGTGTAGCAAAAAGGTTGTCCGGCTGCGGGTCGGGTACGGAATATCTGGCGGTCACTCCCTGGGGAGATCTGTATCCTTGTCATCAGTTTGTCGGGGAAGAAAAGTACCTGATGGGCAATGTTTACGACGGGATTTTACGGACAGATATACGGGAAGAATTTAAAAACTGCAATGTGTATTCCAAAGAAAAATGCAGAAATTGTTTTGCAAAATTTTATTGCAGCGGCGGATGCGCGGCAAACGCTTATAAATTCCATGGTTCCATAAACGAAGCATATGATATAAGCTGCGAACTGGAGCGAAAGCGCGTAGAATGCGCAATTATGATAAAAGCTGCGGCCGCAGAGAAAGATGAGGTTGAAAAATTATGAAGAAAAGTAGGGCAGTCATTACATTGCTTCTGACCATCGTACTGACCGGGCTTTTGCTGTTTACGGCGGCGGTCGGCTGGGGAGAGAACGCGTCGGGAGCGGCAAAAAACATTAAGCTTGGTCTGGACCTGGCGGGCGGCGTCAGCATTACCTACCAGGCTGTAGGGGAAGAGGCACCTTCTTCGGAAGATATGTCCGATACAATCTACAAGCTTCAGAAACGTGTGGAAGGTTACAGTACGGAAGCAGAGGTTTATCAGGAAGGCTCTGACAGGATCAACATTGAGATCCCCGGCGTGACCGACGCCAATTCGATCCTGGAGGAGCTTGGTAAGCCGGGTTCTCTGGAGTTCAGAGACCAGAGCGGCACGGTTGTCCTGGAAGGTACAGATGTGGCGGATGCGAGCGCAGGCTCTCGATCGGACGATATGGGCAACAGAGAGTATGTAGTGGATCTGGTGCTGACCGACGAAGGCGCCAAAAAATTTGCTACTGCGACAGAAGAAAATATAGGGAAACCGATTTCTATCATATATGATGAGGAAGAGATCAGCTCCCCCGTCGTCAACCAGGCGATCGGCAACGGGCGCGCCGAGATTTCAGGAAACTTTACCTTTGAGTCGGCGGAGCAGCTTGCTTCCACGATCAGAATCGGTACGCTTTCCCTGGAACTGCAGGAGCTGCGTTCCAACGTGGTGGGCGCGAAACTGGGAGAAGAAGCCATTGCTACCAGTTTAAAAGCGGGCGTGATAGGCTTTATTCTTGTTATTATATTTATGATTGCGGCGTACAGGCTGATGGGACTGGCAGCGGGCATTGCACTGACTTCTTATGTGGGCCTGGTGATCGGGCTTCTAAACGGGTTTGAGATGACGCTGACACTTCCCGGCATCGCGGGTATCGTCTTGTCCATCGGTATGGCCGTGGACGCCAACGTGATCATATTTGCCAGAATCCGCGAGGAACTGGCGGAAGGCAAAAGCGTAAAATCTTCTATGAAGATTGGTTTTCAAAAAGCTCTGTCAGCGATCGTGGACGGAAATATCACGACTTTGATTGCAGCTCTTGTCTTGTCCTTAAAAGGATCCGGAAGCGTGAAAGGCTTCGCACAGACGCTTGCCCTTGGTATTGTGGTATCCATGTTCACAGCCCTTGTGGTAACGAGGCTTGTGCTGAACGCGTTCTATGCGCTGGGGCTTCAGGACGTAAAACTGTTTGGCGTTGCCAATGAGCGCAAAGTTATTGATTTCCTCGGAAAGAAGAAGATCTGTTTTATCGCGTCCATCGCTGTGATTGCGGCAGGACTTGTGGTGATGGCGGCCAATGCGGGTATGGGCAATGGTATGCTGGCTTACAGCCTGGAGTTCCAGGGCGGCACTTCCACAACGGTAGAGTTTAATGAAGATATGTCCATTGAACAGATTGATGCAGAAGTAGTTCCGGTAGTGTCCGAAGTGACCGGGGATAACGATATACAGACGCAGAAAGTGGCGGGTACGAACCAGGTGATCATCAAGACCAAAGAGTTGGAACTTGCAAAACGTGAAGAACTCAATACCAAACTGGCGGATGCATTCGGCATTGACAAAACTACGATTACAGCAGAAAATATCAGCGGCGCCATCAGTAATGAAGTGAAAAATGACGCTATTGTGGCAGTGATTATAGCTACGATCTGTATGCTGGTTTATATCTGGATTCGTTTTAAAGACGTGCGGTTCGCTACCAGCGCGGTAGCCGCGCTTCTGCATGACGTGCTGGTGGTTCTGGCCTTTTACGCGGTGGCAAGAGTTTCCGTAGGCAATACATTTATCGCGTGTATGTTGACCATCGTAGGTTATTCCATCAACGCCACCATCGTCATTTTCGACCGTATCCGTGAGAATATGACGGATATGAAGCGGAAAGATACGCTGGAAGACGTAGTCAACGCAAGTATTACCCAGACGCTTACCAGAAGTATCTACACTTCCCTTACCACCTTTGTGATGGTAGCGGTACTTTTTATCCTGGGCGTGGCGTCCATTAAAGAGTTTGCGCTTCCGCTGATGGTTGGTATCGTATGCGGTGCTTATTCTTCCGTTTGTATTACGGGCGCGCTGTGGTATATGATGAAAACGAAGATTGTAAGTAAAGAAGAAGCAAAATAGGAAAGCAGAAATAAAAAAGATGCCGTGCAGGAGTGTACGGCATCTTTTCAAACGAAAGAGGTAACTATGTATGGCAAAATGGATGGAGATCCGCAAAGGCGCGGATTTTCAGGCAATCAGTAAGGAATTTCATATTACGCCTTTTACGGCCCGCCTGATCCGCAATAAAGATATAACAGGAAAAAAGGAGATAGATACATACCTGCATGGCGGACGAAAGGATCTGCATCCGGCGTCCTTGATGAAAGGGATTCCTGAGGCGGTCGCGCTGCTGACGGAGAAAATTCAGAAGAAAGCCAATATCCGGATCATCGGAGATTATGATATCGACGGGGTCTGTGCAACCTATATTCTTCTGAAGGGGCTTACGCAGGCGGGTGCGCAGGTAGATACGGATATTCCCGACAGGATCAAAGACGGCTATGGGTTGAATCGGGAATTGATTCGCAGAGCATTCGAAGACGGGGTAGATACTATTGTCACTTGTGATAATGGTATAGCCGCGCCGATGGAGATAGCCTATGCCAAAGAAATCGGCATGACTGTCATTGTGACCGACCATCATGAGCTGCAGGAGACAATCCCCAACGCGGATGTGATCGTCAATCCCAGGCAGCCGGACTGTACATATCCTTACAAAAAGCTGTGCGGTGCCGCGATCGCCTGGAAACTGGTGCAGGAACTATGGGAGCGTTTAGGTTATCCAAAAGAAATGGCGTACGGAGAGCTTTTGATGTTCGCCGGATTTGCGACTGTGGGAGATGTGATGGACCTGACAGGGGAGAAC
>CAJUMT010000107.1 GCA_910587495.1 uncultured Lachnospiraceae bacterium | reverse complement strand
CATATATCGGAGGAGAGGAAGAAAAATCCGAACAGGAGCCTTTAAGGATTTGGGGCCATATAGAAGACGGCGTGATCGTAAAAGCCCAGGAGCCGAAGATTACCTGCCAATGTATTCGCGTTCCTGTGCTGAATGGGCATACGGCGGCTGTGTTTGTGAAATTTCGCAAAAAAGCCACAAAAGAACAGCTTCTCAGATGTCTGGAAGATTTCAGCGGTTTTCCCCAGGAAGCAGGACTTCCCAGCGCGCCAAAACAATTTATCCGTTATATGGAAGAAGACAACCGACCGCAGGTGAAACTGGATGTAGAATATGAAAATGGTATGGGGGTTTCTGTAGGGCGTCTGCGCGAAGATACTGTGTATGACTGGAAATTTGTGGGGCTTTCCCATAATACCGTGCGCGGTGCGGCAGGCGGAGCGGTACTGTGTGCGGAAGCACTGAAAGCAAAAGGTTATATTACAAAGAAATAATGCTTGACATCTGCCTGTAAATGAGGTAGGATAGAAACAGGAAATCGAACAGAAGTTCGTATTGTGACATCTGAAAATGAATCTATAAAGGAGAATTTTTATGGGCAGAGATGAAAAAGTATCAGCGAAGGATGAAAAAATGAAAGCGCTGGAGGCGGCGCTTGGCCAGATCGAGAAGCAGTATGGGAAAGGCTCCGTCATGAAACTGGGCGATACGGCTCATATGCAGGTGGAGACTATCCCGACCGGTTCTCTGAGTCTTGATATTGCTCTGGGCGCAGGCGGCGTGCCCAAGGGTCGTGTGGTGGAGATTTATGGTCCGGAATCCAGTGGTAAGACGACAGTGGCATTACATATGGTAGCGGAAGTACAAAAAAGAGGCGGTATCGCAGGATTCATTGACGCGGAGCACGCGCTGGACCCGGTTTATGCCAGGAACATTGGCGTGGATATCGACAACCTCTATATTTCTCAGCCGGACAATGGCGAGCAGGCGCTGGAGATTACAGAGACGATGGTTCGTTCCGGCGCGGTGGATATTGTGATTGTGGACTCTGTGGCGGCTCTGGTTCCCAAGGCAGAGATCGATGGCGACATGGGAGACTCCCATGTAGGCCTTCATGCGAGATTGATGTCCCAGGCATTGCGGAAGCTGACAGCGGTGATCAGCAAGACGAACTGTGTCGTGATTTTTATCAATCAGCTTAGAGAAAAAGTCGGTGTCATGTTCGGTAATCCGGAGACAACAACCGGCGGTCGAGCACTGAAGTTTTATTCTTCCGTTCGCCTGGATGTCCGCCGCATTGAGGCGCTTAAGCAGGGCGGAGAGATTATTGGTAACCGTACCCGGGTCAAAGTTGTTAAAAATAAGATCGCACCTCCTTTCAAAGAAGCGGAGTTTGACATTATGTTTGGACAGGGGATTTCTACAGTCGGAGATATCCTGGATCTGGCAGCTAACTGCGGTGTGGTGGTAAAGAGCGGTTCCTGGTATGCTTATAACGACGCTAAGATCGGGCAGGGCCGTGAGAATGCCAAGCAGTTTCTGCGGGATAACCCGGACGCATGCCAGGAAATAGAGACAAAGGTCAGAGAACACTATGGATTATCAGGAGCACAGCCATCCGTACCGGCGGAACCGGACACAACAAAATCAGACATCCGGGAACCAGCCGGATTGTCAGAACTCTCAGCTGAAGAAGGCGAAGATTAAGGCGCTTCGCTTATTGGAGCGCATGGACCGAACGGAATCTCAGCTTCGGGGAAAACTTCTGGATGCGGAGTTTTCCCCTGAAGTTGTAGAACAGGCTATGGCGTATATAAAAAGCTTTGGCTATCTGGATGACGAGCGTTATGTGCGCAACTATATCGAATACCGAAGTCAGAGTAAAAGCCGCCGTCAGTTAGAGCAGGAACTACAGTTTAGAAAAGGCGTTTCGCGGGAACTGATTCAAAAGGTTTATGAAGAACTGGAACCTTCAGATGAGAAGCCAATCATTCGACGCCTCCTTGAGAAAAAACATTATGATCCGACAATATGCGATGAGAAGCATCATAAAAAACTGATTGCGTCGCTTCTGCGTAAAGGTTTCAAAATGGCAGATATCCTATCTGTTTTAAACGAATCATCTTGACATAATTGTAAAAACAGTTTAAAATCAGTGTGTTGTGTTTGTACAATGAAAACTAAATAAGGAGGTGCTCCTGTATATGGTTACGACTGTGATTGCAGTTTTGGTCGCAATTGTTCTGGCGGTTGCAATTACCTGGCCTTGTGCAGTCAACTACTATAAAAAGATGGTAGATGAGAAGCTTGGCAATGCAGAAGACAGAGCGAGGGAGATTGTTGACGAAGCTTTGAAAACAGCAGAAACAAAGAAAAGAGAAGCGATGCTGGAAGTAAAAGAAGAGTCCGTGAAGACCCGCAATGAACTGGAAAAAGAGACCAAAGAGCGCAGAGCAGAGATCCAGCGATATGAGCGTCGTGTTCTGTCTAAAGAAGAAACACTGGATAAAAAGATAGAAGCTATTGAGCGCCGTGAAGCAGGATTCACAGCCCGTGAAGCCCAGCTGGAGAAGAAGCGGGCGGAAGCGGAAGAGCTGTCTGTAAAACGATTACAGGAATTAGAGAGAATCTCTGGCCTTACCTCCGAACAGGCAAAAGAATATCTTTTAAAAACAGTTGAAGATGACGTAAAACATGAAACTGCCAAGTTGGTGAAAGAACTTGAGAGCAGGGCAAAGGAAGACGCGAATAAAAAAGCGAAGGAGTATATCGTTACCGCTATTCAGAAATGTGCAGCCGACCATGTGGCTGAGACTACTATTTCTGTTGTTCAGCTTCCGAATGATGAGATGAAAGGACGCATTATTGGCCGCGAGGGACGGAATATTCGGACGCTTGAGACCATGACAGGTGTAGATTTGATTATTGACGATACACCAGAAGCCGTAATTTTATCCGGATTTGATCCAATCCGTCGGGAAGTTGCCCGTATCGCGTTGGAAAAATTAATTGTTGATGGCCGTATCCACCCGGCACGAATTGAGGAGATGGTAGAAAAAGCTCAAAAAGAAGTGGATGCGATGATTCGTGAAGAAGGTGAGTCGGCGACTTTGGAAGTCGGCGTTCACGGGATTCATCCGGAACTGGTACGTCTGTTAGGACGTATGAAATTCCGCAGCAGCTATGGTCAGAATGCTCTAAAGCACTCGATCGAGGTTGCTCATTTATCGGGGTTATTAGCAGGGGAAATTGGCGCTGACGTCCGTATGGCCAAAAGGGCCGGACTCTTACATGATATCGGCAAATCTATTGATCATGAGATGGAAGGATCTCATATCCAGATCGGTGTGGATTTATGCCGGAAGTATAAGGAATCAGCTACAGTGATCAACGCAGTTGAATCACATCATGGTGATGTAGAGCCTACTTCTATGATTTCCTGTATTGTACAGGCGGCAGATACGATATCTGCGGCAAGACCAGGAGCGAGAAGAGAGACACTGGAGACTTATACAAACAGACTAAAACAACTGGAAGATATTGCAAATTCCTTCAAAGGAGTAGATAAATCTTTTGCTATTCAGGCAGGCAGAGAGGTTCGAGTGATGGTAATTCCCGACCAGGTAGATGACGCTTCAATGGTATTGATGGCACGCGATATTGCCAAGCAGATAGAAGCGGAGCTGGAATATCCTGGTCAGATAAAGGTAAATGTGATCCGCGAAAACAGGGTGACAAGTTACGCAAAATAATTAGAAGGATGCCGTGGTTGCACGGTATCCTTTTTTCACCGGTATAATTGTGGGGAGGTACTTAAGATGGCAAAGATAGGATTTATCGGTATGGGAAATATGGGAAAGGCGATCCTTATGGGCGCGTTAAAAGTATTTTCCAAAGAAGATATATTGTTTAATGCAAAGACGGCTGATACAAAAAAGAAAGTATATGAACAAACAGGTGTGGAATATACAGACTCCAATGCAGAGTGCGCCAATAAATGTAAATATTTGATTCTCGCGATAAAGCCTCAGTTTTATGACGAAGTGCTGGATAAGATTCGTTATATGCTGACTTCGGACCATGTGATTATATCTTTAGCGCCTGGCAGATCCATTGAGGATTTAAAACTGAATTTGGGAAGCGATAAAAGAATCCTTCGGGCTATGCCCAATACGCCTGCCATGATCGGGGAAGGGATGACCGGTATAAGCTGTCGGCAGGAAGAACTTTCGGAAGCGGAGTTGGAAACAGTCAAAAAAATATTCCGTGCTTGCGGAAAAGTAGAGTTAATTGATGAACGGCTGATGGATGCGGTGGTCTGCGCCAGCGGGAGTTCTCCGGCTTTTGTCTATATGTTTATTGAAGCGCTGGCTGACAGCGCAGTTCGTTATGGAATGCCCCGCAAGCAGGCCTATGTATTTGCAGCGCAGGCTGTAAAAGGCGCAGCAGCTATGGTTCTTAAAACGGGTACGCATCCAGGTATATTAAAAGACAGTGTGTGCAGTCCTGCAGGAACAACTATTGAAGGCGTGTCTGTTTTAGAAGAATTTGGGATGCGAAACGCAGTGCTGAAAGCCTCCGAAGCTGTATATAAAAAGTGTACAAAAATGTAATATAAGGATCTGCCTGCCCATAGAATGAGTGGGGAGGTCTTTATGCAGGAAAGATGGAATGATCAAAAGAACAATAATCCGGGTACTTGTCTGATTCTTTTTTTTACCGGTATTCTGGCAGGGATTATCTTTGTCCAGGCCCAGGGGAGTTCGGCATTTGCGGGTATATTCAGCGAATATTTTCTAAGTCAGTATGCATCGCTGAAAATAGACTATGAAAAATTATTAAGGTATGTGGGAAGCTATCGATGTGGGCAGTATGCTCTCTTGGTATGTTGCGGAACTCTGATGGCTGCACCACTTATTTTCCATGGGGCTGTTTTTCTCTTTGGTGTGACCTGGGGAACCATGATCAGTATTTCAACAGTGCGGCTTGGATTAAAAGGAGTACTGATCTGTGCAGTGGGGATACTTCCTCAGATCTTATTTTATATACCTGCTTTTGGATGGATGCTGCTGTGGGTCTGGCAGAGAGGGCACAGCAGAAAAAAATATTTGATACTTACGGCGGCGGGTTTTTTCTTCCTTTTATTTGGCATTGTGACAGAAGTATATATTAATCCGCCGATTTTACAGCAGATACTTAGAAAAATGTAGGAAAACAAAGAACATGAAAGGTACTTGTTTTGTATTGAGGGAAAGAAGATGGATGACGAAATACAATATTTTATGAACTACTTAAGGGATGAAAAGAAAGTGTCCCGCAATACAGAGATGTCTTATCACAGTGATCTTGCGAAGATGGCAATTTATTTACGAGGACAGGGAGTAGAGTCCGCAGCCGCAGTTACAGCTACGGCTCTGAACTCTTATATCCTGTATTTGGAAAAAAGCGGAATGGCGGCTTCTACAATTTCCCGTTATATCGCTTCTATGAAAGCTTTTTTTGAATATCTGGTGCGTGGCCGCAGGATGGAACAAGACCCGGCTGTGTTTTTGAAAGCACCCAAAGTAGAGAAACGTATGCCAGGAATTCTGAGCATACAGGAAATGGAATATCTGTTGGAACAGCCGTCGTTAGATTCACCCAAAGGATATCGTGATAAAGCCATGCTGGAACTTTTATATGCGACAGGAATGCGTGTCAGTGAATTGATCCACCTGAATGTGGGGGATGTGAATCTGCGCTTTGGATGGATCATTTGCAGGGAACGGGACAGAGAGCGGATGGTGCCTTTTGGCGCCAAAGCAGGAAAAGCGTTGATGCAATATCTGGATAAAGGGCGTGACGCTTTTTTGAAACAAAAAAGTACGAATCTTCTGTTTTTGAACTGTTCGGGAGCAGAGATGAGCAGACAAGGATTTTGGAAGGTTCTTAAAAGTTATGCGGAGAAGGCGGGGATTGAAAAAGATATTACTCCAAGAATGTTCCGCCATTCCTGCGCTGCCCATATGGCTTCCAACGGTGCGCAGCTTCAGACAATTCAGGAGATTTTAGGCCATTCGGGTCTGACGGCTACACAAGTTTATGCAGGTTTTTTGCCGGGAGCCAAGACAGAATACAGTAAAGTGCATCCAAGAGGGTAGTCCCCATTGATTAATTCCTTTTGCTGTGGTAGAATAGTCAGACAAACGAAGAAAGGGAATATTTTCTATGAGATGGATTGACAGGATGGAGCGCAGGTTCGGAAGATATGCGATCCCCAATTTGATGTATTATATCATCATATTGTATGCGTTGGGATTTGTGGTGCAGGTGGCATCACCGGAGCTGTATGCACGGTATTTGTCGCTGGATGCATACGCGATCCTGCATGGAGAGGTTTGGAGGGTTTTTACCTTTTTGATCCAGCCTCCCAGCGGAAGCTTTATATTTATTTTCTTTTCTCTGTACCTGTATTATATGATCGGTAAGATGCTGGAATACCAATGGGGTGCCTTTAAATTTAACCTTTATTTTTTTTCGGGTGTAATCTTGCACGTTCTGGCCTGTCTTGCCATTTATCTGGTAACAGGTATCAATATGTCTTACGGAACTATGTATCTGAATATGTCGCTGTTTTTTGCTTTTGCGGCTTTGTTCCCTGACGTGCAGTTTTTACTGTTTTTTATTTTGCCGATCAAGTGTAAATGGCTTGGCTATGCTAATGGACTTTATTTTGCTATTTCGATTGTCGCCGGCTTTTTAGTGCCTGTAAATTCGCCTACCTGGGTGTCTCTTTTGCAGTTTGGCATATTGGCGACACCTGCCAACAGCGTGGAAGCGCTGGTTTCCTTTTTGAATTTTATTATTTTCTTTTTGGCTACCCGCCGCAGTACATTTTCGCCTAAAGATATCCGCCGTCGCAAGACATATACGAAGAAAATCAGGGTTGCCGCTGTAAAAAGTTCCCATCATCGTTGTGCCGTCTGCGGAAGGACGGAAGCGGATGGGGAAGACCTGGAATTTCGTTTCTGTTCCCAATGTAGGGGGGATTACGAATATTGCCAGGATCACCTGTTTACCCATGAGCACAGAAAATAATATAAGATGATAATATAAGCGCCGCTCTTTGCATAAAGGGCGGTTTTTTGTCGTGAACCATATCTCTTGTACGCACATAAGATAAATAGAAGAAAAAAAGAGAGGATTTTGTAAATTGGCAGAGAATCAGAGATTTTCAGGAAGTCGTCCCATGCCCCAAATGTTTGGGTGCATGGAAGAATTTCCGGTGGCTATGGCCTATGTGCCATGGCAGAACTGGTATTCCGTATATGATTTGGAGAAAGGTCTGGCGACCGGAACAATATTCCCGGAACTGGATAAACCGTTTTTGGGTGTGAGAGGGGGGTGCAGATAGTGGCACAGAAACAACCAACCAGACAGCAGATGTTAGACTGGGTGAATATGGTTAGCTTTGCGGTGCAGGAGGTGAATCTGTACCTGGATACGCATCCGGCAGATCAGGCGGCGCTGTCCTATTTTCAGGAATATAACCGGTTGCGGCAGCAAGCGCTGCGGGAATTTGCGTCTATGTATGGCCCTTTGACCATCGAGACGGCCAGAGGAAATCAACAGATGTGGGAATGGGTCAACGAACCCTGGCCCTGGGAAGGAGGCGCCTGCTAAATGTGGAATTATGAAAAACGTCTGGAATATCCGGTAAATATTAAACAGGCAGATCCGGCGCTGGCGAAATTAATCATCACGCAGTTTGGAGGTCCGGATTGCAAAAAGATAGGGTAGAATATTGCAGTTTTCTATGTGTGGTGTTATATTTACTATAAAAGTTCCGGATCACACGGGGCAGTTAACTTTTAGGAGCAGGAGGATAAGATGGTAAGATGTATATCATAATTGCAGGCTGCGGCAAAGTGGGAGGAACTCTTGCGGAGCAGCTAAGCCGGGAGGGGCACGATATCACGGTAATCGATCAAAGGCCGGGAGTGATTCAGCATGTGACCAATGTTGCCGATGTCAGAGGGCTTGTTGGCAATGGGGCAAGCTACAATATCCAGAAGGATGCGGGTATTGAAAAAGCGGATCTCTTAATTGCGGTGACGAACGCGGATGAAGTGAATCTGCTGTGCTGTCTGGTTGCGAAAAAAGCCGGAGGATGCCAGACCATCGCCAGAGTAAGAAATCCGGTTTATTATCAGGAAGTTCAGCATATCAAAGAGGAGTTAGGACTTTCCATGATTATTAATCCGGAAGGCGCGGCGGCTTTGGAGATGGCGCGGCTTTTGCGTTTTCCTTCAGCTATTGATATTGATACTTTTGCCAGAGGACGGATCGAGCTTTTGCGGTTTCGCATAGATGAGGAAAATCCTCTGTGCGACCAGCAAATTAAAAGCCTGTCTGTATTGTCCCAGTGTGAAGTCCTGATCTGTGTCGTAGAGCGGGAGAATCAGATTATGATACCGGGCGGTGAATCCAGACTTCGGGCCAACGATACCATATCTATTGTCGCATCTCCGAAAAATGCCAGTAGATTTTTTCGTCAGATCGGTATTCAGACAAACCAGGTGAAAAATACCATGATTATTGGCGGAGGAAAACTTTGCTTTTACCTGACGAGAAGGCTTCTGGAAATGGGCATTGATGTGAAGATCGTGGAGAAGAACCGGGAACGCTGTGAGGCGTTGTGCGATCTGCTGCCTAAAGCTATGATCATCCATGGAGACGGTACGGATCAGGAACTTTTGGCGGAAGAAGGGCTTGCGGATGCCCAGGGGTTCGTGGCGCTTACAGATATGGACGAAGAAAATGTAATGCTTTCTCTTTATGCTAAAAGTATGAGTAAGGCCAAGATGATCACTAAAGTCAGCAGCAATACTTATGATACGATAATCTCAACGTTAAATATTGGGAGTATTATCCACCCCAAGCATATTACGGCAGAGAGCATTTTGCAGTATGTGCGCGCCATGCAGAATTCTATTGGAAGCAATGTGGAGACTTTGTACAGGCTGGTGGATGGGAATGTAGAAGCGCTGGAATTTATTATAAAAGAGAAAGGGGAGATCACGGACATCCCGCTTCTTGAGTTGGAACTCAAATCTAACCTGTTGGTATGCGCGATCTATCGAAAAGGGAAAGTCATTATTCCAAAAGGCCAGGACTGCATGAAAGTGGGAGACTCTGTGATTATCATAACAACTAAGTGCGGAAAACTGAAAGATATCTGTGATATTTTAAGTAAGCCGCATGCAGCGTCCCCCTCACGTTAGACAAAGGCGGGCATGTAGTATGAACTATAAAATGATACGTTATATTGTTGGAAATATGATCCGCATGGAAGCGGTATTTTTTGCATTGCCGGCACTGACCGCCCTTTTGTACCATGAAAAATGCATTTGGGCTTTTGCAGGTGCGGCTTTGTTGTGCCTTGTAATGGGACAGCTTTTAAAAGGCAGAAAGCCTGAAAATGTTACAATATTTTCTTCGGAGGGTTATGTCAGCGTTGCGCTCTGCTGGATTGTGCTGAGTATATGCGGGGCGATACCACTGTATTTCAGCGGATATTTTCCTAACCCGATGGATGCGCTTTTTGAGATTGTCTCCGGTTTTACTACTACAGGGGCCACGATTTTAAATGATGTAGAAAGTCTGCCTCGTGCGATCCTTATGTGGAGAAGCTTTTCACACTGGATCGGCGGTATGGGAGTCCTGGTTTTTATGCTGGCGATCCTGCCCGTGGCAGGTCCTTCCAGTATGTATTTGATGCGGGCGGAAAGCCCCGGGCCTTCTGTGGGAAAACTGGTACCCAAAGTGCGCAGTACGGCCAAGATTTTGTATGTAATTTATTTTTGTATGACGATTGCGGAAATGGTATGTTTGCTGTTGTCCGGATGCCCGCTGTTTGACTCTGTCAATCTGGCTTTTGCGACAGCCGGGACCGGAGGTTTTGGTGTTTTAAACAGCAGCGCGGAAGCTTACAACGCGGTGACGCAGATTATACTTACCATATTTATGATTCTTTTTGGCGTCAATTTTAATGTGTATTTCCTGGTTTATTCCGGGAGTATGAAAGAAGCGCTGCACTGTGAAGAAATGCGGGCTTATCTGGGGATCATCCTGGCTTCGGTGGCATTGATTTCGTTCAATACATTTTCTGCTTTTGCGAATTTGGGAAAGACGGTGCTTGACGCCGGTTTTCAGGTAGCGTCTATTATTACGACGACCGGGTTTTCTACGGTGGATTTTGATCTGTGGCCGGAATTTTCGCGTACGGTACTAGTGGTGCTTATGTTTATAGGTGCCTGCGCCGGAAGTACCGGAGGCGGTATTAAGGTGTCTAGGATTATGATTATGATAAAAACCGTGGCAAAAGAATTGGCATTTATCATTCATCCAAGGAATGTGCGGAAGACGCGCTTTGAAGGAAAACCGGTGGAACATGAAGTGCTTCGTTCGATTAATGTATTTTTGATTGCGTATTTTCTGATTTTTAGTCTGTCAACGCTGCTTATATCCCTGGATGGACTGGATGGGGTGACGAATTTTACGGCGGTTGCTTCGGCAATTAATAATATAGGCCCGGGCCTCAATCTGGTGGGGCCGACACAGAACTTTTCCATATTTTCGAATCTTTCCAAGCTGGTGTTGATCTTTGACATGCTGGCAGGCAGACTGGAGATATTTCCGATGCTGATTCTGGGCGCTCTTTGCGTAAAGAAAAGACAATGGTCCTGATGGAGAAAATAATATCATATATAGTATTGGATACAGAAGGTACATTCTTTGCGCGAGAATATGATTTCAGATATAAAAGAGCGCAGCATTGTATTCTTTTCATTTTCTGACACTTCGTGTCTTTGCAGCCATTTTAAAAGACCGGGCAAAGTCAGATCCGCAGAAAGTTTTTTAAGAACCGCGGTATTGAGCTTTTGGATGGAGATGCTATGGCTCCTGAAACACTGGCCGCGGGTATATTTGCAGCACTGCAGTGAATGGCCTTTTTTGCTCCAGGTCAATACGGAATGGCAGGAACTGCAGCGCACCAGCCCTTGCAGCATAAAAGAGGCGGGGGCAGCAGTATTATTTACATGGATTTTTTGCATCATACGGAGACGTTCCTGGGTTTTTTGGAACGTCTCTTTTGTTATAAGCGGTTCATGCAGAGCCGGAACCACTGACAGAGAACTTTTAGGAACGGAAGCGTGCAGTCGTCGTCTTTGCATACCAGCGTAGACGGGATTGCCAAGGATATATTTTATCGTGCGGGGTTCAAACGCATTGCCTCTGGCTGTCGATACACCTGCCAGATTCAGTTTTTGAGCAATCTGGCGAAAAGTCATTCCCTTTAGAAAATCAGAAAAAATATCCTGCACATAAGGCGCATTTTCAGGACTGACTTCATATCTTGCCTTGCCCATCCGATATCCGAA
>CAJUMT010000106.1 GCA_910587495.1 uncultured Lachnospiraceae bacterium | reverse complement strand
AAAAGCCAGAATGGAACGATTCAGGGGGATGGATGCGTTCATGCGTTTGTCGTGATTTATCATATAGGCATATTGACATAATGGAAAAAATATGGTATATTTTGTTTGCAAAATAGGTTAGTCTTAACTAACCTATTTTGCGTTGGAAGAGGTGAATAAAAAGATGTACAAACGGAACCTGGTGCTTGGAATCTGCGCAGTGTTAGCGGCGACTGTGGCTGGATGCGGAAACGTAAAAGAACGCGTACAGACAGAAGGTTTGAAAGAAGAGAGCAGGGATATTTTTGCGATGGATACCTATATGACGGTTACGGCTTACGGGTCGGAAGCCGCCAAAGCCGTAGAGATGGCCGAGGAGGAAATCAAAAGGCTGGACGGTCTTTTGTCCACAGGCGATACAGGCAGCGAGGTGTACAGAATCAACAAAGATAAAGTGGGTACGATGTCCGCAGATACAAAATGTCTCATAGAACGGGCGCTGGAGCTTTATGACAGTACCGGCGGCGTCTTTGATATAGCGGTTTATCCGGTGATGGAAGCCTGGGGCTTTACGGATCAGAATTACAGAGTGCCGTCGCCGGAAGTGATTGAAGAGCTTTTAGATCATGTGGATGCGTCCGGGATCGAGTTTGACGAAGAAAACAGCCGGATTTCCCTAGAAGAAGGGATGCAGATAGACCTGGGCGGAATTGCGAAAGGCTATACTTCCGCCAGAATCATGGATATTTTCAGGGAATGCGGTATTGCAAGCGGACTTGTGAATCTGGGCGGAAATGTGCAGGTGATTGGCAGCAAACCGGACGGGAGCCTGTGGCGTGTGGCGGTGAAAGACCCGGAAGATCCGGAAGGGTATGTGGGGATTTTAAGCGTCAAAGATAGGGCGGTCATTACTTCCGGAGCCTATGAGCGGTATTTTGAGCAGGACGGGACGGTGTATCACCATATCATTGACCCGCGTACAGGCTATCCGGCGGACAGCGGGCTTGTATCCGTTACTATTGTAAGCGCGGACGGTACACTTGCAGACGGGCTTTCGACTTCCCTTTTTATTATGGGGCTTGACCGGGCAGGCGAATATTGGAGAGAACACAAAGACGAGTTTGAGGCGGTGCTGATGACGGAGGAAGGGGATTTGTATGTGACAGAAGGGTTAAAGGACAGCTTTACATCGGACTATGAAGTCCGGGTGATAGAATAATCGTAAAGGAATTAAGGGAGCGGCAGGGAAAGATGAAATATTTGGAGAAGTTAAAGCCTTATGCGCCTGTATCAGGCGCGGTTCTGGTAGCGCTTTGTATGGGGATTTCTTTAAGCAAATATCAGGCGCCGGTCTACGCGGCGGAAACGCCGAAGGATGAGGCGCTTGCAAAAGAAGCGGCGGAAGGAACAGCAGAAGGAAACCAGGAAGAAGAATTAGAAGAGATCATAAAGGGCGAGTTTGATCTGGCGGACGGCGTATACCAGGGAATAGGGACGGGATACGCGGGCAGTATTACCGTGGCTGTGACGGTCAAGGACAGACAGATCGCGTCTATAGAGGTGCTGAAAGCAGAAGCGGAAGACCAGGTATTTTTCAACCGGGCTAAAAGTATAATTGACCGGATCATGGAGCGGCAGAGCCTGGACGTGGATACGGTTTCTGGTGCGACGTACAGTTCCAGAGGTATTTTGCGGGCGGTAAAAAATGCCCTGACCGGTGAAAAAGACGACGGTCGGACGGTGGCTGCAAAGGAGGAACCCGAATCTGAGGCGTTGGAGCAGGTGGAAGAGACCGGCTCCTGGAAAGACGGTGTGTATTATGGAAGCGGAACGGGATTTGGCGGTCAGATTAAAGTGGCGGTGACCGTCAGGGACGGAAAGATCGTTTCTGTTGAGATACAGAGCGCTCCGGGCGAAGGCGCTTCGTATCTTTCCCAGGCGAAGGCGGTGATTGACCGTATTATCGCGCAGCAGAGCCTGAACGTGGATACGGTTTCTGGTGCGACGTACAGTTCCAGAGGTATCCTGCGGGCAGTCAGAAACGCGCTGACCGGCGCGACGGACGACGGAAAGACCGGCGAGGAGGAAGAAGAAAAAGGAGAACCAGAAGAACTGGACGAGATAGACGAACCGGACGCCTGGAGGGATGGAACCTATACAGGATCAGGAAAAGGGTTCGGCGGAACGATCAAAGTAAGCGTGACCATCGCCCAGGGAAAAATGTCTTCTATTAAAATCTTAAGCCATCATGACGGCAGCAGCTTTATAAATAAGGCAAAGAAAGTGATCACCCGCATGATTTCCAGACAGACTACCAATGTGGATACAGTCTCTGGAGCGACCTATAGTTCCCAGGGAATCATTCTGGCGGTACGGGACGCCCTCAAAAAAGCGGGAAAAGCCACGGGAGATACTACACAGCCATCTGTGCCGACAGGAAAGATGCCATATCCGGAAGGTATTTATTATGGAACAGGAGAAGGGTTTCAGGGAGATATTACGGTGGCTTTGATTATCCAGGATGAGACGGCGAAGGCGATCCTTATAACCCAGGCTTCGGATGATGATACTTTTTTAAGCAGGGCTAAAGAAGTGGCGGCAAAAATCGTGGAGACTCAGAGCGTGGAAGTAGATCTGGTAAGCGGGGCGACCTTTAGTTCCAGAGGCATCCTTGACGCGGTCAAAGACGCCCTTGCAAAAGCCCAAAAGGCAGCGGAGGGCGGAAGCAAAGACCCGGGAAGCGGTGATGATCCGGGCAGCGGTGACAATCCGGGCGGAGACGACGACCCGGGAAACGGCGACGATCCAGGCAGCGGTGACGACCCGGGTGACAAAGACGATAAGCAAGGTGTGGTTTACACTAACGGAATCTATGAAAGCTCCGCAGTCTGCTTTGACCTGTACGGCTCGGATGAATACTATGATTTCGATGATTATAACCTGTCTGTGACGGTCACTGTGGAAGCTGATAAAATTATATCTGTTACAAATATAAAAGGGGACGGAGATTCCGGCAATACGTCTTATATCAACCAGGCGGCAAACGGAACTTCAAAATACCCGGGTATTGTAAAACAGATTGTTGAAAAAGGGGTTCCGGAAGGAATCGACAGCGTATCCGGGGCGACCTGTTCTTCCAAGGCTATGATAGAAGCGTGCCAGAATGCGCTTGAGAAAGCGAAGATACAGCCGGGAGGAATCGGACAATGAAAGATTTTTGGATCAAGCTGGTAAGCGTTCTTATGATTGGCGGAATCCTGCTTAACTATAATCACGTTTTGGAAGCCAGACAAAAGGATGAAAAGATACTGGAGCTGACGGCGGAACTTGAGAGCGCCAGGGCGCGGACGGAGGAAAAAACCGACGAACAGCAAGACGGCAAAGATGCCCTGTTGATGCGGGACGGCGTCTATGAAGGCGAGGCCCAGGGGTTCGGGGGAGCTGTGAAAGTGGAAGTTACCATTGAGGACGGAAGCTTAAAAGACATACAGGTCGTCGAGGCAAAGGGAGAGGACAATGCCTATCTTTCCATGGCAAAAGATCTGATTCATGCGATGTTAGAAGCCGGGAGCGCCGAAGTGGACCTGATAAGCGGCGCGACGTTCAGTTCTACCGCGATCCGAACCGCCGCGGCTCAGGCGCTTGAAAAGGCGGTGCCGTCCAATGAATAAAAACGGCAAAAAGACTCGTGTCTGGCTGCGGGCTGCGATCCAGGCGGTGTGTTTTATTCTCTTTCCGTCTGTATTTACGGCTGCTTTTTCCGGCGTAAAATATGTGTTTACCCGTATAGGGGCAGGCGAGGCAATAGAACTGACTTCTTTTACGGCAGCGCTGGCCGCCCTGTGTGTCTATACGTTTGTGTGCGGCAGGTTTTTCTGCGGATTTGCCTGTGCCTTTGGCAGCTTTGGGGATGCCGTGCATGCATTGTATACAGCGGCCTGCAAAAAATTAAAAAAGAAGCCGCTTAAGCTGCCCGAAGGCTGGGCAAAAAGACTGGGACTTTTAAAGTACGCGGTGTTGGCTCTGATTGTCCTTGCCTGCTTTGGGGGCGTCTATGCCCGCATGCATGGAACAAGCCCCTGGGATGTGTTTTCCATGCTGCGGGCAGGCAATTTTGCCCTGGGGGAATACATACCCGGCCTTATACTCCTGATACTTCTGATGGTTGGGATGTGTGTGCAGGAACGGTTTTTCTGCCGATTTCTCTGTCCCATGGGCGCAGTGTTTTCCATGCTGCCGGTATTGCCTTTGTTTTCCCTTTGCAGAGACAGGGAAAATTGTATCAAAGGATGTAGCGGATGTACAAGAAAATGTCCTTCCGGCATTGAACTGGCGCCCAAAAATGCGCCCGCGGCGCCGGGTAATTGTTTTATGTGTCTGAAATGTATAGATACATGTCCAAAAGGAAATATATCCTGTGGCGTACCCGGATTGAGGGGTAATGAAATCTGGCTTACGCTTATACGCACGGCAGCGCTTTTTCTGTTATTTTTGTGGTTAGGAATCTGAGTATGAAAAAAATATTGACCAAACTGGATGTAATATTGATTGCGGTAGTACTTTTGGCGGTGGCGGCTCTGGCCTGGTATATTAAGCCTTCGGGGAGCGGCGGGGGGATGCAGGTACAGATTACCCTGGACGGGGAGGTGTACGGAACCTACAATCTGACGGAGGACAGGGAGATAGATATCCGACAAGCCTCCGGCGATAACCGGCTTTTGATCCGTTCCGGAGAAATCTGGATGGAGGAAGCAGACTGCCCGGACCAGTATTGTATCCGGCAGGGAAAAATTCATGTGGAAAAACAGACGATTGTCTGTCTGCCCCATAAGCTGGTGGCGACAGTCCTGCCTGCTGCGGGCGCCGGGAACGAAAGCGACGTCCCGGACGCGACCGCGCAGTAAGGAATCAGGATAAAAGATGCAGGTTTGTATTATGATTAATGGTTAGCGCATACTAACTTATTAATAAATTTTATCAAGAAAGATAAGGAGGAACCTTATGAGAAGGAAGAATTTGCAGGCCAGGATACTCGCGGTCGTGCTGTCGGCGTCCATGGTTGTAAGTATGTACACGGTGACGGCGTCGGCTGCGCCGGAAAATCCTGCCGAGGAGGCGGAGTCCGGCCTGGATACAGGAACAGATATGGCTGTGCCGGAAGAAAATACGGATGCTGAGATCCCTGAACCAGGAGAACAGGAAGAAGACAGCTGGGTTTTAATGAATATTCCCTATGCGGATTTCTACAAAGCGGACCTGAAAGGGAATGAAATCGAGGTGGACGCGTTTACTTCGGCGACTTTAAATAAAACAAGGACCGATACGCTGGCCGGCGGATCTTACCATGTGAACCCAAAAGGAACGGATATTACAGGCGTGACCTTCCCTGTAAAAATCCCTGCAGGAACCAATATGTCTAAATACAAAAAGGTGGTGGACAGTGATTCTGTTACGATCAGTGTAACGAACAGAGGGCAGACCAGCGAAAAGACTTATACAGGAAAAGACGCATTATTCGAGAACGAAAGTTATGCCTATTATATGCTGGATGAAGAACCCGCTTTTTATAAAGAGCTTTTAGTGGATGAGGACGGAAGCCTGTCTTTTGGCCCGGTAGTGGGTACGGCGAAACCGCTGGAAAATGTGGAAGCGGAACTTCTGACCGAAACAAGCTATGGGGATTACCAGCTGAATCTGACGCAGGAAGAGCTGTCACAAGCTACTCAGGTTTACGGCGTGGTTCTTCATACGGAAGAAGGCGTTGATTACGGCTTGCGCCATATGGAAAATATATGGCAGAAGACCAAGCTTTCTTTTAGTACCGGCTTTACGGAGAAGGTACACAATTGTCCCACATCTTCTGCGCATTATGAGAGTATGATGGGCAAGAAGATCAATAAAGTGACCTATTACACCAGTAATGGCATTTATGAGGCTGCTTTAAAAGAATCCGTGTATGTACCGGTTAAATTTGCTTATACACTGACTGTGGCGGATGCGATGCTCGACAGCGGCAATACAACGGTAGAGCTTACCGGCATGCCGGCGGAGTTTGATGCGGAATATACCGTAGAAGGATTAAAGGACGCCGCCGTAACGGTCACAGCGGACGGAAAAGGAACCATTACTTTTGCCAAAGACGCGGAAAACGGCGCATATACGCTGGTGGTTCACGATAAAAAAGGCAACTATGCGGACATAAAAGCATCCTTTATATTGATGTCTTCCGATATGCCGGTGGTCTACGACGACAAAGAGTGGAAACTGTCTCCGGCGGAAAACTATACGCAGGATGATGTAGTAAACTATGTCAAAGCGATCACGGCAGTTAAAGTAGGCGAGACGTCTTACGCGGCTTCCGGCAGGGGCGCAGTGAAGATCGTCAATGAAGATGGCAGCATTAAAAGAGACGCGGAGCCGATCGCGGCTTCCGGGACATATAAGCTGACGATTCTGGCGACCGGATATAAGGAGCTTTCCTTTGACTATGTTGTGGAAGATACATGGCTTTTAATGAACATTCCTTATGCGGATTTCTATAAAGCGGATCTGAAAGGGAATGAAGTTCAGGTGGATGCGTTTACTTCGGCAACCTTAAATAAGACCAGGACAGGAACGCTGGTTGGCGGATCCTATCATGTAAATGCGGACGGATCAGATATTACGGGCGTGACTTTCCCGGTAAAACTGTCCAAAGTGATTGACCTGTCCAAATATACGAAAGTCACAGACGAAAGCTCTGTAGAAATCACCGTAACCAACAGAGGCCAGACCAGCACGACAACCTATGAAGGAAAAGATGCTCTGTTCGAGAGCGCGAGCTATTCTTATTATGTGCTGAGCGAAGCGCCCGCTTTTTATAAAGAGCTTTCGATAGATCAGGAAGGGAATCTGTTCTTCGGGCCGGTAGTGGGTGCGGCGAAAACGCTGGAAAATGTGGAAGCGGAATTTTTGACTGAAACGAGCTATGGAGATTACCAGCTGAACCTGACGCAGGAAGAGCTGTCCAAAGCAGATAAGATTTACGGCGTGATCCTTCATACGGAAGAAGGCGCTGACTACGGCCTGCGCCATATGGAGAACATCTGGCAGAAGACCAAGCTTTCCTTTAGTACCGGCTTTACGGAAAAGGTACACAATTGTCCTACATCTTCTGCACATTATAAAAATATGATGGGCCAGAAGATTAATAAGGCGACTTATTATACCAGCGATGGTATCTATGAGGTTACTTTAAAAGAGCCTGTGTATGTGCCGGTTAAATTTGCCTATACACTGACAGTAGCAGACGCGATGCTTGACAGCGGAAGCACGGCAATAGAGCTTACCGGCATGCCGGAAGATTACGATGCGGAATACACGGTAGACGGATTAAAAGACGCCGCCGTAACCGTTGCGGACGGAAAAGGCACCATTACCTTTGCCAAGGACACGGGGAACGGCGAATATACGCTGCTGATTCATGACAAAGGAAATAAATACGCGGATATCCGGGCGTCCTTCGTGCTTTCGACTGCCAATATGCCGGTCAAATATGACGCGGAAAATCTGAAACTGGTTCCGGCGGAAGGATACAGCCAGGAAGACCTGGAGAAATTTGTAAAAGCAATTTCTGCCGTTACTGTAAATGAGATGTCTTATGCGGCTTCCGGCAGGGGCGCAGTGGTAATTATCAACGCGGACGGAAGTTTAAAGACAGACGCAAAACCCATTGTTAAAAGAGGAACCTACAAAATATCCGTAGCTGCTTTGGGTTATAAAGCTGCTGTGACTTTTGATTATGCGGTAGATTATGACTGGGTGCTGATGAACATCCCCTACGCGGATTTCTATAAAGCGGATCTGAATAATGCGTATCCGGTGGACGCGTTTACTTCGGCTACTTTAAATAAGACCAGGACGGGAACGCTGGCAGGCGGGTCTTATCATGTGGATCCGAAAGGCTCGGATATCACAGGCGTGATCTTCCCGGTGAAAGTAACAGGGACAACGGATCTGTCCAAATATACAATGGTGACAGACGCGGATTCTGTAGAGATTACCGTGACCAACAGAGGACAGACCAGCACAACCACTTATACAGGGAAAGAAGCCCTGTTTGAGAAGCCCAGCTATTCTTATTATATACTGGATGAAGCGCCTGCCATGTATAAAGAAGTATCCGCAGATGAAGGCGGGAATCTTGTATTCGGAGCGATGCAGGGCGAGGCTGTTACGCTGGAAGCCGCAGACGCGGAATTTCTGGCCGAAACAAGTTATGGAGATTATCAGCTTAATCTGACCTGCGATACTTTGAACGAGGTATCCAGTATCTACGGCGTCGTGGTCGGAACGGAGGAAGGCAGCGATTACGGCCTGCGCCATATGGAAAACATCTGGCAGAAGAGTAAACTAGCCTGGTGTACTGGATTCACTGATAAAGTACACAATTGCCCCACATCCTCCGCGCATTATGCGAAGATGATGGGTCAGACGATTAACCAGGTGACTTACTATACCAGCAGCGGTATCTATGTAATTCCGTTAAAGACTCCTGTGTATGTGCCGGTGAAATTTAACTATACTCTGACGGTTGCGGACGCGCTCATCAGCAAAGGCAGTACCAAAGTAAAAGTCACTGGAATGCCGAAGGGCTTTGACGCGGAGTATACGGTAAAAGACAGCGGCGGAAATACTGCTGGCGGCATTATAAGCGCTTCCAAAACAAAAATTACATTTGACAAAAACACCACAAAAGGCGGCGTTTACACGCTGACAGTCCATGACAGGAAAAATGTCTACGCAGATATGAAGGCTTCTTTCAGCCTGAATACTTCCGACCTTCCGGCGCAGTATGACGAGGTCGGAAAGAAACTGGTACTTGCGGGTTCCCATACGCAGGCGGAACTGGAAGCTTATATCAAAGGCATCACGTCCGTGTCGGTGAACGGAACTTCTTATGCGACTTCCGGCAGAGGGGCTGTGACGATTATTAACGCGGACGGAAGCTTAAAGACAGACGTATCGCAGATCAGTGCAGAAGGGATCTATGAGATCGCGGTATCCGCGGCAGGATATACGCCTCTTGTATTTACTTATGTAAATGTATCGGAAAATGGGATGCATGTATATCTCGCATCAGATACATATACCTATACTGGTAAAGCGGTCAAACCGACCGTGCGCGTAAGCTATGACGGAAAGCTGCTCCCGGCAAAGAACTATAAGGTAAAATACAGCAATAATAAAGAAGCAGGCGCAAACGCATCCATAACGGTTACCGGCAAAAACGGGGAAGTCAAAGGTCTGACAGATACAAAAAGCTTCACGATTGCAGCGAAAAGCTTAAGCGACGCCGATGTTACCATAACTTGCGCGGATGTGCTTCAAAAAGGCAATGCCGTTCCCAAACCTGTAGTGAAATGGGGCAAAAAGAAGCTTAGAAACGGCAAAGACTACAGCGTTACATCCGGCTCGCCGGATGCAAACGGCATCTGCCCGGTTACGATTACGGGAACAGGTAATTATTCCGGAACCGCCGCAGCTACCTGCCATTTCTATGAGACAAAAATATCAAAAGTAAAGACAGCTAAAGTTACGTCTGAAAGCTACACAGGCAGGCTGCATGAGCCGAAACTTACAGTTACTATGGGTTCTACGACATTAACGGAAGGAGTAGATTATAGGGTTTCCTATACCAATAACCTCAATAAAGGAACCGCGAAAGCCGTTATCACAGGCCTGGACAAATACGGGCTGACAAAAACCGTGACTTTTAAGATCACTGCGAAAAAAATAAATGACGATTCGATCGCGGTGACGAAGGATGCAGCAGGTAAACTTGTAGTAATGGATGGAAGAAGCAGATTGAAAGAAGGTGTGGATTACACCGTCAATAAGAGCGGGACTATAATTAAAGGAAAAGGTAATTATACAGGCACACGCACAATATAATTTTAAAATATGGCAGCCTTTCAGTTTTTGATTTGAATAACTCATAATAAAGCATATCCCCCCTTATAAGGTGTTTGGCCTTTTAAGGGGGGATATGCTTGTAATGGATTTCTGAAATACAGTACATAACAAAAAGTTTTGGATAGTATTGCTTCCTGAAAAAAACAAGGTATAATAGAACCATAATTTAGGTGCAAAACACTATAGTTCCGAATAAACAGGAGGCCGGGCATGAAAAATTATATTAAAAGAGACAGTTATCTGGAGCAGCTGATCAACCGGAGGGAGAATGGGCTTATAAAGGTCATTACGGGAATCAGGCGCTGTGGCAAAAGCTTTTTGCTGTTTGAGCTGTTTTATGATTACCTGCTTGGAGAGGGAGTTCCGAGGGATCATATCATAACGATTGCCCTGGACGATGATTTGAATGTAGCCTACCGAGATCCGGCAGAGCTGTCGAAGTATATCCGCTCTAAGGTCACGGATCCGGAGAGCATGTTCTACATCTTTATTGATGAAGTGCAGTATGCGATTTCCCGCGATGAGCTTAAGAACCCGGAGAACATTCACCTGTACAATGTCCTCAATGGCCTGCAAAGGCTTCGCAACGTAGACATCTATGTGACCGGGAGCAACTCCAAAATGCTTTCCAAGGATGTAATGACAGCATTTCGGGGCCGCGGGGATTCGGTTGAGGTTCACCCGCTTTCCTTTAAGGAATACTACGACTATATGGGTGGAGATAAGGCGGAGGCTTATGAGGAATACGCCCTGTATGGCGGTATGCCGCTGGTGTTATTCAGAAAGACGGAAGACGACAAATTCAAATACCTGCATTCGCTTTTTGAGGAAGTCTATTTTAAGGATATTATTGAGCGGTATCAGATCGGACTTCCGGAGGTCTTAAGCGAATTGACGGACGACCTGTGTTCTTCCATAGGATCACTTACCAATGCTACAAAAATAGCGAATACCTTGCAGACGGTAAAGGGGATCAGAGTGGACAGTGGGACAATTGCCAGCTATTTGACCTGTCTTTCCGAATCCTTTCTGTTCCGTCAGGCGAAGCGGTATGATGTGAAGGGAAAGAAATATTTTTCCTATCCGTCGAAATACTACTGCAGTGATATCGGGCTTAGGAATGTGCGGCTGAACCTGCGGCAGCAGGAAGAGACGCATATCATGGAAAACATCATGTATAATGAGCTGGTCTGCAGAGGATATTCAGTAGATGTAGGCGTGGTTGATATTTTTGAGACGGATGCGGCAGGAAAAAGGAAGAAAGTCAGCTGCGAGATTGATTTTGTCGTCAACAAGGGCGTAAAGAAATATTATATCCAGTCCGCTCTGGCCATTGGCAACGCTCAGAAGGAAAAGACAGAGCTTCGTCCGTTGCTTGGCGTCAAAGACTTTTTCCGGAAGATCATTGTCACGAAGAGCGTAATGAAGCCATGGTTTGATGAAGATGGGATTTTGCACCTGGGACTTTATGAATTTTTGTTAAATCCTGCCTCGCTGGACTTGTAACGGTTTTACTAAAAGGCAAACCATAAATAAGTAGCCATATTTATTTATGTGTGTTATACTGGTCGTGCCAAATTTATAAAGATTTGTTATGGTCAAAATGAAAGACGCGGATGGAATGTAAAAATGGGAAATATAGAA
>CAJUMT010000105.1 GCA_910587495.1 uncultured Lachnospiraceae bacterium | reverse complement strand
GTCCGGGACGCTTGCTTTGTCTGCGGGGTGACGCTGCAGAGCGCCGCATTTTTCAATTCTTCTTATGTGGTTCAGAACCGTCCCAATGATAAATCCCTGACTTTCCGGCAGGTTTTGTCCTGGGCAGCGCAGATCGCTTGTTCCTGGGCGCGATTTGATACCTATGGGCGGCTCAGGCTGGACTGGTATGATCCGGATGCATTTAAGAAGGTGTCAGGGCTGGATGGCGGCGTGTTTGACAGCGGCAGTCCATATCAGACCGGGGATGCTGCATCCGGCGGAACTTTTAAGCCATGGACGGATGGGGACAATATTTCCGGCGGTACCTTCCAGGACTGGAACAGTTACCATCATATCTATTCCATGAGTTCCATGCAGCTGTGTATGGATGATGTGGTGATCACCGGCCTGCGGGTGACGGAGAGTTTTGAAGAGACTGACACGGACAAGGCGCAGTCTTTTTTATTGGGGACAGAAGGCTATGTACTTGCTGTTGAAGGGAACGACCTGATCCAGCAGGGAGCGGCAGAGGCAGTAGCAAGATCTGTCGGTGCGAAAGTGGTCGGGATGCGGTTCCGGCCATTTGATGTGTCGGCGCTGAATGATCCGTCTATGGAGGCTGGTGATCCTGTAATCGTAACAGACCGGAAGCAGCGTTCTTATCAATCTTATATTACATCAACGACCTTTAAGCCTGGCAATTACCAGCAGGTGCGGTGCAGTGCCAGGACGCCCAGCCGGAACAGTGCCCAGCGCTTCACGGACGCCACAAGGAATATTGTGAAAGCCAAAATGGAGGCGGCACGGAAGATATCGGACTATGAGAAAGCCATGCAGATGCTGACCAGCTTGATTGCGCAGTCCTTTGGCGTGTTTAAGACAGAAGAGAAGTTGGAAGATGGTTCCACGATTTTCTATCTGCATAATAAACCAAATCTTAATGAATCCATGACCATCTGGAAAATGACGGCAGACGCCTTTGCTGTGACTACGGACGGCGGTAAAACCTGGAATGCAGGTATGGACAGCGAGGGGAATGTGGTTGTGAATGTCCTTTCCGCCATCGGCATCAATGCAGAGTGGATCAACGCCGGAGAGCTGCTTATCCGGGACGGCAATGGAAACGTGACCTTGCTTGCCAATGTGCATACAGGGCGGGTGGTTATAAATGCGGAATCCATCAGCATTACAGGGAAGTCGGTGTCTACCCAGGAGTATGCGGATGCTGCCGTGGCGAATCAGACGCAGACAGATATTTTCAATAAGCTGACCAGCAATGGAACACTTAAAGGGATCTTTATGAAGGACGGCCAGCTATATATTAATGCGACTTACTTGTTAACAGGCACATTAACAGACGGAGTGGGGAAAAATTCCTGGAACTTGGAAACGGGGGAGTTTTCCCTGTCATCCGAATCTAAGATTGGTGGGAAGACGATTGGGGAAAATATTGAAGATGGGATAGATGCACAGACGCAGACAGACATCTTTAATAAGCTGACCAACAACGGCGCATTAAAAGGGATCTATATGAAAGACGGGGAATTGTACATAAACGCATCCTATCTTCTGACCGGAATCTTGACGGATGGGGCGGAGAAGAATTTCTGGAACCTGGAAACGGGCGAATTTAGCCTAAAATCTTGCCAAATGAAGATTGAAGCAGTGACAGACGATGAATATCCAATTTACGTTGAGCGTACAAGAGGCGTGCGTTTATGCAGAACACTTTCTGGTGCTGGCGGATTTTACTTTACGGTGGACGAGGGAATTAAGACAGGGACTTATATGAAAATTGCTTTCGTCGAGGACGCGATCGTTCTGGAGGGCGGAAGTTATCAGGATGCGGATTATGAAGGAACCCCATCAGCCGGAGGCGGGGACGTATGGACAGCGACAGACAGCGGAGATCCAGAATACATGTGGAGAAAAAACAGAAAAATGTCTCTTGCTTCGGATGGGCAATTCAAATCTGAATGGACGTATAAAAACACACAATCTGGCTCTGCGAATGTACATGTAAATTCTTCTGGGTTTTTCTATCGGCACGCATCTTCCAGCCGCCGTTATAAGATGGATGAATCCACAGATCTGGGGGATATAAATCCTCATGGATTATATAAAGTTCCAATAAAGGTGTTCCGCTACAGGCCGGGATACCTGATGGAAGGGGACCCATGGGAAGGGAAACTAGTCCTTGGTTTTATTGTAGAGGATATGCTGGAAATGTTCCCTCAGGCCGTGCAGTATGAGGACGGATTGCCAGAGATGTGGAACGATAAAGTAATGATTCCGGCCATGCTAAAGCTGATCCAGGAGCAGCATGAGGAAATCGAAGCCCTAAAAGCGCGGGTGGCAAGATTGGAGCAGGCCATTGGAAAGGATGGTGTTTAAATTGGCGCTTACAATGCGTAAAGGGGAATATAAGGATTTTGACCCGGCTAAAACGCAGCCTGGGGAATGGGCGGTAGTTTTGGCAGGTGATCCAGTGGTTCCGGATGGGAAATCTGTCTTTATATGTTTTAGTGCCGGAAATGTAAAACGGATGGCTACCTACGAAGAAATGAAAGGTCTGTTTGGGGACATGACGGACGCGATCGTCGAACGACTAACCCAGGAAGTGGGAGCGGTAATCGTGGTGGCTGAGAGCGCCGCAGCACATGCTAACTCTGCCGCTGATAATGCGCTGACACAAGCACTGGCGGCAGAAGAAGCAGCGAGTATGGCGGGTAATGTTGTGGAAGACCTTATATCTCGCCGGGATACAGGGGAGTTCAAAGGGGAGCCAGGAGAGCCAGGCCAGCAGGGACCTCCGGGAGAAAGCGGCGTGGTCGTGCCGACAAGTGGTATGTTTACGCTGGCTGGTGATGCAGATGGGAACCTATGGGCATATTATGCGGATGGCGGCGATCCTCCGGCATTTGAAGTGGATGAGGATGGAAATATCTATTACATCACGCCGGATGAGTAAGAAAGGATGGGATTATGGGAAGAGCATTTATAGGAAACTTTAAAGGCCCCAAAGGCGATACCGGCCCACAGGGGGCGCAAGGGATACAGGGAATCCAGGGACCAGTGGGGCCGACAGGAGCAGTAGACGGAAATACGCCGATAGAGTTTACCGAAGCAGGAACCCTGGTCAATATTGAGAGCGGCGAGAGCATCTCTACAATCTTTGGAAAGACTAAAAAGATCTTAGGGTCCTTGCTAGTCGGTGCCGGGAGTACCCTGCTGGGGAAGAATTTGACAGCCAACCAGGCGTTGGTGTCAGATGGGGCTGGAAAGGTGAATGTATCAGGGATAAGCGCCACAGAGCTTGGGTATTTGAGTGGGGCAACGAAGAATATTCAATCACAGCTTAATGAACAAACTGGGAATATAGAGAATATTGGCATAGCTCCATACGCCAGATTAATAGTTACCGAGGGAATGACGGATGCGCAGATTGACGACTGGATAAGGTCATCTTTTGCTGGCGGTGCGCAAAGGCTACGGATATACAACGACAAAACCAACTACAAATTTGGCCAGATTGGAAATTTTAATATATGGATTTTTGGAAATTCAACCACAGAAGGAACAGGAATTGTAATAGATCATTGGTCACAAAAAATGTTTACTATCCGCATTAATTATCCTGATGGAGAAATTTCCGTAGAACATTTGGCAAAATATTTTTATTTCCGAGATGGCAATATAGATGCGTTTCCACCAGGGATAGCATGGGTAAATGGTTGGGGTGATATTACAGGGAACCTCCCATTTCGCAATAAACATTCACTTTACATTGGAACTGGCATTGATACAAATGGACAATGCAATATACAGCACATGACGGAAGTTTATAGCGGGCAAACTGCCATACGTTATCGCGAAAATTCTAATGAATCATGGACAAATTGGGCGTATAGCTTAGCAGAAAAAACCGCCCCACTTGATATAAACGGCTATACATGGACGAGTGGTAGTGCTACTGTAAACCGTATTGGTGATATGGTTTTTGTTGCTCTAGGTATTCTTAATGTTACTTGTGCAAGTGGTGGAAAACTTTTAAAAATCCCTGACGGTTTTACTCCGAATAATTGGACTTCTATACCTTTTCTTTACGAACAAAATGGCCAAGATCAAATGGTTTGTAGGAGTGCCGATATTTCGGAAGGATATATCATACCAACCGTTGCACTTGAAAATGCACATGTCATACTTAATGCTCACTGGAAAATATAAAAATCTAAACGCCTAAAACTTAATTAACTTTATTCCAGATACTCCACGACCCAGCTGAACAATACCGCCAGCACTCCGTTCCATCCATTAATCTGTAAGCACGTTGCGATACTGTATCCTGAACGCCAGCCGAAACCACCATATGCCATGCGGCTTCTGGAAGATTCAAAGTAGAAGCAGAAAAAAGTCCGATGCCTGTGTAGAAACTATTTAAGTCAGATATCGGGTTATAAAGTTGTGATTCTCCATTTTTTTGCAGGCAATCTCCTAACTTCGTAGAAAGCATGTTTTCATCCACAAGACGGCTTACAAGAATTGCCCCATCAGGGTAAGCTATACGGAAAGAAAAAACATGTCCCGACCAATGATCTATAGCAATACCATTTCCTTGCATGGCATCATTTCCATAAATCCATATGTTAAAATTGCCAATATGCCCGAATTTATAGTTTGTTTTATCGTTATAAATTCTTAATCTTCGTATGCCACCAGAAAAAGCACTTCGTACTAATTCATCAATTTGGCCATCTGTCATTCCATCAGAGACTATGATATCGAAACCAGGTTTTAGGCCATCCATATTCCCATTTAGTGAACAAATGGGTATGCAAAATAAATGTAATATCGTAAGACAAGCACCCATGTAATATTGGGTGTTTTTTCTGCCCGAACGTCCTCGAACGTCAGCGCAACCTTAAGAAAGGAGAGTGACGTTCATGGCAGATCTTGATCGTCTTGAAGTTCAGGTGGAAGCCTCCGCCGCAAAAGCAAATGCAGAACTTGATAAAATGCTTGGAAAGCTGGATAAAATTATAAATTCACTTTCCGTCATGAAATTGGGAAAGTCCGTAAATCTTGATGCTGAACTGAAAAATGTTGCAGATTCTATGGATAAAGTGAAACAGAGTGCAAAAGGCGTCACATCTCCCAAAATGGATATAAGTCAGATTGAGCAGACAGTTTCCAGCCTCAGAGAGCAGTTCAAAAACATAGGAAAAGATTTCAAATTTACGGGAGATGCAGCGCAGGCGGAAAAAGAAATTGCTTATCTACAGAGTAAATTTGAAAAACTTCGTGAGAGAGAAAGTAAGGCGATTACACTTGGAAAAGTGGACACTGTTTCTTTTAAATCACTTCAATATGATATTGCATTGACAACAAATAAGCTGTCTGTTCTCCAGGAACGATTGAAAGATCTTTCTGAAATCAGGCAGCCTCAGATTGATTTTGATGTGGCTGAAATAAATCGGAGAGTAGAAGAACTTCGAGTTAAATTCAAAGATATTGGAAAAGACTTTAAATTTACAGGGGATGTAGATCAGCTTTTTACGGCTCTGGATGAAACTAAGGAAAAACTGAATGAATTGGAACAAAAAAATTTCCAGTTGTTAATTTCCGGAAAAGTGGATGAAGAACTGCAAAAAGAGATTATAAAGACTGAAAATATGCTTGATTTATTGAGGCAGAAACAGGATGAGTTTGCAAGCGCTCCCAGAATAGAAATTATGGGAGGTTATGAA
Organism: uncultured Lachnospiraceae bacterium; assembly: GCA_910587495.1. GTDB lineage: Bacteria > Bacillota > Clostridia > Lachnospirales > Lachnospiraceae > Hominiventricola. Next base: position 5,870 of record CAJUMT010000105.1, on the reverse strand, counting down.
GATCTGTCCGCTTCAATAAATGATTTTATGAGATCCATGGAAGAAGCAGAAAGCCTGGCGGGAAGAACAGACGGATTCCAGGTATCACAAAGAGGAATGCTCAGCTTGGTTTCCGTCAGTAATACAGCAAGAAATGTACTGTCTGGACTTGTTTCTACAGTACGCACTCTTGGAAGCTCATTATCCAGCTTGGTAACTCGTATCAAAAAAGTTACGTCTGGAATGGCCAACCTGGTATCGAAGGCAATGAAGTTAAAGGATCTTATGCTTAGGCTTGGAAGAGCAAATAAAAAGAATGATGCTTCTTTTTCCAAGGGCCTAAAGACCATTTTGAAATATACACTTGGGATCAGGAGCCTGTATGTTCTGGTTAATCGAATAAGAAGAGCCATTATTAGCGGATATGGGAATCTGGCTCAGCATTCAGATCAGGTCAATTCCAGTATATCAGGTATGTCTTCTGCTCTTTTGCGTTTGAAAAATGCATTTGCAGTAGCATTTGCCCCGATTGTAAATATAGTTGCTCCGTACATTACGGCATTTATAAATATGATAAGTGACGCGCTCAACACAGTTGGGCGTTTTTTTGCCGCATTAACCGGAAAGACATTTGCTGCACAGGCGACGAAAGTGTATAAAGATTACGCCAAAGGGTTGACCGGTGTTGCGGATTCAGCCAAAGATGCCAAGAAGTCTTTGTCAGTGCTTGGATTTGACCAGTTAAACCAGTTACAAGATGATAGCGGGGCTGACAATGGTAAGGGATCTGGTTCTGGGGAAATATCGCCTGCAGATATGTTTACAGATGTTCCGATCGAAAGCGCTATTAGTGAGTGGGCACAAAAAATTCGTGAAGCGTTTTTGGCGGGAAAATGGGAAGAGCTTGGTTCAATAATTGCAGATGGTATAAATGTCGGGTTGCAGAAGATATATGATGCAATTAACTGGGAAAATGTAGGTCCAAAGATTACGCATTTTGTCGAGTCATTTACAACTACGTTTAACAGTTTGGTTGAGCATATCAACTGGGAATTGATAGGTCGTGTTATCGGCGCAGGTATCAATACCATAGTAAATTCTTTTAATCTCCTGGTCGGCCCTGGCGGTATTGATTTTGAAAATATCGGAAAAAAACTGTCTGAAGGATTTAGGGGATTGCTCGATGAAGTTGAATGGGTAAATTTCGGAAATGCCATCGGAAATTATTTTATGATAAGCTGGCGCATTTTTGACGGTCTTGTCGCAGACATGTGGAGAAGTGATGATGCCGGGTTGACAGGATGGTCACAGCTTGGAATATCTATCGCGGATGCGCTTAATGGGGTTTTACAGAGAATAAATTTTGGACAGATAGGAGGTTCGCTTGGTAAAGCTATTACTGGCATTTTTCAGTCTGCCATAGATTTTGCAGGCACTTTTGACTGGAAACCATTAGGTTTTAAAATTGCAAATGGGATAAATGAGTTTTTCAGAAAATTTGATGCCAAGACAGTTGCGGCAGGCGCCAGTGAAGTCATTAAGGGTATCCTGGATTCCATGATAACTGCGGTGCAGAATGTGGACTGGGGATTGCTTGGACGGAAAATAGCAGAGTTTCTTGCAAATATAGACTGGGTAGGAATTACAGAGCGTTTATCTGAACTTATTGGTTCTGTAATTGGAGGTATCGCGGCGTTTTTGGCAGGTGTTTTTCAGGATGTAGGCAAAGATATCATTTGGGGACTTCTGTTTGGAATAGGAGATAAACTGGCTGATATTGCGGCTTGGATAAAAGAACATATATTTAATCCGTTTATAGAAGGTTTTAAAGAAGCATTTGGCATACATTCGCCATCTGAGAAAATGAAGCCATATGGAAAATATATCCTGGAAGGAGTTATTGAAGGTCTTAAAAATACATTCGGCGAATGGAGGGATGCGTTAAATGAGTGGTACAGCAACCATATTGCGCCATGGTTTACCGCTCAAAAATGGTCTGAGCTGTATGATGCAATCAAAACAAATCTGAAAAGCAAATGGGATGAAACGGTCGGACAATGGGCCGCAGACATATCATCTTGGTGGAGCAGCCATGTTGCGCCATGGTTTACCTTATCAAAGTGGGAAGGTATAGCGGCAGGCATTAAAAATGGTATTATCAATAAGTTCAAAGATATGGTTGCTGCCTGGAAATCTGATATTTCGTCCTGGTGGAGCAGTCATGTCATGAAATACTTTTCTGCATCGACCTGGCTTGGCATTGGCAATGATATGAAAAAAAATCTGCTGTCAGGACTCAAAGGTGTTGCTAATGGTGTGGTCGGTATTTTGAACAATGTATTGTCAGGATTTGAAGGGCTATTAAATAAGGTAATAAAAGGGATCAACGACATTATTGATAAGATCAACAGCAATAAGATCGCAGAATTTGTGGGTGTAGAAATAGGACATGTAGACAAAGTCAAGATTCCGCGGATTCCGGCGTTTGCTTCCGGCGGTTATCCAGAGACGGGACAGCTCTTCCTTGCCCGGGAGAACGGCATTAACGAGATGATCGGACGTATCGGAAGCCGGTCTGCAGTGGCGAACAACGACCAGATCGTGGAGGCTGTGTCTTCTGGCGTGGCCGGCGCTGTGGCAGATGTCATGATGGCGTTCATGGGGCAGGGCAGCGACAGTGCCGCACCTGTGCTGGAATTTACCCTTAAGACAGACAGCGAGACTTTGTATCGTATCGTGCAGAAAGGGAAAGAGAAGCATGACAGGCGGTGGCATGTGGCGGCGGAAATATAGCAATGTTGACGTTCTTCTTATGAATGATTTTTCCCATAAAATTGAATCAGGAAAGTACACAGGAGGAATTTATTTATACCTTTTGCATTCCTCTGCCAGTGATGCGGCTGGTTACAAGATGGACGGGGCAGGACTTATCAGGGAAGATGGGTCCTGCTTTCTTAACATCAATTACAAGTGGGAGGAACTGAAATGGACGAACTTATTAAAATCAATTATGACACAGAAGAACCGACAGTATCGGCAAGGGATTTACATGAGGGGTTGGAAATCGAGACTCCATTTAAAAAATGGATAGATCGAATGTGCGAGTATGGTTTTGAAGCTGGAAAAGACTTTTGGACTAAAATGTCTGAAAGTTCAGGTGGGCGTCCAGCCATGGAATATAACATTACAGTGGATATGGCCAAACAAATCTGTATGATTCAGCGTACAGATAAAGGGCGGCAGTACCGCCAGTACTTTCTTGATCTGGAAAAAGCATGGAATACCCCGGATCAGGTCATGGCCAGAGCATTGAAAATGGCGAACAGGACAATAGACAGTCTGAAAGAGCGGTGCAGTTTTCTTGGAAGTCAGATTATTGAAAAGCAAAAACAGATCGAAGAGATGCAGCCGAAAGCCACATATTACGATCTGATTTTACAGTGTCCGGATCTGGTATCTACAACTGTGATTGCGAAAGATTATGGGATGAGTGCGGCAAAATTTAATGGATGCCTGCATGAGTTTGGAATACAGTTTAAGCAGAGCGGAATATGGGTGCTTTACAGAGAGTATGACCATTTTGGGTATACATCAACAAAGACACATAACTATTCAGACACAAACGGAAATCAGCATTCCAGACCGCATACATACTGGACACAAAAAGGAAGGCTGTTTTTGTACGATTTCCTGAAAAATAGAGGAATTATACCAGCAATAGAAAGATCGGGAAACAGATAGATTGTCTGCCGAGCAATATTTCGTTAATAAAATTCTGGAAAGATAACTTTGTGTTTTACAATAAGGAAGTATCTGGTATGATTATTTTATAATCATAGAGACTTCCTTATTGATCTATCATAGTATTTTAAATATATGGCAATCCGGCTCTTATGACAATGGGCCTTCGCATGGGACCGGAGATGTTTTACCAGTATTTTTCAGATTATGGCTTGTTAGGAAAGACTGGTATTGACATTCCGGGCGAAGCATCCACGATCATGCATAAACTGGACAATATAGGTGAAGTAGAGCTTGCCACTATGACGTTCGGGCAATCGTTTCAGATCACACCGGTGCAGCTGGCTACCATGGCAAGTTCGGTAGTCAACGGCGGCAGACGTGTTACGCCCCATTTTGGCGTAGCGGTTCAGGACAGTGAAGGAAACAGGCTCAAAGAATTTTCCTATGAAATAAAAGAGGGGATTGTGACAGAAGAAGTGTCTGAAAAGATGCGGGGGATCTTAGAGAAGGTTGTATCGGAAGGCTCCGGTAACAAAGCCCATCTGGACGGGTATCGGATCGGAGGCAAGACTGCCACTTCCCAGACGCTTCCCAGAAGCGCCCACAAATATATATCTTCATTCCTTGGGTTTGCTCCTGCAGATAATCCTCAAGTACTTGCCGTTTGTATCGTGCATGACCCTCAGGGTATCTACTACGGAGGAACTGTATGCGCGCCGGTGGTCAAAAATATTTTTTCCAATATACTTCCGTATCTGGGAATTGAAAAAGATGAAACACTGATACCAACACAGGATGCTGAAGAAGAGAGCAGATAAAATAGTATTGGCAACTATAATCCGGATATGTTATAATATGGAAAACAAAAAAGCAGGTAAAGGGAATCGAACCCTCCTCTCCAGCTTGGGAAGCTGGCGTTCTACCGATGAACTATACCTGCAAGCACTATGATTATATACCAGCATATGGAAAAAATCAAGTAGGAAAATTATTTTTCTGAGATTTAAAGTGTTACTGAATGAAGAGGTGTGAAATTATGATGGATTTTAACACGATTGCCCCGGTTATCATATCCTTTGCCATCAGTACGGCAGCCGGTCCGGTGATCATTCCCATACTGAAGAAGCTGAAGGTGGGACAGACGGTGCGAAGCGACGGTCCTCAGACCCATCTGAAAAAAAATGGAACGCCCACCATGGGCGGATTGATCTTTTTAATCAGCGTGGTGATTACGTCGCTTTTTTATGTGAAAGATTATCCCAGGATTATTCCGATTTTGTTTACGACTGTGGGATTTGGTATCATAGGCTTTCTGGATGACTATATTAAAGTAGTATTAAGACGGTCTGAAGGTCTCACACCGGGTCAGAAGATGGCAGGACAGATCGTGGTCACCAGTATCTTTGCTCTGTATATGGTACATTTTATGGAGGATGGCTTGCTGATGCTTATTCCTTTCGGACATGGCAGATACTTGGATCTGGGATATCTGGCAATTCCTTTTTTATTTGGCGTAGTGATCGGAACTGTCAACGGTACAAATTTTACGGATGGCCTGGACGGTCTGGCTTCCAGCGTAACAATCATGGTTGCTGTATTTTTTACGGTGGTTGCCATTGGAACAAATAGTGGTATATCGCCGGTTACCTGCGCGGTGACAGGAGGTCTTTTAGGGTTTTTGCTTTTTAACGTATATCCTGCGAGTGTATTTATGGGAGATACCGGGTCGCTGGCTTTGGGGGGCTTTGTGGCGTCCACAGCATATATGCTGAAACTTCCTCTGTTTATTGCGATCGTGGGTCTGATCTACCTGGTGGAAGTACTCTCGGTTATGATTCAGGTAACTTATTTTAAGGCGACGCATGGTAAACGCTTTTTTAAAATGGCGCCTATCCATCATCATTTTGAAAAGTGTGGTTGGTCTGAGACACGGGTGGTTACTGTTTTTTCCATTATCACAGCTCTTTGCTGTCTGGTGGCTTTAGCAGCTATCTGACAGTTCTCTTTTTGCGCCTGCCCGCATAAAATAAAAAGACATACAGAATTGTTGAAACCAGGAGGATGCGCATGGCAGTTCAAAAACGGACAGATACGAAAGAACCAGTAGATTATGTGCTTTTGATCCTGGTCCTTTTGCTGGTCATATT
>CAJUMT010000104.1 GCA_910587495.1 uncultured Lachnospiraceae bacterium | reverse complement strand
TATTTTTCTCTGCGCAGAGAGAATAGCAAATGGTCAGAGAAAAATAAGGCGTTGGCGGAAAGTCTTGATGAACAGGGGCTTATGACTGACTTCGGCAGAAAGAAAATAGACGAAGCCAAGAAAAATGGCCAATGGGACGCTCAAAATCCCCTGGCAATCATTACGGAGGAACAGATTGCCTGCCTATCTGCACTGTTGGAAGGCTACGAACCTGCCTATACAAATTTTCAAGCCATGTCCCCATCCGTAAAGAAAACTTATACACGGGCATACCTTGATGCTAAGACGGACGCTGGACGGGAAAAGCGAATCGCATGGATGGTGGACAGGCTCAATAGAAATCTAAAACCTATGTAATCAATTTGAAAATAACACCATGGAAGCCTGATAGAAGCATACAGGCAGCGTTTTAGAGCCAGGAACCTTAAAAACAGGTTCCCGGCTCTATTTTCTTTTTTCTCTACCTAAGCCAGACAAACAATAAACCTTGAAAATTAATATTCAAGATAAGCGCCTTTCATAGGGCTTGCCGCGTGTTCGCCAAACAGCCGCAGGACACCCCGCTCATACCGGATCTTTCGAGGTTTCCAGTTTGCTCTGCGCTCTTTTAAAACACACGCAATTTCTTCCGGGGATTTTTCTTCCCCATGAATGCCGATGATATTCAGCTTGCGCTCCATCACGTCAATTTCGATCAGATCGCCTTCTTCCACCAGCGCAATGGGGCCTCCGTCCGCCGCTTCCGGGCTGCAGTGCCCGATCACCGGGCCGGTGGACGCGCCGGAGAACCGTCCGTCCGTAATCAGGGCAATGCTGCGTCCCAGTTCCTGATCGCTGCTGATCGCCTCGGAAGTATAGAACATCTCCGGCATCCCGCTGCCTTTGGGTCCTTCATAGCGGATAAATACCGCGTCCCCCTTTTCCACTTTATGCTTTAAAACCGCATCCAGGCATTCCTCTTCGCTGTCAAAAGGTCTGGCTTTTAAGACCGCTTTAAACATCTCTTTCGGGCAGGCCGTGTGTTTGATCACAGCGCCTTCCGGCGCCAGGTTTCCTTTCAGGACAGCGATGCTTCCGTCTGTCCCGATTGCCCGGTCATAGGGGCGTATGATATCTTCTTTTGTGACCGAACAATCATAACGCTCGTTGAAAGCATGGAGCCACCGCTCACAGCGCTCATAAAAACCGTTCTGTTTTAATTCCTCCAGATTTTCCCCTAATGTCCTGCCTGTTACTGTCATGGCATTCAGATGCAGATGAGACTTAATTTCCTCCATAATCGCAGGCACGCCGCCCGCATAATAGAAACACTCTGCCGGCCAGCGGCCAGCGGGACGCACGTCCAGAAGATATCTGGCGCCTCTGTGCAGGCGGTCAAAGGTATCGCCGTCGATTTCAATCCCCAGTTCATGAGCGATGGCCGGAATATGGAGCATACAGTTGGTACTGCCGGAAATGGCCGCATGCACCAGAATCGCATTTTCAAAACTGTCCATCGTTACTATATCGCCCGGCCGCATATGTTCCGTCATAGCAAGCTTTACTGCCTGCTTTCCGGCTTCTCTGGCAAAAGAAAGAAGATCTGGGCTTTCCGCAGGCATCAGCGCGCTGCCTGGTAGAGACAGGCCTAAAGCCTCCGCCATAATCTGCATCGTGGAAGCTGTTCCGATAAAGGAACAGGCTCCGCAGCCTGGGCAGGCATTTTGTTTTGCCCAGTTTAATTTATCCTCGTTGATCTCGCCCCTTTGGTATCTGGCATTGTACATCCCCAGCTGTTCCAGCGTCAACATATCAGGACCTGCGTTCATGGTTCCTCCGGGTACAACCACAGAAGGAATATTGACTCTGAAAAGTCCCATCAGATTGCCGGGCATCCCTTTATCACAGCTTGCCAGGAACACGCCTGCATCAAAAGGCGTCGCACCCGCATGGATCTCGATCATATTGGCGATCATCTCGCGACTTGCCAGACTGTAATTGATCCCGTCCGTACCCTGGCTTTCACCATCGCAAATATCCGTACAAAAATACCTTGCGCCAAAACCGCCTGCTTCGGCAATCCCTTTTCTTACCTCCTCCACCAAAAGATGCAAATGTCCGCTTCCCGGGTGACTGTCGCCGTATGTACTCTCGACAATCACCTGCGGTTTTGATAAATCTTCCACGCTCCAGCCGGTTCCGATCCGCAGAGGATCAAGTTCCGGAGCAATTTTTCTCATTATCTGACTTTTTAATTCTCCCATATTTTCCAACTCCTTTTATTTTTGTCAGGCAAAAAAGGATATGATCCATGCTACCGCAAATCCGGTCACACCCACAAGCGTTTCCATAATCGTCCACGTCTTAAGAGTGATCTTTTCGTCCATTCCGATCAAGGATTTCACCAGCCAGAAACCGGAATCGTTAAAATGAGAGCACACCGTAGCACCGCCTGCCACAGCAGCTGTGGTACACGCCAGATAAAGCGGCGATAGCTCATTGATTCCCGGAATTGCCGCGATGATACCTGCCGCCATGGTCATAGCTACCGTAGCGGAACCCACGCAAATACGCACCAAAGCGGCTACGATAAATGCAAGCACTACAATCGGCAAAGACATGGAAGATACTGCATTTCCGATCATATCTCCCAGACCGGAATACTGCAGAACATAACGCAGTACCCCGCCGCAGGCTGTGACCAAAAGGATCAGTCCGGTGGGTTCCAAAGATTTCGTCATAATTTTTTCCAGTTCTTCCACACTGTATCCGTGTTTTAATCCAAGAATCAGCATCGCAGCCACAGTTGCGATCAAAAGCGCAACAAAAGGCTCGCCCAAAAATCCGAATACCGGCTGTAACCCTGCCATCGCCGGAACGACGCCTGCCAAAGAATCCAGAATGATAAGAAGCAGCGGAATCAAAATAATCCCCACGATCACTCCAAAATTCGGCAATTTTGACTCGTCAAAATCCTCCTGCTGTGACACATGTTCTGGAATGGCAATATCGTATTTGCTGCCGCAGACCGACCCCCATATGGGACCTGCTACGATCATAGCGCATACGCCGCAGAAAATGCCTACCATAATGACCCATCCAAGTTCCACATTCAGCATGGCAGCCACCAGCACCGGACCCGGCGTCGGCGGAATATATGCATGGCCTACAGCAAGTCCCGCCAGAAGCGGAATTGCATAAAACAAAGAAGAACGCTTCGTCTTTTTCGCCAATGAAAAGGCAAGAGGGATCAGTATGATCAGTCCCGCGTCAAAAAATACGGGCATGGCGATGACAAGACCCGTGATTCCCAGCGCCCAGGCCGCTTTTTTATCTCCGAACTTTTTTACCATGGTCACCGCCAGCGTCTGCGCGCCTCCCGACGCCTCCAAGATGGCTCCAAACATGGAACCTAAACCTACCAGCAGCGCAATCCCTTTCAATGTATTACCGATTCCGTCGTTGACAGCTGTGAGAATCTGCTCTGCGGGCATACCTGCAATCAGTCCGATGGCAATGGCGCCAATTAAAATAGCAATGATTGCCTGTACCTTAAATTGAATAATCAGCACAAGCAAAATGACCAGACCTATAAAAGCTGCCAGTACAAGCCTTACAGGGTTTAGAGCAATTGTTTCTGCATTCATAAAATATTCCCTCTCTTTCTCTAGCTTAGTATTTGACATTTGTCCTTATATATTCATCTAAAACTGTCATTCACCATTTTCTTGACAAAAACAACTTTCCTCCCTATAATAGAGAAGACTTGAATATATAAGCCTCAAAAGGCCGGCATAATCTAAGTAATATATCTGAGGAGGAAATAGAAAAATGCCAAGAAAAAAAGCAGCAGATGCAACTGCTGCAGCAGAAAAGACTACAAAGGCAAAAGCAACCGCAGCAAAGGCAACAGATACGAAAGCCGAAGTTAAAAAGACCAGGAAGGCTCCGTGCAAGACTTCTGTCTGCGTAGAGATGAGCGGTCTGAACGTATCGGTGGACGATATCCAGAAAGCTGTGAAACAGGCTGTAAAAGATAAAGGTTTAGACGCTTCCGATCTGAAAATCTATGTCAACGCAGCAGAGCAGGCTGCCTACTATACCATAGACGGTGAAGGCGGCGAAGAATACAAAATTGATTTAAAAAGCCTGAACTAGCAGGAACATAAGGTCATGTAAAGAAAGACGTCCATCGGGGCGTCTTTTTGCATCCTGCCAATGATTTCAGCATCTGCGGTTTTTTCGGTACTCCAAAGGCGTGCATCCCATCTTTCTTTTAAAAATGCGCGCATAATACCCTGGGTCTCCAAACCCCACCTGTCCCGCGACGCCGGTGACGTCCAGGCCGGACTGCCGTAAAAGTTCCAGGCTTCTTTCAATCCTGTAATCCAACAGATATTCAAACATGGATTCGTTCATATACCGTTTAAACAAACGGCAGCTCTCACTTTTGCACAGATGAATCTGATCCGCCAGATCTTCCAGGGTGATCTTCTCCGCATAATGTTCCTGCATATATTCCATAATTTTCCGGATGCGCTCTGTGTCCCGCCCGTTTTCTATCCCTGTCATATCATCGGTTTTCATATGCTCGTAGATCTGCTGCCATATTTTCAAAAGCGCGACCTGTATTTGGAGCTCCATGGAAGGACCCTTTTTTACTTCCAGTTTCCTGATCTTCTCCAGTTTTTTTAATACTTTTTTCTGCCACCCTGCCTCCGGTGTGAAGCGGATAGAGGAAAGTGACGGGCTTTTCAGGATATGGGACATATATTTGCTTTGCATAATACTGGAACTGTAACCATACAAAAATCTTGGATGAAACGTAATGGACAGATAGCTGCAGTCCTCTTCGTTAAGCCGCTTCCCTGTGTGAAGCACATTCGTATTGCAGAACAGCCCCTCGCCTGCTGTTAAATGGTACAGGTTATCATTCACCCTGTAGGCAATATCCCCTTCCAGCACAAGTGTCAGTTCAATCTCCGGATGCCAATGCCATAAAAATTCTTTTGTATCAAAATAAGACAATCTCTCATAACTTATGAGCACCGGAAATTCATAGCTTCCATGGGGTTTTAGCTCTTTTTGCTCATAATCAATCTTTAACTGCATAAAATCTCAATATTCTCCTATTTTATAAGAATATTCTTGTTGAATTTATCTTTGATTCTCATTATATTGATATTATAAAAGAAGTCAACAGCACAACAGCGGAAATTTAATAGGAGGAAGTATTTTATGGAAGTTAATGTAACTGACCTGAAAAAAAAATTCACAGAACTTTTCGGCGCGGACGGTGAAGCCAAAGCCTATTTCGCACCCGGACGCGTCAACCTGATCGGAGAACACACCGACTATAACGGAGGCCATGTATTTCCCTGCGCTCTGACCATCGGAACTTACGGCATCATCCGCAAAAGACAAGACCGGGCCATCCGCTTTTACTCTTTGAATTTCTCCGATATGGGAATTGTGGAGACGTCCTTGGATGACCTGACTCCCAGCGAATCAGCAGGATGGACCAATTATCCCAAAGGGATTTTCTGGACCTTTGAAAAAAGAGGCTATCACCTGGAAAACGGCGCTGACATCCTGATCTACGGAAACATCCCTGCAGGCAGCGGACTCTCATCTTCTGCTTCTTTGGAAGTGCTGACCGGACTAATGCTTAGAGACACTTTCGGATTTGATGTTTCCATGACAGACTTAGCGCTGATCGGACAGTATTCCGAAAACAATTTTAACGGTATGAACTGCGGTATCATGGATCAGTTTGCGTCCGCCATGGGCAAAAAGGACTGCGCGATCTTCTTAGATACCAACACTTTAAACTATGAATACGCGCCGGTTAAACTTCCTGACGCCACCATCGTTATCACTAACAGTAATGTAAAACACAGCCTGGTTTCTTCTGCCTACAATGACCGCAGAAGGGAAAGCGAAACCGCATTAAAAGACCTTCAGTCCGTAACTGACATTCAGACCCTCGGCGATCTGACAGAAAACGATTTTGAAAAGTATAAAGACGCCATCAAAGATCCCGTCTGCCAGAAACGCGCCAAACACGCCGTCTACGAGAACCAGCGCACCATCAAGGCGGTGGAAGCTTTAAAGAAAAACGATATCACGACTTTTGGGAAACTGATCAATGCTTCCCACATCTCCCTGCGGGATGACTATGAGACTTCCTGCCCGGAGACTGATCTTTTAGCCGAACTGGCCTGGAACGTACCCGGCGTGTACGGATCACGGATCACCGGAGGCGGCTTTGGAGGATGTACAGTCAGCATTGTAAAAAAAGAATCCGTTGATCTGTTTATTCAGACGCTTGATAAAGCTTATATGGAAAAAACAGGAATTAAAGCTGAGTTTTATGTAGTAGATATCGGCGACGGCGCACATATGTTGGATTAAAAATCAGCGAAAGGAGAAGCGACGATATGTTATCGGAAAAAATAGCGGCGCTGGTTAAATACGGCATAGATACCGGACTTACGCCTGCCTGCGAAAAAATATATACGACCAATTTGCTTTTGGACTTATTTCACGAAGACGATTATGAAGAACCTGTAATAATACCATCAGAACCCCTGGAAGATATATTAAGAGGGCTTTTAGACGAAGCATGCCGCCGGGAACTGATCCCCGACAGCATTGCTTACCGGGATCTCTTCGACACACGGATGATGAACTGCCTGGTCCCAAGGCCTTCCCAGGTACAAAAAGAATTTCAGGAGCGATATAAAAGATCTCCCAAAGAAGCCACGGATTATTTTTACCGGTTCAGCCAGGACAGCGACTACATCCGCCGCTATCGGGTATGTAAAGACAAGAAATGGAAAACGGCGACTGAATACGGAGAGATCGATATTACGATCAATCTCTCCAAACCGGAAAAAGACCCCAAAGCTATCGCCGCCGCACGAAATGCGAAGACAAGCGCTTACCCCAAGTGCCAGCTCTGTATGGAAAACGAAGGTTATGCCGGAAGAGTCAACCATCCGGCGCGGGAAAACCACCGGATTATACCCATTACGATCAACAACAGTCCCTGGGGCTTTCAGTATTCGCCCTATGTATACTATAATGAACACTGTATTGTATTTAACGGCGAACATACGCCCATGAAAATCGACCGGGCCGCTTTTACAAAATTGTTTGATTTTGTAAAACAGTTTCCTCACTACTTCCTGGGTTCCAACGCAGACCTTCCCATCGTGGGCGGCTCTATCTTAAGCCACGACCATTTCCAGGGCGGCAACTATACCTTTGCCACGGCAAAAGCGCCCATTGAACAGCATGTCACCCTGGCAGGTTATGAAGATATAGAGGCCGGCATCGTCAAATGGCCTTTATCTGTCCTTCGTATCCGCCACAAGGATGAAAAACGGCTGATCGATCTGGCGACCCATGTGCTTGCTGTATGGAGAAACTACACGGACGAGGATGCTTTTATCTATGCATACACGGACGGGGAGCCTCACAATACCATCACGCCGATCGCGCGCAAAACAGGCGACGTTTTTGAACTGGACCTGACTTTGCGCAATAATATCACCACCGAAGAACACCCCCTTGGCGTATACCATCCCCATGCAGAACTGCACCATATTAAAAAAGAAAACATTGGCCTGATCGAAGTCATGGGACTGGCTGTACTGCCTGCACGACTGAAAGACGAGATGGAATTGTTAAAAGAGTACATTCTTGCAGGAAAAGACCCGGCGTCTAACGAAACTATCGAAAAACATGCGACATGGGTATCCGGATTTTTACCTGCATATCATGCAATTACGGAAGACAACATTGAAGAAATCCTGCAAAATGAAATCGGAAAAGTGTTTGTAAAAGTCTTAGAAGATGCAGGCGTCTATAAATGTACAAAAGAAGGGCGGGAGGCGTTTCTTAAATTTATCAAATCCCTGTAGAATATATTGACTTGAAGAATAAAAAATGCTATAGTCATTTATGAAAATTACCAGAATACCCAAGGAGGCTTAAATCCTTGGGTATTTTAACATGTTTTCCAGAAAGCGAGGTATTCATGAATCAGTTATCCATTCAACAGGAACTTTCCTCCAACTCCTACCCAGGCCGCGGCATTTTGATCGGCCGCTCAGCGGACAGCACGAAAGCAGTTGCCGCTTATTTTATCATGGGCAGAAGCCAGAACAGCCGCAACCGCATCTTTGTGGAAGACGGCGACGGTATCCGCACCCAGGCCTTTGACCCGTCCAAATTGGAAGACCCAAGCCTTATTATCTATGCGCCGGTCCGTGTGCTGGGCAATAAGACCATCGTCACCAACGGCGACCAGACAGACACCATTTATGAAGGCATGGATCGTCAGATGACATTTGAACAGTCTTTACGCGCCCGCACATTTGAACCGGACGCGCCCAACTACACACCCCGTATCTCGGGTATTCTGCACCTGGAAGGCGGACACTACAACTATGCCATGTCCATTTTAAAGAGCAGCGGCGGCGACCCTTCTTCCTGCCATCGTTATACATTCGCTTACGAAAATCCCAAAGCAGGCGAAGGACATTTTATCCATACTTACATGCATGACGGCGATCCGCTTCCCAGTTTTGAAGGCGAACCAAAACTCATCTCCATTCCGGACGATATGGATGCATTTACTGATCTGCTCTGGACAAGTTTAAACGAAGAAAATAAAGTATCTCTTTTTGTCCGCTATATCAATATCGCGGACGGAACCTTTAAGACCAGAATCGTCAATAAAAATCAGTAGGAGGATTCCTTTATGAATGAACTTCAGTTAAAATACGGTTGTAATCCCAATCAGAAACCTTCCCGCATTTATATGGAAGACGGCGCAGAACTTCCTGTCAAAGTACTTTGCGGCAAACCCGGCTATATCAACTTTCTGGACGCTTTTAACGGCTGGCAGCTGGTAAAAGAACTAAAAAAAGCCACAGGACTTCCTGCGGCAGCTTCTTTCAAACATGTATCCCCAGCAGGCGCCGCTGTGGGACTTCCTCTTAACGATACCCTGGCTAAAATTTACTGGGTAGATGATCTGGGAGCTTTATCTCCTCTGGCCTGCGCTTATGCAAGGGCAAGGGGCGCGGACCGTATGTCCTCGTTCGGGGACTTTATCTCCCTCTCCGATATCTGTGACGCGGACACCGCAAAATTGATCAAGCGGGAAGTATCTGACGGTGTAATCGCCCCAGGCTATACGGAAGAAGCCCTTAACATCTTAAAGCAGAAGAAAAAAGGAAATTACAATGTAATCCAGATCGATCCGAATTATGTACCGGATCCTTTAGAGAAAAAACAGGTCTTTGGCATCACTTTTGAACAGGGAAGAAATGAGCTGTCTGTAGATGATAAACTATTGTCCAATATTGTAACCGACAATAAAACGATCCCCGCGGATGCCCTGACTGACATGAAAATTGCGCTTATCACTTTAAAATATACCCAGTCCAATTCTGTCTGTTTCGTAAAAGGAGGACAGGCCATCGGCATCGGCGCAGGGCAGCAGTCCCGTGTACACTGCACCCGCCTTGCCGGAAATAAAGCCGACAACTGGTTTTTACGCCAGTCTCCCCAGGTGCTTGGACTTAAGTTTTTAGACACCCTTGGCAGAGCGGAACGGGACAATGCCATCGACGTCTATATCGGCGAGGAATATATGGACGTACTTGCAGACGGCGCATGGGAAAAAATATTCAAAGAAAAACCGGAAGTATTCACCCAGGAAGCCAAACGTGCATGGCTTGACCAGATGGCCGACGTAACCCTTGGTTCCGACGCATTCTTCCCTTTCGCGGACAATATCGAACGAGCGCACAAAAGCGGCGTAAAATATATTGCGCAGCCCGGCGGATCCGTGCGGGATGATCTGGTCATCAAGTGCTGTAATAAATATGATATGGCTATGGCGTTTACCGGTATCCGGCTGTTCCACCACTAAAATTTCCTTGCGCAACCCTGCGCATAAAAAACGGTCCTGCTTTTATAAAATATGCAGGGCCGTTTTACGGGATTTAATAATTTTCCGCTTTCACCTCGAAATATCCCTGCGGATAAGAACATATCGGACAAATCGCCGGAGCTGTCTTTCCTACATGGACATGACCGCAGTTCATACAAACCCAGATTGCCTCTCCGTCTTTGGAGAATACGATCTTGTCTTCTATATTTTTCAGGAGCTTTAAATATCTTTTCTCATGTTCTTCCTCAACTCTTGCCACAAGCTCAAACATGGCAGCCAGTTTGGTAAACCCTTCTTCTTTTGCTTCTTTTGCAAAAGTTGCGTACATCTCGGTCCATTCGAAATGCTCTCCCGCCGCCGCGTCCTTTAAATTATCTTCTGTCGTCCCGATTCCGTGCAGCTGCTCAAACCACAGCTTCGCATGGGCTTTCTCGTTCTCTGCCGTCTCCTCGAATAAATTGGCGATCTGCTCATATCCGTCTTCTCTTGCTTTAGCCGCATAATAGGTATACTTATTCCTCGCTTCAGACTCTCCTGCAAAAGCAGCAATAAGGTTCTGTTCAGTCTTACTTCCTTTCAGTTCCATCCTGTTTTAAGTCTCCTTTTTATAATCTTGAAGCGCCCCTTCATTCAGAACACCTCGTCGTATGCTATTATGCGCCGGTTTTCTTAGCTTTATCCCTGTTATCCTGCGCTTTTTTAGGACACTGCCGTTCTTTTTACCTGGTTTAGCGCCGACGCCACGGCAGGCACAGATATAACAGCTGCCGTAATCAGAGCCTCCGCCAATAAAAAGCTGTAATTATATACAATCGGATACACACTTTTCAAAGACTGGGGAAAATTATCCGGCATATAACTCATCCAGTACAGATATCCTCCCAACGCATGAAAGGCGCCTCTTGCCAATACTGCCGCTATATAGCCTTTTATCAGTCCCTGCGTACTTTTGGTGAACAATCCTGCCACTCCAAGAGCCGCAAATGCCAGAACATAATCACAGCATACCTGGAAAAGAGAAAGTACATACGGTTCCTGAATGAATTGCAGGATTCCATAGGCAAGCCCCACAAGAACTCCCGCTTTCACTCCATACCAGTTTGCTACCATAACAATGAAAAGCATACTGCACAGCGTCACACTGCCGCCCCAGGGCATCTCAAAAATCTTAATATAAGAAGTTACAAAAGCAAGCGCTATGGACACTGCACAGAAGATCAACTGTTTTGTGGACATTCTGTTCTTATCGGAACTCTTTCCAGCGAAATAAATCGCCAGCAGGAATAACGCGATTCCGGCCCCAACACATACTGCGTAGCCGACAGTCGTCAGGCCGCCTTCTGCATTTACCATAAATGCAAACATAAAAAAACCTCCTTTTCTTCGGTTGAAGACAAAGGCGGCCTAAAATCCTTTTTAACATATCCCTACGTTGGCATTACCCAAATCAGGTTACAGGTCAGGACGATATCAGCCCACTCTCAGCCTGCTTCATTGCAAGCTCCCTTGTCATCAATCATATGTAATTTTTTAAATATTATAGACAATAATCAGGTTTTTGTCAAATTTAACTTGCACGACAACCGGAAGCATACAGCAGAACAGACCTCAGGTATTTCTTGACATCGTCCCAAACTTGTAATATTGTATTTTTAATTAACTCAACTTTCCCAGCAGATATTTTCAAACAAGGTCTGTATAAATGCCGCCTG
>CAJUMT010000103.1 GCA_910587495.1 uncultured Lachnospiraceae bacterium | reverse complement strand
CCCTGGTAAAATCAAAGTCTCCGTTTTTAATATTTGCCGTATCATCTTCTGCAATACCCGTGGTTGTAAAACTCTGGTCTTTTGTAGCCTTTGTAATAAAGAATCCCTGGCCGTCGATCGTTGCGGAAAACCCTCCCACATAGGTCGGCGTGCTGGCTGCCATATCCATAGAGATCGTTCCCATCAGAGATCCGTAACCATACTGAGCCGCGTTGACGCCGCCGGCAGTAGCCGTACCGTTAGTAGAAGCCGTAGACGACTGGTACATGGTATCTTTGAATGTATAGCTCTGCGACTTATAGCCGACAGTGTTTACGTTAGCAATATTATGTCCGATTACGTCCAATTTGTTCTGATGGGCACGAAGTCCCGAGACTGCTGAGTCCATTGCTCTTAACATATTTTATTCCTATTCCTTTCTTGTCTTCCGTCCATCCACGCTCCGCAGCTTCCGGCAAAGCGCAAAGCATCCTCATACCCGAGGTCCTGCTACATCAGGACGGCGCTGTCAATATTTGTAAAAACCCGCTCTTTCATGTCGCTCTGGGACATAGTCGTAACGACTGTATTGTTGGGAACATTGACGATAAAAACACCCTGCGCTCCGATCACGGCCACATCCCTGGCGCCCTTCTTCCGGGCCTCTTCCACGGCGTGTTCCAAATCGCTCATCAGCTGAGTATCCACGGCAATTTCCCGCTCGTTCATACGTTTTGCGGCATGCTTGGAAAAATTCAGCCCTTCCTTGGCCCGGTCCTGAAGCAGCTCTCCGAATGCCGGTCGGCATGCGCCCTGTGCGGCTGCACCCGTCTTATGGCCATCGGCTGAAACCTGCCCGTTTTCCAAACGGCGAACCCCATTCATCTCCATATGTATCTCCTTCTTCCAAAATAACGCCTGTGTGTTTGCTTATTCCCCGATCAGTCTTCTCTTCCGGCTTTGGGAGTACCTTCTTCTTCCTCGCCGCCTTCTTCTGTATCCTCTACTTTATCGGTTTTGTCAGACTCATCGGTCTTATCATCATCCTTATCCTCGATCTCCTCCTCAAAAGGATTCGGTATCCGGCCTACGCCCACCAGATCAGATAAAAGATATTCTTTATCATCGCCCTCCACTTTCAGGTGCGGAACGCCGTTTACAAAGCTTACATACTCTACTTTCGCGTACTTTACGTCTGTCGCCACCTGCTGGCCGCCGATCTCTTCCGTTACAATAACTGTCACTTCCTGCCCCATCAAAGACGCCGCATAGGTCTGGGTGCTGACGGAAGTGGAAGTATTGACCGCATTAGTCATAGACTCCATGGATGAGATCATACCCATCTGCATGAGAGATGCCATCATCTCGCTGGTCTCCATAGGATTTGACATATCCTGGTTCTGCAGCTGTGTCGCCAATAACTGGAAATAATCCGTCATGGTCAGCGTGTTCTTGTCATTGGATTCCACCGTATAGCTCTGATAATCATAGGGACTCGCTGTAGCACTCGGCGCGTACTCCGTATAATTATAGGGATTGGTACTTCCGCTTACTGAAGCCATATCAAAATCTCCTCTCTGTTATACCACAAGCCCCAATCTAAGCTGCTGCGCAAATGAATCCGCCTGTACGGCTTCTTCCTCACGGCGCTCCTGACGCTCGTCTTGTCTGTTCTGTCCTTCGCCCCGATGTCCGTCATACCGTTCTTCCGGCTGCTGCTGCTCGGCTTCCTGCGTATAAATCACAGTCTCCTCGCCGGTTCTCTCTTTTAAGATCTGGGCAAGCTCCGGCGCTTTTTCATTCAGGAGATCCAATGTTCGCGGATTGGACGCCATAATGGACACTGCCGCTCTGCCCGCCTCATATACCAGACGAATCGTAAGCTTTCCTAAAGAAGCCGGCTCTAACTCGACAGTAAGAACTTTTCCCTCTGCCAGCCTTCCGCTGCCAACCGCTTTTGCAAGCTCCTGAGGCAGTTCCTCCGCCGTCGCCTTCATGGGAACTTCCTCCCCTTTTGGCTGTACCTGATGCATCTGTGTGGGCTGTTCCGCAACCCCCTGATTCTGCATGCTGTAGGCATTCATGGATACTTCTTCTTTTGAAACTTCTTTCGCAGGTTCCTCCAAAGAACTGTCCCGTACTGTCGCCTGAGGCTTTTCTTCCTCCAGACTGCCTTCCGGCGAAACGGTATCTTTTGGTGCAGCCGTCTGCTCCTTTGAAACCTCTGCCGCAGATACCCGGCTGTCTGCCTCCTGCTCTTTTGAGACTTCCGGCTTCGCAGTCTCTTTTGCGGTCTGTTCCGCGGCTGCTTTCTGTCTGACGACCGGTGCTTCTGCTTTTGCCAAATGATCCGGCGCTTCTGCCTGAACCTCCGACACATCCGCTGCAGGTGCTGCAGGTGCTGCCACAGCTTCTGCCACGTTTACTTCCGCAGCTGCTGCCTGGACTTCTGTGGCTGTCTGATCTTCTGTCACCACTGCAGCCACCAAAGCTGCCGCCTGCTCCGCAAGTACCTGATTTAAAGCTTCCTCAAGCCCGTCGTCTTTTGGCTGCTCCGGCTTTACAAGATCCGTTTCTTCTTCGACCTTGCCTTCTGCCGGCTGCTCTGCGGCTTCCGTCTTGGCATTTTCAGATGCCTTCATCTGATCCGCTGAGGCTTTCTTTTCCCCTAAAAGCTTCAAGAAATCATCTTTTGGCTCTGCTCCCTGCACAGGAAGCATCTGGGCTGTCTGGGCCTTTCCGGCTGTCTTCACAGGCGCCTGCACACTCGCTATCTTTTCCATAGCCTTCCTCCTTTCCTCTTATATAATAATATAAATATAATCTATAATCAACAGTCCCTTTTTGGAAAACTGCGATTATCTCACATTATAAACTGCCGTTCATGATCTGTTCTGCCTTCTGAACTTCATAGCCGTATTGGATACGAACTCTTCAATAAAGGCCTCATCCGCTTTCATCACGGCTTTTTGATAATCCTGGATCTGCCTGTCTTTTAATTTCTCAAATTTGGAAGTATCTACTTTGGCAGCAATCACTTCCTGCTTTTTTTCGTTTTCCTGCTTTTTTAATATTTTCAGGCGTTCTTTCTCATCATCAATGATCTGCTCCATCCGTCCGATACACATATCGAACAATCGGTAATTCTCTATGGAAGCACCTTCCTGCTTTATCTGATCGAAGCCGCTTTGGTAACTGACCAACTCCTGTTTCAGTCCGCTGATCTGCTGCTGCTTCCTGTTCACGTTCTGGATAATAACGGCATGTTCCGTTTTCAGATTATCGAGTACTTGTGTCTTATAATCCAGAACCGTGTCCAGTCTGTACTTGAATTTTTTCAATTCTTCCTCCTGGGCCGTCAGCCTGTAATTTTTTTTATCAACTTAAGCGTTTCCTCGTAACTGAAACTTTCTTTAATCCCCTGCTGTAAAAAAGCGTTAATATCTCCGATCTTCATCACAGCTTCATCCAAGGCGGGATTCGACCCTCTTTTGTAGGCCCCGATATTGATCAGGTCCGCGTTCTTCTGATAAATTCCCAGAAGATTACGAAGCTTTGAGGCAGTTCTCTGGTGTTCTTCCGGCACAATCTCTACCATAAGCCTGGATATGCTGGCTCCGATATCAATGGCCGGAAAATGGTTCTCATTGGCAAGCTGGCGGCTTAGAACAATATGTCCGTCCAGGATACCCCTTACGGTATCGGATATGGGCTCGTTTGTGTCGTCGCCTTCCACCAGCACTGTATAAACACCTGTGATGGAACCTCTATCAAAATTTCCGCTTCGCTCCAGAAGCTTGGGAAATTCTGCATAAATAGAGGGCGTATACCCTCTGGCTATGGGCGGTTCCCCGATGGCCAGACCAATCTCGCGCTGCGCCATGGCGTAACGTGTCAGGGAATCCATCATCAAAAGCACATCGTACCCCTGATCTTTAAAATACTCTGCTATGGTCGTTGCCACCAGCGGGCATTTCATACGGAGCATGGCCGGCTGGTCAGAAGTCGCCACCACCAGGACGGAGCGTTTCATACCTTCCTCGCCCAGATCCTTTTGCACAAACTCCAATACCTCGCGCCCACGCTCGCCCACCAAGGCAATTACATTGATATCTGTCTTGACATTTTTGGCGATCATGCCCATCAGCGTACTTTTTCCTACTCCTGACCCGGCAAAAATCCCAATTCTCTGACCTTTTCCAATGGTATTAAGACCGTCGATAGCTTTGACGCCAAATTCCAGGCGTTCCCGGATGGGAGGCCTTGTCAGCGGATTTATGTAAGGACTGCTAACCGTATAGTGTCTTGGAGATTCAAACTGTTCCCCGCCGTCTATGGGTTCACCTAAAGCGTTGATAATACGCCCTCGCAAAAAATCTCCCACAGGCACTTTTAACCGGCGCCTGGTATTACGCACAAAACTGCCGGAAGCAATGCCGCTGGTAGCCTCGTAAGTCATAAGTTGAATTTTATCATCCTTAAAACCCACCACCTCCGCAGGCATCTGGCGATTTTGTTCTTCATTGTAAATCATGACGATATCGCCGATGCTGGAACGACCGCCGGAAGCTTCCATCGACATTCCCACTACATTTTCTATCTTGCCGATACGGCTGATCGTTTCGGACTTGCTGACGATCTGAGGTATCTTCTCGTACATAAACTTATACTCTCACATTTTCCAGAATATCCTTAATATTTTCAATCTGAGTGTTCACACTCACATCCACAATCTCTTCCGGCATCTCTATGATGCAGTTGCCGCTGTCTTCTTTATCCATAACAATGAACTTGATATTGTCGGACAGATGAGATAATTCATCAATCAAATCCGCATCTGCCTCCATCATCAGTTCATAATCACATTTGTTGATGTAGATTTTGACCCATGTGGTCTTTTTAAGTTTCTCTGTGGCGGAAACGATCATCTGCTTGATGACCTCCCCGCTGGACCTTAAACTAATACGGATGACTTTCTCCCCTATGGCGATGACGCAGTCTTTGAGTTCTTCAAGATACTCATGGATACATCTTTCTTTGGCTCTCTCCACAGACTTAAAAGCTTTTCTCATATCCTGGTCGAAAGCCTTAAGCTGTTCATCCAACTCCTGTCGGCCCGCTTCAAGAGATTTAGCAAGTCCTTCCTTATATCCGGCGTCATAACCAGCTCCGTATCCGGCCTCCCTGGCAGCTTCATACTCTTTTTCGGCGTGCTCCTTTGCCTGCGCCAAAAGCTCATCTGCCTGCGCTTTGGCTTCCTCTAAAAGATGTTCAGCCTCTTTAGCCGATTCCTCCAGCTTTTCCTGCACTTTTAACAGGCTTTCCTCCTGCATTTCCAAGTCCTGTCCTGGCCCTGTATCAGACAGCTCCCCCACAGGCTGCCCATCCGAAGTGTAATGCGGAAACACCGGTGCTTTATCTTCTTTTAGAATGCTTAATTTCACTTCTACCGGCGGAACATAAGGCTCGATCACACGGGCGTTGTCTGCACCTGTTTGTTTGATCACATGCCTAGACGATGATATCGTCATCATCGCCTCCCTTCTTAATGATCACCTCGCCATGCTCCTCTAAGCTGCGGATAATATTCACAATACGCTGCTGCGCCTCTTCCACATCTTTTAATCTTACATTGGAAGTGATCTCCAAATCGCCGCGGACAGTGTCTGCCATACGTTTGGACATATTGTTGAAAAAAATGCTCTTCATATCTTCTGAAGCATTCTTAAGGGCGTATACCACATCTTTGGTATCAAGATCCCGGACAAAACGCTGCACGGAACGGTCGTCCATATCCAAAATATTTTCAAATACAAACATTTTGTCCCGAATATCCTGAGCCAAATCAGGATTCTGCTTGCCTAACTGGTCGAAGATCTTCCGCTCGGTACTGCGGTCAATGTTGTTCATCATATCCGCGACAAAGTCGATGCCGCCAAGGCTCATATTGTCCTCACTGGTGATGATAGACGCAAACTTACGCTTCATCTCTTCCTCCACAATAGCGATGGCTTCCGGTGAAACACGATCCATACTGGCCATGCCCTCCACGACCGCGATTCGCTTCTCATCAGAAAGCTGCTCTAAGACCTGTGCTGCCTGCTGCGGATCCATATAAGCCATAATCAGGGCAATCACCTGGGGACGTTCGCCCTGCAGGATGGACAGCAATGCCTGAGGATCTCCTTTAGTAAAGAAGTTAAAAGGTCTGGATTGCAGGGTCTTGGATACTTTCTCAAGAAGATTCCTGGCAGTAGACTCACCGAAGGCTTTCTCCAGGACATTTCTGGCGTAGTCAAGTCCTCCATCCGTCATCATCTTATGCGTCAAACAAAGTTTATAGAACTCATCCAGCGTAGACTCCACCTGGCTGTTGGTGGTCTTGCCCAACTTCGCCACTTCATAAGTAAGATCTTCGATATCTTCTTCATTCAGGTACTTATAAATCTGCGAAGCCCTGTCTGCGCCAAGGGATACAACTACCAGCGCAGCCTTACTTTTCACATCAGTCAGGACGTCTTCTTCCTGCTTATCTGGACTGTTTTCGACTGTTGGATCTGCCATTTTCTCCCTCCTCTCCTCTTAACCAGCTCTGAATCAGTTTCGCTGCGATCTGCGGATTTTCCTCCACAAAGTCTCCTATATTCTGCTTCAGGCGCATACTGCGCTGCATACGCAGATTCATAATCTCTTCACTGTTGGCAAACTCGTCATCTTCATCCAACTGCGTACCCGGTATGCCTAAGCCCTCCGCGCCTGCAGTCATATCTTCTTCTCCTAGGCCAAGCTCGCTGGCGGAAAGTTCGTCGCCTCCTTCAAAATCTTCATCCTGAGGCCCTTCTGCTCTTCTCTTACGGCGTCTGCGCAGCAAAAGAAGCAGAATAAGAAGGAAGATCAGAAGCAGCGCCGCGCACAGAGCGATCAAAAGCGGCAGCGGTATAAAAGCTGTAATAATGTCAAGACCGTTGGTATCTTTGTTAATTGGCTCTTCGCCTGCGGTTCCTCCCGGAGCGCGCACTACAGTTATCTTATCGTTGGCGTCGTCCACCGGTATGCCTGCCGCATTGGCTACCAGCCGATACAATTCCTGCTGGGATACGGACTGGGTATCGTTAGTCAATACTACCACGGCAACGGATGTATCTTCCAACACACCCGGATCAATCTGACGCTGCTCTTTCAAGACATTATACAGCCAATGTCTAGTGGCGCTTCCGTTGGAATAGCTGTCCACTTCATTTTCCGTACCGTCCTCTGCAGTATATCGGGGCGTATCCGCATTAGCATCCGCACCCACGACGCCTCCCGTGTCCTGTCTTCCCGCCAGAGAATTTTCATTGACTAGGTCTTCTTCATCCAAAAGTCCCGTTTTATCGTTCTCATCAATCTTCTCCGGCGTGCTGTACTGGGTACTCTCTGAGATCAGCTTTTCCATATTCAGCGTCCCTTTGACTGAAACAGCCACGTTTCCCGCGCCGTACAGCTTTTCAAGGACGACTCTCACATTAGCGGCAATATTGTTCTCCACCTGAGAGGTAAGACCTGCCAGATCCGTAACGGAACTCTCTGCCGTATCCGCGTCTCCCCCTACTTCCAGCATAGTTGAAGCGTCAAAAACCTTGACTTCCGAAAAAGTCATGCCGCGCACGGCATGAGAGATCAGATTCTTAATGGCCTGCGCTTTATCAGACGTCAACGTACTCCCGTTTCTCATTGTCACGAGCACGGAAGCAGATGCTGACTCCTGTGTCTCATCTTGAAGCACATAGCGCTGCTCCGACGCCTCGGCAATGGTCACAGTAGCGTCCTGCACGCCTTCAAAAGCACGGATCGTAGCGCCCAGTCTGTCCTGGACTTCATATAAAGTAATCTGCTTCTTATCGGACTCCGTAGTCATCAGACCCGTATTGTCCAAATACATGTCGTATGTAAATCCATTTTTGGGATACCCCTGGATCAGTAGCTCTCCTTTAGTCTGTTCAAGCACAGATGTAGGCACACGTATGGTCCCATCATTAGAATTGTATTTATAATCAATCTCCTGATCCTGTAAAAGACCCGCAATCTCCTGAGCCTCACTTTGATTAAGGCCTGTAAACAATACACCGTAGCTGGTATCTCTGCCCAGGAAAAGCACAAGAACCGCAATTAAAACCATCGCCGCAGTGGCTGCAAC
Organism: uncultured Lachnospiraceae bacterium; assembly: GCA_910587495.1. Taxonomy (GTDB): domain Bacteria; phylum Bacillota; class Clostridia; order Lachnospirales; family Lachnospiraceae; genus Hominiventricola. The sequence continues at coordinate 3,520 of CAJUMT010000103.1, read as the reverse complement.
GATTGCTTTAATAATCTTTTTTGTCTTATCTGGTATATTCTGCCAGCTTTCTTTTATATTCTGCAACTGCACGTTTTTATCCAACCTTCTGCAATTATTCATGGCGGGGCAAACACACCGCCGGAATCCCTCTTACTATACTATTATACGTTTATCTTAATCAATTCGTTATACGATTCCAATGTCTTATTGCGCAAAGTAAGAAAAACGTCCAGCGTAAGTCCCGCTTTTGCCTCAGCGATCGGAAGCGTATGCGCATCATCCAACTGACCGGTAGCCAGCAGATATTGCTTTGTCTCCACGTCCGCCTCCGTTTCCTTCACCTGGTTAATGGCCGTCCTGAACACATCCGCAAACAACGACAGCGATTCGTTATCTTTTACATCTTCCTGCCTGCGGCCTTCAAAATTTCCTACCTCTCCCCACACCTGGATCGGCGTGATAAACCCTGTTCCTTCCATAACAGATCCAACAGCCTCCTTTTACACTTTAATGCTTTAATGCGTCATCTTTTTACTTGATTACAACTTCTCTTACACGGCACGACAAATACCCCGGCCATATATCGTACCATATGGAAGGCGTATTTTATCTTCTCACTGATTCGTTTCTATGCGCTAAAAAGTACGGGCTGCGCTCTGTAAACGGCTAATACCGTTGGATACGGAATTCACCATATACTGATACTCGTATGCGGCTCTGACCAGATCCACCTGCTCCTGATCCATATCCACATTATTGTCGTCCAGCCTGGTAGATTCCGCCGTCGTCGTATGAACGCTGGCATGTGTAGCGTCAATAGCGTCCGCCACAGCCTGCCTTGCTCCTTTACCAGATGCACTGGCCTGAGACAAACGCTCTGCCATCTCTTCTTCAAATGTTATGTACTGGGATTTGAATTTCGGTGTTTCACCGTTAGCAATATTATTTAGTGTGATCGTCTGTCTGCCCCACAGAAAATCCAATACTTTTTCCGTGAGGGCTATGCCGTTTCCAAATATTTCCGCCATACTCTCTTCCTCCAAACTTATGTAAATCTTTTTCGGTCTTTTTCTGCATTATAACCGGTATAACTATTTATATCAATACCTATATCCTTCCATATAAAATGTTTATGAAACTGATTGTACCAATATATGCGCAGATACACAACTTATGATAACACCAGATCATGCTGAAATCAAGTATTAATAAAAATTTAACACATTTTTCACAAAAATTTTACTCCCCAAAAACAGGCCCCGCAAACTGTATGCAGAGCCTGTTTTATAAACTAGCTTTAGTTTTTCCTCAATTGGAAATCACTGATCAGGCCTTTAAGAACCTGTGCCTGGCTGGCCAGTTCTTCACTGGCTGCCGCACTTTCTTCCGAAGTAGCCGAATTGGACTGGACCACTGTTGAGATCTGGTAAATACTGTCTTTGATCGTATTGACCTCCGTCTCCTGCTCCTGGGAAGCATCAGAAATCATTTTAATATTTTCTATAACTTTGTTCGCGCCTTCCACCACCGAGCGCAGGGACTCCTGAACCTGATCCGTCAAACGTGAACCTGTAGACACTACGCCAAGGGTCTTTTCGATCAGCTCTGTGGTATCTTTCACTGCATCCGCACTCTTAGCCGCCAGATTGCGTACCTCATCTGCCACTACCGCAAACCCTTTTCCGGCTGCTCCTGCCCTTGCAGCTTCCACGGCTGCATTTAAAGCCAGGATATTCGTCTGGAAAGCAATATCGTCAATGGTCTTGATAATGTGCTGAATCTCTCCGGAGCATGCATTGATCTGGTTCATTGCTTCCGCCATCTCCTGCATCTGCTGATCACACACTGAAATATTCTCTCCCACCCGATCTGCTTCCTGGGTAGTAAGGGACGCGTTTTCGGCATTCTTGTCGATCTGCTTTGCGACCTCTTCGGCAAGCTCCAGAAGATTGTCAACTTCTGACGCCTGTTCGGTAGCTCCCTGGGCCAGGCTCTGCGCACCCACAGACACCTGATTAGCCCCTGAATCTACCTGGTTGGAGGCCATATTTATCTGTTCCATCGTATTGCTGAGCTTTCTGCTGATCTCCTCAAACGCTTTTTGGATCGCGGAAAAATCTCCTATGTATGTAATATCCGTTTCTTTGGCAAGATTTCCTCCGGCAATCTCATCCAGCACATGCGCAATATCCGTAATATACAGTCTCAGCGTCTTCACCGAACTGTTCAGACTGTCAGCCAGGACGCCCAGCTCATTCTTGCTGTTAATGTCAATCTGGAAATCCAGCCGGCCTTCCGACATGCTCCGGCTTGATTCTGTAATAGTCTGGATCGGCGCGACAATACTCTTCATTACATACAGGAAAAGCAGAATAATCATAACCAATGTCAGAAGAATCGTAAGACCCGAAACAATCTCCGTCCGGCTTACCGCACTCTGAAGACCACGCTCACTGATATCGAAATTATTCTCTGTGATCTCAGCCACCTGATCCAGGAGGCCAACCAGCTGATTCACATTCACCTTCGCAACAGACTGATACATTTCATTCGCCGCCGCCCGATCTGTCTCGCTTAACGCCAATATCGTTTCTGCCGACTCATGAATAGCCTGATGGATCGGCTTCATCTGCTCCATAAGCGTCACAATCTCACTGTTTAAGCGGGACGTGTTTGTACCATAAAGCCAGTTGCCCAGCACACACGTCTTATAGTCCGTACTGCCTGTAAATTCCGTACCCATGGTAGTTGCGGAACAAAGATTCTCCACCCAGGAATAATGGGCCTTCTCCGCCGTCAATACCAGCGCATGAAGTTCTTCCGCCTGCTTCGTGTAATTACTGTAAGTTCTGATTCCCCTCATGCTAAGCGCCGTCATCCCGCCGCTAATCAACATAATCAAAAAGATCAGGGCCACACGCACCATAACTTCTCGTTTGATACTATTCATTGCTTCTCCTCATCGCCTATATTTTCCGCCGTCTAAAGAACGGCAAAAGCAGGTATTAATATTTGTCGCTTCCTCCATATGAATAGGAAACGGAACCGATATCGTCATAATCTGCAGAACCCGGGACGTCATACTGCGAAATCTGCGGAACCGCTCCGTCTTCTTCCAAACGGAACTTCTTGACCAGATCTTTAAGGATCTGAGCCTGTCCCGATAATTCCTCGCTGGCCGCCGCGCTCTGCTCCGCGGTAGCGGAATTCGTCTGCACCACGCTTGAAATCTGGTCAATACCCAACGTAATCTGGGAGATTGTCTCCGCCTGTTCCTGAGAAGTCCTTGCGATGGAATCCATCATGGCGCTGGTTTCCTGAATATCGCTGATAACCACTTCCAGGGAGCGTGCAGTCTCGTCTGCAATCTTCGTGCCGTTCTCCACTGCATGGAGAGAATTCTCGATCAGGGCAGCCGTATTCTTGGAAGCTTCGGCAGACTTGCTGGCAAGATTACGTACTTCATCCGCCACAACCGCAAATCCTTTGCCGGCTGCTCCCGCCCTTGCCGCCTCCACAGCCGCGTTCAAAGCCAGGA
>CAJUMT010000102.1:595-11802 GCA_910587495.1 uncultured Lachnospiraceae bacterium | reverse complement strand
TGCTCCTTCTGCTGTTCGGCATTTTCTGGCTGACGCTCAGCGGCGCGAATATCCCATCGGCTTTGCTGGCGGATGGGCTGTTCTGGCTGGAAGGGAAGATGGCGGCAGGGCTGCTGGCTGCGGGCGTACCGGAGGCGGCGGTCAGCCTGCTTATCCACGGCGGGTACCGGGTGATGGCCTGGGTGGTATCGGTGATGCTGCCGCCGATGGCGATTTTTTTCCCGCTGTTTACCCTGCTGGAAGACTTTGGCTATCTGCTCGCTAATGTACGGGCGGCGAATCCTGCGTTTTATGCAGAGTTTGGCCAGAGCTTCTGGCAGGAATACTGCGAGTCTGCAGTTAAAGAACATGTCCATGCCTACAAAACCGGACAGGTTATGGCGGAAAACTATCTGCTTGGCAAGGTTGGGATCGAGAGCATACTGCCCTTTGTAAACGAATGGCGGGAGCAGTATATATATGACAATGCCAGAAAAGTAAGAATTAGGTTTCTTAAGGACAACGGAGAGACTACATTTTATCAAAGAGCCGTTGTACTGGAATGCCTCCGCCTGGATAGTAGTTACAACAGTTATCTTAAAGACTGCTGGGTCGGCGTCCCCGAGGACGCGAAAGTAGAAGGGGGCGGCAACAACAGGCTTTTGGACAGGCGGCAGATAGAAGGGATTCTTAAAATACTGACAGAAGAGCAGGTTCCTTTGGTCTATCAGATGGACTTTTTTGCCACTGCCTATGAAGGGTATCAGTCCTCGGGGTTTAAACTGTGTGCAGAAGTGCTGGCAGGGCATAAAGACAGATGGGGAAAAGAGTTTCCCGTGATCGCGAAAGAAGGACTCGTCCTTACCCGCGCATTGGCCGTCCAGGTGATGGGTAACCTTTCGGAAGAATATAAAGAAAATATTTTTGCTTGTGCCGCAGACAGTTCCAAGCAGGTGCGGGAGTGCTATGTACATTCGATTTTAAGAGACCATCGGGAATGGGAGCAGGATGTCCTTGCGATGCTTACATCCAAAAAAGGTGTGATACGGGAACTGGCAGTGCGGGTGTTAAAGTCCTGGGGCGCAGATGCTTATAAAGAGCCGCTTACCCGGGCGATGGAGGCGGAAAAATCAAAAAAGATAAAAGAATTGATGCAAAGCATCCTGCTGCCGGAAGGACAGAATATGGAAGAACCAACAGCGCAGACCCAGGAAGAATTTATAAAATCTATTCTTTCCGGCGGTAGAAAACGTAAGTTGTCCTGGTTTTTAGCCGGCGGCGGGGAACTGCCTGTCGTTCATAAAACAAACGGCGAAGAGGCATCGGAAGATTTCCTTGCAGCGCTTCTTATATCTTATGCGGATTTGTCCGTGCCCGGAGTAAGTGCGGATGCCAGAAAACTTTCGGAAGAGCTTGTGCCGGAAGAACTGGCCAGGTATGTGGCTGCGCTTTTTGCCTGCTGGATCAAAACGGGGGCGGAAGCAAAGAAAAAATGGGTGCTTTATGCCGCTTCGATCCACGGCGGGGAAGAAATCGTTCCTGTTTTACATGCGCAGATCCAGGAATGGCCGAAGAAATCCAGAGGCGCCATTGCCGCAGAAGCGGTCAGTGCTTTGGCGATAAACGGAGGCGCCACGGCACTGCTTTTAGTAGATCAGATCAGCCGGAAATTCAAGTTCCGGCAGGTCAAGGACGCGGCTTCCCGGGCGCTTTCCTACGCGGCGGAGCAGCTTGGCATCACAGTGGCGGAGTTAGAAGACCGGATCGTGCCGAATCTGGGCTTTGACGAGCGGATGGAACAGATCTTTGATTATGGTACAAGAACCTTTAAAGTTATTCTGACGCCTGCCCTGGAGCTGGAAGTGTTTGATGAAAACGGGAAGAAACTTAAGAACCTGCCTGCGCCCGGCAAAAAAGACGAGCCGGAGAAGGCAAAAGCGGCCAGCGACGCCTATAAACTGCTGAAAAAACAGTTGAAGACAGTCTTAAACAATCAGAAACTTCGGCTGGAACAGGCGCTTTTAAGCGAACGGCTGTGGCCAACGGATAAGTGGGAAGCATTGTTTGTGAAAAATCCGGTCATGCATCAGTTCGCTACCGGATTAATCTGGGGGCTTTATGAAGACCATGTATTAAAAGATACATTCCGCTATATGGAAGACGGAAGCTTTAATACTGTGGACGAAGATGAATATGAACTGCCGGAATCCGGGATGATCGGCCTTGTCCATCCCATTGAACTGGACAAAGAAAATCTGGCTGCATGGAAAGAGCAGCTTTCGGACTATGAGATCGTTCAGCCTATTGAGCAGATTGACCGCCCGGTGTATAAAGTGACAGAGGAAGAAGCGATACAGACAGAACTGACGCGCTTCGGCGGGCGCGTGATCAACTCCCTTTCCCTGTCCGGGAAATTGCTTTCCTCCGGCTGGATGCGGGGGGAGATCCTGGACGGAGGCTGGTACTATGAATTTTCCAAGGCGCAGGGGCAGATTGGAGTCGTACTGTCCTTTTCCGGCTGCGGCGTGGGCGCAGAAGGGGAAGACGTGACAGTCTACGGCGCTGCATTTTATCATCCTGGAAAGGGAAAAATGGTGAATGGACGCTACGAACTGGATCTGTACCAGTTAGGAGAAGTACCCCCCAGGTATTTCAGCGAAACCGTGCTGGAACTTACGCGGGTGACAGCAGCCTTTAAAGAACAGCTTTCTTATCCTGAATGTGTGGAGCGAATATGAAAAAGATATATTTGATCGCCACCGGCGGCACCATCGCGTCGGAACATACGGCGGAGGGGTTAGAACCCCAGATTACGGCGGAAGAACTGCTGGCCTATGTGCCGGAAGTAAAAGATTTCTGTCAGGTGACCGCCTGTCAGCCTTTTGGCCTGGACAGCACCAACGTGTGCCAGGAACACTGGCTTATACTGGCAGGGCTTGTGGAAAAATACTACGACGAGTACGACGGTTTTGTTATCTGCCATGGTACGGATACTATGGCTTATACAGCAGCGGCGCTGTCGTATCTGATTCAGAACAATCTAAAACCGGTGGTGATCACCGGATCGCAGAAACCTATCAATCTTGAGATTACAGACGCAAGGCTGAACCTTCGGGACAGCCTGCGTTTTGCGTCGGACGACCGTGCTCACGGTGTCAATATTGTTTTCGGCGGAAAGGTGATCGCGGGAACCCGGGCAAAAAAAGAGCGTTCCAAAAGCTATAATGCGTTTTCCAGCATCAATTATCCGGATATTGCCGTGATTCAGGATCGGCGGGTCATATTTTATATTGATGACAGAGACCGGATCCGGGAGCGGGTGCGGTTCTACCATGGAATGGACACAAGGGTATTTTTATTAAAGTTAATTCCGGGTATGGACGGACGGATATTGAACCGGATGGCAGAGGACTGCGACGCGGTGATCATAGAATCTTTCGGCGTGGGCGGACTGCCTGCGTATGGGGAACACAGCTTTGCGGACGCCATCGACGGCTGGTGTAAAAACGGAAAGAAAGTGGTTATGGCTACCCAGGTGACCCATGAGGGCAGCGATATGGAAGTTTATCAGGTAGGAAAAGCGATCAAGAACCGCTTTCCGGTCGTAGAGGCTTTTGATATGACATTAGAAGCCGCGGTGACAAAGACTATGTGGTTATTAGGGTGTGGGATTAAGGGAGAAGCTTTCGACGCAGGATTTTACCGGACGGTGAATCATGATATATTGTTGGCGGAACAAGAGAAATAAAGGACATGGACATTTATTTAATACGGCATGGGGAGACAGATTACAATAAGGGGAAGCGACTGCAGGGGACAGTGGATATACCGCTGAACGAGAAAGGCATTGAGCTGGCGAAAAAGACGGCGGAAGGGATGAAGGATATCCGCTTTGACAGGATTTATACAAGTCCGCTCATTCGGGCGAAAAAGACGGCGGAGATTCTTCGGGGGAACCGGAAGGTCGAGATCATTCTCACAGATGGGCTCAGGGAAATAAGTTTCGGGGATTATGAGGGGCTTACGGTGCTGGACGGGAAATACAATATTCCTGATCCAGATTTCCTGAACTTTTTTAATGCGCCGGAGAAATACCATACGCCGCCTAATGGGGAAAGCATTGAACATTTAAAACGCAGGACATCTTCTTTTATGCGCGGCATTATGAATGACCCCAAGAATGAGCATATGACTTTTCTGATGGCGTCCCACGGCGCGGCAATCCGGGGGATTTTGTCCGGGCTTTTAGATTTGCCGTTGGAAAAATTCTGGGACGGCGGCGTGCATAAAAACTGCGCGGTCACGCTGCTTCATGCTGAGAAAGGGACGTTTGAGGTAGTGTTTGAGAACAGAGTGTATTATTAAAAAACAACCGGCATCAGGTATTTGCGCCCGATGTCGGTTGCTTTTATCAGCTTTACTATTCCGACAATTATATATACTATTTCGCCGGAACCAAGAATTTCTTCATTCCAAACAGCGCTGCGCAGAGCAGCACGAATGAGACAGCAAGGACGATCCATGCATTTTGGATAAAACCGGCGATGCAGTAGCCTAAAAAGGATATGGCCGCTACCAGGAGCGCATAAGGAAGCTGCGTGGATACATGATTGATATGGTCACACTGCGCGCCGGCGGAAGCCATAATCGTAGTATCGGAGATAGGAGAACAGTGATCTCCGCATACAGCGCCTGCAAGACATGCAGCGATGGTCACGATCTGCAGGTTGCCGGGCAGGTTGATCCCTACGACGATAGGAAGCAGGATTCCGAAGGTTCCCCAGGAAGTTCCGGTGGAGAAGGCCAGGAAGATTGCTACCAGGAATACGATGGCAGGGAGCATGGCGGTCAGGCCTGCTGCGCTTCCTTCGAAGATGCCGCTGACATATTCTGCCGCGCCCAGGTTGCCGGTCAGGCCGGATAACGTCCAGGCGAAAGTCAGGATCAGAATCGGGCTGATCATGGCTTTAAAGCCTTCCGGGAAAGAATCCATACAGTCTTTAAAAGTCAGTACACAACGAAGCAGGTAATATACAATCGTGATCAAAAGTGCAGCTGTGGAACCCATAGAGAGCCCTAAAGACGCGTCACAATCTGCGAAAGCGTTTACAAAGTTAACGCCTTCAAAAAATCCGCCTGTATAAATCATGCCAACAATACAGGAGATAATCAGTACGATAACCGGGAAAGCAAGATCAATGACTTTTCCTTTGTCAGAGACCGGTTCCATAGCGCTGTTGTCGGCAGTAACGGTGCCGGAAGTAAAAAGGTCTCCGTTCTTTGCGTTGTCTTCATGCTTTTTCATCAGACCGAAGTCAAGATCCAGGCATGAGATCAGGATAATTGTAGCAATGGTAAGAAGTGAATACAAATTGTAAGGAATCGCACTGATAAAAAGCGTCAGTCCGTCTGTGCCTTCTACCACGCCTGCCACAGCAGCCGCCCAGGAAGAGATCGGGGCGATCATACAGATCGGGGCCGCGGTAGCGTCGATCAGATACGCCAGCTTTGCACGGGATACATTGTGCTTGTCTGTGACCGGACGCATGACGCTTCCGACGGTCAGGCAGTTGAAATAATCATCTACAAAGATCAAAGCGCCAAGAGCGAAAGTAGCCAACAAAGTGCCTTTTCTGGTTTTAATCTTTTCCTGCGCCCATTTTCCGTAAGCGGCAGAACCCCCGGCTTTGTTCATAAGAATGACGATAGTGCCAAGGACAACCAGGAAGATCAGAATGCCCACATGGGAGCTGCTTGACAAAGAAGCGATAAACCCGTCGCCGAACATGGTTGTGTAAGCGGAGACTACATTGAAGTTTGTAATAAACAGCGCCGCCGTCACAATACCGATGAACAGGGAGCTGTATACTTCTTTGGTGATCAGCGCGAGGATAATTGCCACCAGCGGCGGCACCAGGGACCAAAAGGTTGCATACATAACATTTTCCCTCCTATTAAGGTTCCGCATCTTCCCTTACAGTATTTTGTACCCAGGGCTGCTCCGTCTGCTTACGCAGCCGCTCGCTGCCCTGCATACTGTGCGGGAAGATGCTGTTTTAGATTATTTCTGCAAACATGCAAACAAAAAAGCCATGGTACGGGCGGCGTCCATGGCTTAATAAATCCTCATAAACGATAGCGCACCACAAATACCTTGTGACAGTGTGCAGCATATTCTGCTGCACCCCAGCAAAGCGTCTCCAGGCAGACGTATTGCTTCGGCGGACGTTCTGTTCGGCTGCCTTGGGATGCCTGTCCCAAGCAGGCAGCGTACTGGTAGCGACCGCGCCTCTATCTCTTTATTATTATATCTACAGATAGATATAGAGTAATACGGGAGTCGAAAAAAGTCAAGAAAATTGTGAATATCCTCTTGTAAAATCCTTTGGACTGTGGTATTTTGTTCTGCATGAATACGAGAACAAAGACAAAAGATATGACAAACGGAAACTGTATGTGGCTGATCATACAGTTTTTTCTTCCCATTCTTGCGGGAAATTTTTTTCAGCAGTTTTACAGTTTTGTAGATTCTGTAATTGTCGGTAAAGGAGTCGGCGACAATGCCCTGGCAGCAGTAGGCAATACAGGATCAGTATCATTTTTGATCCTTGGCTTTACCATCGGCCTGACAGGGGGACTTGGCATTTGTATTTCCCAGTCGTTCGGAGCGGAAGATACGGAAAAGCTCCGAAAGGAAATTACCATGTCCGTGTGGGTCTGTGCGGGGATCAGTATTTTTGTGACGGCAGTAAGCCTGGCCTTTATGAATCGGCTGTTTTTATTCCTTCAGACGCCCGCGTCCATGATGCAGGATACACTGGACTATTTTCGCGTTATTCTGCTGGGAATTACGGTTACGATCTTTAACAATTTTGCCATGACGATGCTTCGTTCTGTGGGAAACAGCCGGATTCCTCTGGTCGCTATGATCCTGTCTTCTGTGGTAAATGTGGCGCTGGATCTGTTATTTGTATTTCCTCTTGGGAGGGGCGTCACGGGGGCAGCAGAGGCGACGATTCTGTCGCAGGTGGTATCGCTGCTTTTCTGTGTAGGATATATCGGTACATTAAAAGAACTGCTTCCCCGTAAGAAAGACTGGAAAATTGAGTGGAAGATTTTAAAGAGGCTTACTTTAACCGGACTTCCAATCGCGTTTATGAATTCTGTGACAGCTGTAGGGTGCATGGTTCTTCAATATTTTGTAAACGGCATGGGAACCGGTTATGTGGCGGCTTATGCGGCCTGCACGAAGATATGTTCCTTATTTCAGCAGGCGGGCAATGCCGTGGGGCTGGCACTTTTGTCGTTCGCGGGGCAGAATTATGGTGCTGGTAAAATAGAGAGGATTCGCCAGGGCGTGAGGGATGGCGTGATTTTAAGCATTCTGATAAATATTCCGCTGGCACTGGCGATGCTTTTGCTTCCGGAGGCCATGTCATCTTTTATGCTGACGGATCAGACAGTCATCTCTTATACGAGAGAATACCTTATGATTACCGGGATAGCTATATTTCCGCTGGGCTGGCTGTTCGTGTTCCGTAATGCCTGTCAGGGCATGGGGCATACAGTGCTTCCTATGTTTTCCGGCGTGCTTGAAGTGGCTCTGCGGTTCATGATGGCGATTCTTCTGGTACGCAGGCTCCATTTTCGCGGTATTGCCTTGTCGGAAATTTCTGCCTGGATCGGAGCATTTTTTATGCTGATGATGACATTTGAATGGTATTACAGGAAGAGCATGAAAAAAGAGCAGAAGTATACATGAGTTTATATTCAGTCAAAATATCCATGATAGAATCGTTTCTAAAAATATATATGAAAAAAAGGAAAATAAAGTCATGAACACAACAGAGAAGATTGCGATCATCACAGATTCCTGTGCGGATGTGCCGCAGGAGTTTGTGGAAAAGTACCATATGTTTATCCTGCCCATGCGGATTACCTGTACTGACGGGGAATATCGGGACGGTGTGGACATTCATGCTGAAGACATCTATGAAAAATTAAAAACGGAGCTTCCCAAATCCAGCACTCCCAGCGGTGCGGATGTGGAGGATACGTTTGCCGAGATTCAAAAGCAGGGCTACAGTAAAGCTGTCGCTATTCTCTTATCAGGCGGTCTTTCGGGAACTGTCAATCATGTGCGGCTTGCAGCGGAAGATATGGAAGGGCTGGAAATCGCCGTGTATGATTCTTGTCAGGCGAGTATCGGTATTGGAGTTATTGCCATCCAGGCGGCAAAATATGCGGCGGAAGGTATGGATTTTGAGACATTGAAGGGAAAAGTGGAAAGCCTGATCAGACATACAAAAGTGTTCTTTTCCATTGACACGTTGGAATATTTGAAAAAAGGTGGTCGAATCGGCAAAGTGACCGCGGCGGCGGGGGCGCTTTTGGATATTAAGCCGGTCATGTCTTTTGACGAGGACGGAGAAATCTATACAGCGGCAAAAGTGCGCAGCCGTAAAGCAGTCGAAAAAAGACTGCTTACATTGGTGGAGGACTGTCGCAAAGAAGGGTGTCCTTACAACCTGGTGGTGGCAGACGGAGGCGCACCCAAAGAGAGGGATGCTCTGGAGGAAAAACTCAAGGAACTATTCCCGGATTATAAGTCTTTGTATCGGGCAAAGATCGGGGCGGCTCTTAGCATCTATCTGGGTTCGGGGCTTTTAGGGGCAGGAATCCAATATTTGTAGTCAACAATCCCGCGGCATTCGCCAAATGCTCATGCAAGCACGGCACTTGGCTCATTGCTCGCGGAATAAAAGGATATTTTGTATCAGCGGCAGATGTCAAAGATAAACTCTGCCGCCTGATCCATGGCTTCGTAGGCAGTTTTAAAAGGAGACATTTGGAACACATGCCACATGCCCGGATAGATACAGAGCTTTGCCCCTACATGCTGGCGGACCATCTGTTTATGGAGTTCCACCGAATCCGACAAAAGGATGCCGTTTCCTCCTGCCTGGATAAGGACAGGCGGAAAATCACTATAATCGGCATATAAAGGGGAAATCAATGGGTCGGTAAGGTTATGGTCTTTGGCATAGTCAAAGATCGCCTGGTCTAAGTATTCTTCCGTAAGAATCGGATCGATTTCCCGGCGCGTGGTGTGGGACTGTCCGCTCCTTGTAAGGTCGGTCCAGGGTGAGAACAGAACCAGCCCTCGTGGGAGGATGCGATTTTGTTCTTTTAATTTGAGTGTAAGTGCAAGCGCCAGATTACCGCCCGCGGAGTCTCCGGCGAGAATCACGTCTCTGGAGCCATATCCTGTATACATAAGGTAATCCCATACTTTTACGGCGTCTTCCAAAGCGGCGGGGTAAGGATGTTCCGGCGCCAGGCGGTAATCAAAGCTTAATACATCCATGGAAGTGGAGCTTGCCAGTTTGTTGGTAATGCTTCGGGCGTATTTAAGACTTCCAGTATTATAGCCGCCGCCGTGGCAGTAGAGCAGGATATATTTTTTCATATGTTGTCTTTTAACGCTGACCCATTCGGCCCGGATGCCGTCTATGTCAGTGTCTGTATAATTCATATCAGTGCTGCGCATCAGCAGTTTTCCCAATTGATCTTTGGAGGCGCGTTGTTTCTCGATGTCGCTGTGTTCAACAAAAGAGTGCATGTGTCGGATGACTTTCATCAAATTTTGGTTGTGCTTCTGGCTGTTTGTCATGGAAGTATGGCCTTTCTTGTTTGTTTATGAAGTATTATATCGTGTTTTAAGGGAAAATCAAAGGATAAAATCGAATGATAGAGCTTTTATAGCCTGTTCTTTTCTGATATAATGAAAAACGCAGGAGAATTTATATGGAGCGAACAACTAATTCAAAAAAACTCTGGTATAAGCTGGATCTGTCGGCAATTGTATATCCGACGCTTCAGCGGAGAAATTTTTCTTCCGTGTATCGAATATCGGTGCTTTTAAAAGAAGATGTAGTCCCGGATCTTTTACAAAAGGCGGTGGATCTTACACTGCCTCGTTTTCCTACGTTTAAAGTGACAATGAAAAAGGGCGTATTCTGGCGGTATCTGGAGCCGAATAACCGCCCGGGGCCTTTTGTGGAGCCGGATATCGTGAATCCTTGTATGCCCATGTCTTTTAAGAACAGGAACCGATATTTGATACGCGTGTACTATTATCAGAAACGTATTTCGTTAGAAGTATTTCATTCGCTGGCGGACGGAAGCGGCGCGCTCTGCCTTTTAAAGACATTGACAGCCGTGTATCTGCGCTTGAAAGGATACAGGATTCCTGATGGGCACGGCGTGCTGGATATAGATGCAAAACCGGATCCGGAGGAACTGGAGGATGCCTATATGCGGTATGCCAGTTCAAAAGTACGACCGCACAGGAGTAAAGACAAAACTTTATCGAATCAGGGGAACATGGGAACCATTTTATACGCTGAATATTATCACGGGAATTCTGTCTGTGGATCAGTTATTAACGGTTACAAAGAGGTATCAGGTGACAGTTACGGAATACCTGAATGCAGCGCTTCTCTATGCGCTGATGTTAAAGCAGAAAGAGGATCATGTGTTTCGGGAACTGCCGGTGTCTTTAGCTATGCCGGTGAACCTTCGCAGATTTTTTCCTTCCGGTACCCTTAGGAATTTTATTACCATGGTATATCCGTCCATAGATCCCCGGATGGGAGATTATACCTTTGAAGAAATCTTAGTTCAGGTACATTATTACATGCGCTATTATTTGAATGATAAATTCCTCAATGCGGATATCACGACGAACGCGGCGGTGACAAAGAATCCGTTGATTCGAATCGTTCCTTTGTTTATTAAAGATATCGTGGTGCGGCAGTTTTATAAAAGAATACAAGATAAACAGTCCAGTGCAGGCCTTACAAACTTAGGCGTTGTGGACACGCCGGAAGAGATGAAAACGTATGTAGAACGGTTTGATGTACTGATGGGACAGCCGTTTTCTGCCCGTACAAACTGTGCTGTTGTCAGCTATGGTAATACTTTGACCATTAGTTTTACCAGCAGCATTGTGGAAGCAGAAGTGGAACGACAGTTTTTCCAAAAACTGGTGCGGGACGGGATTCATGTAAAGATCGAGACAAACCGAAATATGGAGGGTTTATTATGTCGTACTGTGTAAACTGCGGAGTGGAGCTTGACAAAACATGCGCCGTATGTCCGCTGTGCAATACAAAAGTCTGTAATCCGAACGAAGAAGTAGACCGCGTTTCCCCGCCGCCCTTTCC
>CAJUMT010000102.1:0-585 GCA_910587495.1 uncultured Lachnospiraceae bacterium | reverse complement strand
CCTTTCCGGTTCGCAGAGGATATACAGAACCGGTGCAGCGCGGGGATATAACCATGCTGCTTAGTGTCGTACTGGCAGTAACGGCGGCAGTATGCGGTCTTCTGAATTTCTTTGTGTTCAGCGGGAATGCCTGGTCTTTGTATGTGATCGGAGGATGCGTGCTTTTGTGGATTTTCTGCCTTCCGGTCTTTTTTGTCAAAGTAAATGCGTATGTAAGTATTTTATTGGACGGGATCGGGATCGCGCTGTATTTTGGTATCATTGCATGGAGGCATCCGGGAAACGGATGGTATGCGGTGCTGGCGCTTCCGCTTACGGGGTTCGCCACAGCGATGATTCTTTTGTTTCTTGCGGGCATCCGCAGAATGCGGCTCTCTGTATTGTCCAGCTCGGTACTTATATTGGGAGAGGTAGCCGTATTTACGGTGATGGTGGAGCTTTTGATATGCAGATTTCGTCAAATTTCCCCGGGCATCACCTGGTCTGCCATTGTGCTGACCTGCTGTGCGATCATAGACGCGGCGCTTTTAACTGTTATTCGGCGCAGCAGATTGAGGGAAGAGGTACGAAGAAGGATGCATATTT
>CAJUMT010000101.1 GCA_910587495.1 uncultured Lachnospiraceae bacterium | reverse complement strand
GGTAACGGAGGAAAAACAGAGGGAGAATTTAAAGCTTATGGAGGACGCGGACGTTATTCTGGTGGCCGATGTGCCTTTTGGGGAGGACAATCTTAAAAACCTGTATGGACTGGAAAAAGTGCCGGGGAAAATTTGTTTTCATAAGAATGCCCTTAGCAATGATTTTACCGGAGGCGGATTGGTAAAACAGTTGGAGCATTTGGCGGAGACAAAAGAGATTTCATATTTTGGAGATCATGACGAATTTCTGAAAACGCTAAGAGAAGATAAGACAGAGGGTGCTGTTCGATGAGAGAAAAGATACTGGTAGTGGATGACGAGCGTGAGATTGCTGATTTGGTGGCGGTCTATCTGGAAAATGAGGAGTATACAGTATATAAATATTATACGGCGAAGGATGCTTTGAACTGCATTGAAAAGAAAGAACTGGATCTGGCGGTTCTGGACGTGATGCTGCCGGGAACGGACGGGTTTTCCATCTGTCAGAAAATCAGGGAAAAATACACCTATCCGGTTATTATGCTGACGGCAAAGGATGAAGAGATCGATAAAATCAACGGATTGACACTGGGGGCGGATGACTATATTACCAAACCTTTCCGGCCTCTGGAGCTGGTAGCCAGGGTAAAGGCACAGCTTCGCAGATACAAAAAGTACAATCCTGCATCCGGAAAGGAAGAAGAGACAGTTCTTTTTCATTCCGGGCTTATGATGAATGTGGAGACGCACGAGTGTATGCTCAATGAGAAAAAGCTGGATTTGACGCCCACAGAATTTGAGATACTGAAGATTTTATGTCAGCGAAAGGGTAAAGTGGTCAGTTCGGAAGAACTTTTTCATGAGATATGGAAAGACGAGTATTACCAGAAATCCAACAATACCATCACCGTCCATATCCGGCATCTGCGGGAAAAATTAGGAGATACGGCGGAGCATCCCAAATATATCCATACTGTGTGGGGAGTGGGGTACAAAATTGAAAATTAAGTTATTCAAGTCTGGCTACGGAAGGCTGAAATGGAAAATATTTATCCAGCTGGTATTGATGATTCTGGCGTCTTTTATCCTGTTTTGGGTAGTCTATCTGAACCTTTGGCACGGCAGAATGGCGGACTTAATCGTCCGGCTTTTACAGAAGATTCTTTTTGTGGATTATCAGGAAGCTCTTAATATCTACTGGTATTATATCCGCAACAATATGGAATTTTTTATTCTGGTCTTTATGGCATTGGCTTTTCTATTGTTCTTTTATTTTTCACTCAACTGGTTTGTCAAATATTTCCGGCAGATTGACAGAGGACTTAATGCGCTTTTAAACGGTCAGGAGCAGGAGATCATTTTGTCGCCGGAGATAGAAGTGCTGGAAAAAAAGATGAACCTGGTGCGCCATACGCTGGAAAAACGGGAACTGGAAGCTAAACTTGCGGAACAGAGGAAAAATGATTTGGTTATGTATTTGGCCCACGATATCCGTACGCCGCTGACTTCGGTGATCGGATATCTCAGTCTTTTAGAAGAAGCGCCGGATATGCCTGTGGAGCAAAAAAGCAAGTATGTACACATTACGCTGGAAAAAGCCTGCCGCCTGGAGACGCTGGTCAACGAGTTTTTTGAGATTACGCGTTATAATTTCCAGCAGGCATCGCTGGAAAAGGAGACAATTGATCTATATTATATGCTGGTGCAGATGGCGGATGAATTTTACCCCATGTTATCCGATCACCAGAATACAGTGGAACTTGTAATGGATGAAGATATCCATGTAAGCGGCGACCCGGATAAGCTTGCCCGGGTATTCCAGAATATATTGAAAAATGCCGCCGCCTACAGTACATCCGGCACGGTTGTGACAGTTCGGGCAGAAGAAAGAGAGGACGTAGTCCGCATTTCTTTTGAAAATATGGGAAAGACCATTCCGCCCCATAAACTGGCTTTTGTCTTCGAAAAATTCTATCGCCTGGACGACGCCCGTTCTACCAGCAAAGGAGGCGCGGGGCTGGGGCTTGCCATAGCAAAAGAAATCGTACGGCTCCACGGCGGAGATATATTTGCGGAAAGTGAAGAAGGGAGAACAGTATTTACCGTGGAACTGCCCAAGTAAATGCGGATACAGAAAATATGCAGAATCTCTTAAGCTTTTCTTAGGAACTTTATAAGGACGCGTTAAGACATAAAAATCTTCTGTTTGGTATAATAAGACCATAACAGGAGGTTTTATTTTTATGTATAAAAAGAAAGTTGCCATATTATTTGGCGGATGTTCAACAGAATACAAGGTATCTTTACAGTCGGCTTATGGAGTGATTACGCATGTAAATAAAGAAAAATATGAAGTCGTCATGATCGGCCTTCATCCGGCATCCGGACAGTGGTTCTGGTATCAGGGAAATCCGGACAGGATTGCACAGGATACCTGGTATCATGAAAGTTTGTGCGTGCCGGTCTATGTGCCTACAGACCGGAAAGTGCATGGATTTCACTATGAGGAAATCGGCAGCCTGCATACGCTGTATGTGGATCTGGCACTTCCTGTGCTGCATGGAAAGAACGGGGAGGACGGAACCGTCCAGGGAGTTCTTTCCCTGGCAGGTATACCGACGGCAGGCTGCGGTATTTTAAGTTCCGCTCTTTGTATGGACAAAGAGATGGCGCACCGGGTGGCAGCCGAACAGGGCATCCTGGTTCCGAAGTCATATGCCATAAATAAACCTTATGAAGCGCTTCAAGTGTGGAAAGAAGCACAGGAGCTTAAATATCCCGTATTTGTCAAACCAGTCCGTTCCGGTTCGTCTTTTGGGATCACTATGGTACAGAAAGAAGAAGACTTGATCCCGGCGATAGAAGAAGCGTTTGCGCATGATACAACTGTCGTCATGGAAGAGAGGATCGAAGGAAGAGAGGTTGGATGCGCAATTATCGGCGTATCGGAACTGACGGTCGGTGAAGCGGACGAGATCGAGTTGTCAGAAGGATTTTTTGACTATACGGAGAAATATACACTGAAAACGTCGAAAATTCATGTGCCTGCCAGGGTGTTCCAGAAGACTGCCTGTCAGATCAAAAGGACTGCGAAGCAGATCTACCGTGCGTTAGGATGCAGCGGTTTTGCCAGAGTGGACATGTTTTTAACAAAGGATGAGAAGATCTATTTTAATGAAGTGAATACGATCCCCGGTTTTACGGCTCACAGCAGATTCCCCAATATGCTGAAAGCGGCAGGCTATTCTTTTGAGGATATTGTGGAAAAAATACTGGAGGAAAACCTGTGAGAAAGATCAGGCTTACATGGGAAGATACGCAAAAAGGGCCTTTAATCCTGGTAACGCCGGATCATCCGCTTTCTGACGTCTGGAAGCCGGGGCGGATGGTTCCTGTCATGGACGGCTTTCCGATCTTTCTGGAAGAACATGCGGCAAAAAGACTGGGGCAGCTTTTAAAGGAGCTGGGAAATCATGGGCAGATCGTCCCTGTAAGCGGATTTCGAAGCCACGAAGAACAGATCTCTATCTGGGAAGATACGCTGCAAAAAGAAGGCGAAGCGTTCACCAGGACGTATGTGGCGAAGCCGGGACACAGCGAGCATGAGAGCGGGCTTGCCATCGACTTGGCAAAGAACAGGGACAAGATTGATTTTATCCGTCCGGACTTTCCAAGGGACGGTATATGCGGACAGTTCCGTAAAAAAGCGGCTGATTATGGGTTTGTGGAGCGCTATCCGGCAGGGAAGGAAGCGCTGACCGGTATCGGCGCGGAACCCTGGCATTTCCGGTATGTAGGTTCTGCTCACGGGCGTTTTATGGAGCAGGAGGGGATGATACTGGAAGAATATATTGCTTTTTTAAAAGAAAATACGTCGCCGGATCATCCTTACCGCCGGATCTTCTGGCATGAAAGAGCATATACGGAGATCTTTTATATAGACATGCGTGGAAGGGCTGAATGGCTGTTGACAGAGGCGGAAGGGGAACGCATTTTCTGGTCCGGAAGCAATGAAGGCGGGATTATTTTGTGCAGGCAGAGAAAAAGATATGGGTAGTAAAACGCAATACGGACGGGTGGACTGGTTTCGCCTGGTGGCGGCGCTGATGGTGGTTGCCATCCATACGGCACCTTTTTCTATGCTGGAAAACAGCAGGCTGGATGCAGTATTGACCTATGGACTTGGCCGGGTGGCAGTACCGTTCTTTTTGATGACGACGGGGTATTTCGTGCTGGCTCCTTGTGTAAAAAGCGGATGGAGAGACAGAAGATATGTGCGTTTTCTTAAAAAGACGATGATTTTTTATGGTAGCGCCGTTCTTTTGTATGTGCCGGTTATGTGGTATGCGGGTAAACTACCCGAAAGCCCGGGCGAACTTCTGAAAATGCTGGTATTTGACGGGACTTTTTATCATCTGTGGTATTTTCCGGCGTTGCTCCTTGGGTGTATGGCGGCGGCAGGGCTGCGCAAAGGTTTTGGATTATACGGGGCATTGGCGGCTTCCGGCGCGCTGTACCTTGCAGGGCTTTTGGGGGACAGCTATTATGGACTGATACCGGACGGCAGTTTTCTTCAAAATATTTATGAGGGATTGTTTCAGATCAGCA
The DNA here is from genome assembly GCA_910587495.1 of uncultured Lachnospiraceae bacterium. Classification (GTDB taxonomy): domain Bacteria; phylum Bacillota; class Clostridia; order Lachnospirales; family Lachnospiraceae; genus Hominiventricola. The sequence goes on along the minus strand of CAJUMT010000101.1, from coordinate 7,384 downwards.
GTTATACAAGAAACGGTATTTTCTATGCGCCGCTTTTTCTTTTGATGGGCGCGGCGTTTGGAGAAAAGAGGCTTTGGTGTTCCCGGGCAGTCAGATATCCGGGATTGATTCTCAGCCTTCTGCTTGTGCTTTTGGAAAGCTATGTGACAGATGTATATAACCTGCAAAGACACAGCAGCATGTATCTGGCGCTTCCGGCGGTGATGTATTTTCTTTACCAGATATTGCTGGAAGGAACAGGGAATGCGCCCCGTTTTTTACGGAAAGAGACGGCGTTTCTTTATGTAATCCATCCCATCGGAATCATCCTGGTGCGGGGCGCGGCAGGGATGCTTGGGATGGAAAAAATTCTGGTGGAAAATTCACCGGTTCATTATGGAGCGGTCTGTGCAGTGTCCCTGATTATGATGGTATATTATTTGTATTTTCTGAAAGTTATACAGTATTTACAGCGAAAGTCGTTCCGGGTGTAGGAAAGGCTGTAGCGAAAACTTAAATAGGAGCATGGTATGTATAAAAAGAGCAGAGCATGGATTGAACTGAATAAAGAAAATTTGGAGCATAACGTCAGACTGTTCCAGAAGCTTCTTCCCGAAAATACTGCTTTGATGCCTGCCGTAAAAGCCAATGCATACGGGCACGGAGATATATGGATCACTAGGGAACTTCAGAAGATGGGAATCTATCATTTTTGTGTGGCGAGTGCAGAAGAAGGCGCGCGGCTCCGTCAGGCAGGAATTAAAGGAGAGATCCTGGTACTTGGCTATACCCACCCGGAAAATTTTGAACTGCTGCGGGAATATGGCCTGACGCAGACCATCGTGGATTGTGCGTACGGGGAAACGATGGCGGCTTATGGAAAAGAGCTGAAAGCGCATGTAGGCATTGACACAGGGATGCACAGATTAGGCGAATCAGGCGGCCATATTTCCGGGATTCGCAGGCTTTGGGAACTTAAGAATCTGAAAATTACAGGCGTTTATTCCCATTTGTGTACTTCCGACGGAGCGACAAGAGAAGAGCAGGAATTTGTACGGCTTCAGGAAAGACGTTTTCTTGAGACTGTACGCTGTCTGCGGGGTTCGGTGAAGACAGGATTTTCCACGCACCTGCAGGGAAGTTATGGAATACTTAACGGCAGCCTTCTGTCCGGCAGATATGATTATGCCCGGGTAGGAATTGCGCTGTACGGCGCGTTGAGCGAACCGTCGCGAAGCCTGGAGCAAAAATTTGACCTGCGGCCCGTATTGTCCCTGAAAGCGAGGATTGGGTGTGTGCGGGAATTAAGCCAGGGAGAGGGCGCAGGGTACGGTCTTGCCTGGCATGCGCCGTCGCACTGTAAAATTGCCGCAGTCTCCATTGGCTATGCGGACGGGATTCCGCGCGCGCTTTCCAATAAAGGACATGCGCTGGTAAGAGGAAAGAAAGTGCCGGTTGTTGGAAGGATCTGCATGGATCAGCTTCTTCTGGATGTGACGAAAGCGCCGGGCATTTGTTCCGGGGACGAGGCGGTTCTGATCGGAAAAAGCGGGGATGTTGAGATCAAAGCGCAGGAGATGGCGGCGGAAGCCGGAACCATCTCCAATGAGATCTTAAGCAGGATGGGGGAGAGGGTCGAGAGATTTTTTATCAATGCATAATCGCGGTCATTTTTTCTATGGCCTTCCGTCCGTCCTCTTCCCCCTGCAAGGTGACGCTGTCCACGATTTTGTGGACGTGATGACAGTTGCCGCAAAGACTGATCCATTCGGGCAGTTTGTCTTCTGTCAGACTTCTGTCCAGGATTCTTTGCTCCGGGATCAGTCCCACGGCGCTGATCAGCGTGTCGCATGGGATGAAAGTTTCTTCTTTTGTTTGAAGGTTCCGAACTGTGACGCCAGTGATACGTTTTTCTCCATGAACAGTGAAAACGGTGGAAGAGAGTAATACAGGGATCTGATATTTTTCCAGGCATTCCTGTTGATTTTTCTTAAGTCCGCCGCAGACGGGATTTTTCTCTATGACAGCCAGTACTTTCTTTCCCTCCAGAATCATTCTGCGGGCAAGAATTTGTCCCATGTCCCCGCTTCCAAGAATCACGGCCTGTTCGCCGATATTTTTGCGGCAGCAGTTAATGAGATACTGGGCTTCTCCTGCGGTATAGATGCCTGAAGGTCTTGTGCCTGCAGGAGTCAAAGACCAGAAAGAGCGTTCATAACATCCTGCGGCCAGGATAAGATGATCAAAAGTCAACCTGGCGCGCCCGGTATGCGGTCCGGATACAGATACGCTTTGGTCAGCGAATATATGCAGGGCGGATGTATCCGGCCAAAAGCGGATACCAGACGCCAGGAAAGGTTCGGTAAAACGACGCATATATTCGATACCGGTCAGATTCGATGAAAAGCGCGTAAGTCCGAAACCATGATGTATGCATTGTTTCAGCACGCCTCCCGGTGCGGACTCCCGCTCCAGCAATGTGATATAATTTTGAGGATCTTTATCCGGTTTCAGTTCAGAAAGTCTTTTTGCGGCGGCTAGAGCGGCGCCCATACCGGCCGCTCCGCCGCCGATAATCAGAATTGGAATATGATTCATAATAATGTCCTTTGACGGTCGGGAAACAGATAAAATGATCCTGGTCCGTCTTTTGTGATCTGTTCCATGGGAACAGAAAGTGTGGCGGATAAGATTTCAGCGATTCTGGCAGAGCAGTGGTTTCCTTGGCAAAGTCCCATACCGCTTCCGGTTCGTCTTTTTACACCGTCGATGGTGGTTGCGCCCCTCTGGACGGCGTCCAGAACTTCGCCTAAGGTGATCCCTTCGCATCGGCACAGGATCTTCTGATATGCAGGATTTTCTAAATATTCACGGTGCCTAGGACGGGAAGGAATGTCTTTTATGACAGGATCTATATTTAGAAAATCTAGTATTTTATCCCGGATCAATTTTCCCAGCTCATGGGAACAGGTAAGACCGGGCGTTTTGATCCCAATCAGGCTGATCAGCCCGTCTTTGGTGTCCGTAATTAAAGGTTCTATGCCACGAAGACTTTTTTGAGGGTCTGCCGGATCATAGGGGTTCGGGCGGAACCCGGCAAAGTTTCTTACTGTCTTTGCTTCTGTGATGTTTGGGAGTATTTTTTCACATTCTGCCATAAGCTTTAAATGGCCGACGTCTGAGGTGGCCAGAGGGGAGGCGGCGTCAGACGGGCGGCTTATGGGACCTGCCAGTATTTTTCCATTCAGGGTAGGGACAAGCGAAATCCCTTTTTCTTCTTCTGTTTCAGAAAAAATAATATGCTTCAATAAATCGTTATTTTCCTGTTCAAACAGCATATATTCTGCCAGTTCCGCTCGTATACGAATGAGAGGACGGCTATACAGCGCTTGAACCTGATCCGCCAGAATCCCTGCGCAGTTAATGACGCTGCGGCTTTTCACTGTATGTTTTCCATTTACCTCTACATAAAAATACATGTCCTTTTTACAGATACCAGTCACTTCCGAGTGGAACAATGTTTGTGCGCCCAGTTCTTTTGCGGCTTCCCAGGCGGCGATTCCCAGTTCCCAGGGGTGGACTGTGCCGGTGGAAGGCGCGTAGAGACCTAAGGATACTTTGGGTGTCAGTCCGGGTTCCAGTGCCAGTAATTCCCGGGCGGACAAAAGTTGAAGACCGGGTACCTGATTTATGATTCCCTGGCGGTATTTTTTCGTCACGGTCTGCCCGCCTTTTGGCCCTTCGCTTACCAGGATCGATCCGCAGCGGAAGAAAGGTACATCCAGTTTCATACAGAGCTTTTCAAAATCCTGATTGGCTTTCAGAGTCAAAGTGGTTTTAAGAGAGCCGGAACAGTTGTCATAGCCGGGATAGATGATAGCTGTGTTGGCTTTGGAGATACCTGTGCATACATCTTCCCGCTTTTCCAAGAGCAGCGTTTTTAAAGAACAGCGCGCCAGGTTTAAGGCGCAAAAACATCCCAGTATACCTCCTCCGATGATGACAGTGTCATATATGGCAGATTGTTTTTCTAAAAATGGCATCGGATGCTACCTGGAGACTGGATCGTATAACCGCCCAGTTCTTTAAGCTTTCTGGCAAATGCTTCGCTTTTGAGAATTTGTATCAGTTCCTGTACAAGCGGCGTATCCCATGCGCTGTCAGAGATCAAAAGATCATACTGTTCCGTGCATACGGGGATAAACGAAAGGTCATACATCTTTGCGGCGGAATAAATCCCCATACCTGCGTCTGCAGAGCCGGATGCGATCTGGGCGGCGACGGAAGTATGCGTAAATTCCTCCCGGTCATAGCCATAGATAGCGGACGGGTTCAGATGATTTTTTTTGCACAGATAATCCATTAGTATTCTTGTGCCGGAACCCTTTTGTCGGTTTACATAACGGATATCCGGGGCGGTCAGCGAGTCGATGCCGGTTATGTTTTTAGGGTTGCCTTTGGCGGCCATGATTCCCTGGGTTCTACCGACGCATTCCACAAGGTAAACGCCGCCCTGGGGGAAATATTTGCGAACATAGGATTCGTTGTAAGTTCCGTCGTTTTCATCCAGAAGATGGATACCGGCGATATGGGTTTCTTTGCGGCGGACAGCCATGATTCCGCCCATGGAACCTGTGTGGGTGGACGCCATAAAACAGGAGGTATCTTTTGTGTGCAGAAGATCGGAGACTTCGTCTAACAGCGGATCATGGCTTCCGATGGCAACCAATGTATGTGTAAGCTCATCTTCGGGACGCAGAAGCTGAACCGTAACTTCACTGCCGGCTTCATAACCTTCGAGTCCCTGGGGGATCGTAAGTATACCATCCGCTTTCATAAAGGAGGACACTACGCCGCTGCTTCGGTTCAGCGGGGAAGCGATCAGCCTGCCGTCCACATATCCCATGCGTACCCGGACAAATTCCTGGTATTTTAGTCCGGAAACGACCGGGCGAGAGAGAAATGCCTGTACAGACGGCTCCTGTCGGATGAAACGCCGGCCAAATGCTTCGATCATGGGTTTTAACAGCTGTTCAATCACGATGATTCCGGAGACCGGATAACCAGGTACGCCTAAGATGGCTTTGGCACCCTGATATCCCAGAATAGCCGGTTTGCCAGGCTTCATGGCAATTCCATGGTAGAGGACGCTGCCCAGCTCACGAATTACCTGTGCGGAATAATCTTCCCGTCCTGCGGAAGAGCCGGCATTTAAAAGCACAATGTCGCACTCTGCAAGAGCGGCGGATACGGCAGATTTAATCTGATCAAACCGGTCGGGTACGATCGGGTAGGTTACCGGCAAAGCGCCCCACTGGCGGAGCATGGCGGAGAAGATAGATGAGTTAAACTCTATGATATCGCCGGGCGCCGGATCGGATGTGGGCGGTATGATCTCGTCTCCGGTGGGGATGATGCCTACCACCGGCTGCCTACATACATCTATTTCCATCACGCCTCCTGCCAGCAGGGCTCCGATCGCGGAAGGGGAGACGGTAGTATAAGCAGGCAGAATCATCTCGCCTGCACAGATATCTTCTCCGATCTGGCGGATATGCTGCCAGGGAGCGGCGGCGTCGTAGATGCGGACGGATCCGTCTTCATTTTTTACGATATCTTCCACCATGACAACCGCGTCGCAATTGTCCGGGATCGGGTCGCCGGTATCCAGCGTGACATACTGCTCCGGTGTCAGTGTGACCGGAGTGGTCGAAGTAGCGCCAAAGGTGTCGCAGGCCTGTACGGCGATTCCGTCCATGGCGCTGGCGTGATAGTGAGGTGCGCAGATATGCGCATAAACTGCCCGAGCGGTGGTTCGCCCGCAGGCCTGTGCGACGCTTATGCGTTCCGGGTCTGCGCCCATGCCATTGTCTGTCAGTAGCTGAAGATATTCTCTTTTTGCCTGTTCCAAAGGTATATTTGTCAAATATTGAAATGCCATAAGATTCTCCTGTTTTAAGATTTTGTATTTTAAATTATTTACAGTTGATATAAGGTGACGGAAACTGCCGTCCCGGCAGGGAAGCCTTCGCAGTCCCGGGGAATGCAAAAATAGCCGTCTGAACCTGCCAGCGTGGTGATCAGACCGGATTTCCCACGGATGGGGTGTGCTGTCAGATGTCCGTCTTTTTCTTCTAAGAAGACGCCGTTATACTGTGCGCGTCCATGATTTGCTTCCACAGATTCGGACAGCAGGGCGGTAACCTTAAATTCCCTTAAGGTCTGCCCGCAAAGCCGGGCTAAGAGCCTTCTGATAAAAATATGCGTAATAAAAAACGCTGCTACCGGGTGTCCGGGGAGGCCAATGACGGGGCGTGTGCCAGCTTTTCCGAAGATCGTCGGTTTGCCGGGCTTCATGGCGATTCCATGGAAGAGAATTTCCCCTTGCGCTTCTATTATGCGGCAGGCGGCATCTTTGACTCCCACGCTGCTGCCGCCGGAAAGCAGGATCACGTCGCATTCGTGGACAGCTTTTTCCACATGGCGGCTTAAAAGCTCCTCCTGGTCAGCTATGATTCCATAGAAGACGGGAATTGCGCCCATCTGGGTGATCAGGGCAGATAAAAGACTGCTGTTTACGTCACGGATCTGCCCCGGCCCAGGGGTTTGATCCGGAGGGATTAATTCGTCGCCGGTGGATAAAATCGCCACTTTCAATTTGCGTGTTACAGGGACTTCCACGATTCCCATGGCGGCCAGCGCACCCACATCCTGGGCTGTCAGCTTCCGCCCGGCGGCAAGGACCGGTTTGCCAGGATAGACGTCGTCCCCTTTTAAAATGATGTTATGGCCGGGAGCAACAGGCTTTAAGACGCCGGTGGTTCCGTCTTTATAATCTTCCGTGTACTCAACCATCTGTACGGCATCTGCTCCTTCCGGTACTTCTCCGCCGGTAGGGATAGGTGCGCACTGACCTTTTGCCAACACAAGACCGGCAGCCTGTCCCATAAGGATCTCCCTTGTGTTCACAAGGATCGCAGGGATGCTGTCACTGCATCCAAAAGTGTCTTTTGCCTGTACGGCGTAGCCGTCCACGGTAGAGCGGTTAAAAGCAGGGACATATTCCGTGGCGCATATATCTTCTGCAAGGACGCGTCTGGCGGCTTCAGTGTAAGGAACTGTCTCTGTTCGATCTGAAACCGGTGAAAATGCAGTATTAATGATTTCATATACTTCATCAGGTGTTTTTACTGTCAGCATATTAAACCTCCCCTACAATCTTTCCTAAATCTGTGTAATCATTGTCTGCTATGGTGAATATATCATTCTGGTATTCCCTGGATCTTAATACCTGCAGCATGGCTTGAATCTCGGCGGAATGATACATTTCTTTTTTTATGATCAGATCATAGCGTTCCCGTTGAACCGGTATAAAATCCAGGTCAGGAAACTGTTTGATGACTCG
>CAJUMT010000100.1 GCA_910587495.1 uncultured Lachnospiraceae bacterium | reverse complement strand
TGTCTTTATGCTGCACCAGCCACAAAAGGCTCAATGCCTGTACCGCAAAGGACATATCCATAATTTCCGCCGGATGCCCCATGCCGCAGGCCAGGTTAACCAGGCGTCCGTCGCCTAATACATTCAGCGTCCGACCGTCCGGCAGCTCGTATCCCACGATATTTTTACGGCGCGTCTCACTTTTAACCGCCATTTTCCTAAGAGCGGACACATCCACTTCACAGTCAAAATGCCCTGCGTTGCACAGAACCGCGTTATCTTTCATCACTTTAAAATGCTTCTCTGTGATTACGTCCTTACATCCTGTTACCGTCACAAAGATATCTCCGTATTTTGCCGCCTTATCCATAGGCATGATACGGAAACCGTCCATGGTAGCGTCCAGCGCGTTAAACGGGTCTACTTCCGTGACGATCACATCCGCGCCCATCCCTTTCGCGCGCATGGCAGTCCCTTTTCCGCACCAGCCGTAACCGGCCACTACAACTGTCTTTCCCGCCACAATCAGGTTCGTCGTATCCATGATGGCCGTCCACACAGACTGGCCTGTACCATATTTATTATCATAATAATGCTTTGCCTTCGCGTCGTTGACCGCCATCATCGGGCAGGGCAGCACCTGCTCCCGCTCTCTGGCTTTCAGGCGGTGAATACCTGTCGTCGTCTCCTCGCAGCCGCCGATCAGCTGGTCTGCATACTCTTTACAGCGTCCGCCCAGCAGGTTGATCAGGTCGCCGCCGTCGTCTACGATCAGATGCGGATGGCAGGCAAGGGTTTTTACCAGCAATTCTTCATATTCTTCCGGCGTCACGCCGTGGATGCCGAAAGTCTCAATCCCCATCTCGGCTACTGCCGCCGCCACGTCGTCCTGGGTGGATAAAGGATTGCAGCCGGTCAGGAATACTTCCGCGCCCCCTTTTGCAAGCACCAGGCCCAGATTGGCAGTCTTGGCTTCCAGATGAACAGATACGGCAATCTTAAGCCCTTTAAACGGCTTTTCTTTTTCAAACTTTTTCTCAATCTCCGACAAAGCAGGCATAAAAGAACGCACCCACTCGATCTTTTTTCTTCCCTCGGCTGCCAAAGAAGCGTCTTTTACTATACTCATACTTATATCTCTCCTCTATAAATTTTCTTTTACAATTTTGTTCATTTCGTAATATACCTGCTCGGTATCAATGGTAAGCATCTCCTTGTTCTTCATGACAAATTTTCCGCCGATCATGACGCTGTCTACCTCTGATCCGTTGGCGGAATAGCACAGAGATGACACAATATTGTTATTTGGGAATAAGGATACTGCTTTAAGATTCACAAAATTCAGGTCCGCATAAGCTCCCGTCTCTATCACGCCTGTCTGATGCTCCATGCCCAGAGCCTTCGCGGCATTTACAGTGGCCGCTTTTAATACAAACTGCGCCGGAACGGAAGTGGAATCTTTGTGGATTCCTTTATGGATCAAGGATAAAAGCCCCATCTCCCGGAACATATTTAAAGTATTGTTGCTGGCTGTCCCGTCCGTACCAATGCAGATATTGATCCCTTTTTGATCCATCTCCACCACAGGTGCAAATCCGTTGCCCAGTTTGGCGTTGCTGGCAGGATTGGTAACCGCATGTGCGCCGCTTCTTTGCAAAATCTCCATATCATCCCCGCGCATCTGCACGCAATGGGCAAGGATCGTATGCTGGTCAAGAAATCCCAGATCCGCCAAAAGCTTTACCGGTGTCTTGCCGTATTTACTGACGGCATTATCCATCTCCGCCGCGCTCTCGGACAGATGGGTCTGTTTTAACAACCCCCGCTTGTCTGCTTCCTCGGCCACCTGCACATACAATTTTTCCGAACAGCTGTAAATGGCATGGGGAGATAAAACAAACTTGATCAGATCGCTTTCGTAGGCTTCCTTTTCCTCCAGCGCTTCTTTAAAGCGGCTGTATCCGTCTTCATAGAGGTCTTCACCCACCAGGCCTCTTCCTATAAACGCTCTCATGCCCGCCTGCCGCGCCGCCTTCGGGGATTGTCCGCAATACATATGCATATCTACGAAACTGGTCGTTCCGGTCCGAATCATCTCCATACAGCCTAAAAGAGACGACCAGTAAGCGGCTTCTTTTGGCAGCCTGTCCTCCACCGGCATGACCCTTTTAAATAACCATTCGTCAAAGTCCACATCATCCGCATAATTCCTCATGGTCGTCATATAAGCATGGGTATGCATATTGATAAGCCCCGGCGTGACCAGTTTGTCCGACGCGTCTATCGTCTCATATGCGTCCTCTTTTGCAGGATCACACGCGCCGATTCCGACAATTTTATCTCCTTCTATATACAGATCCTTTCTTTCGGTTTTAAACCCGTCTACTGTATAGATGAGCAATTGCCCGTTTGTAATCTTATAATTCATCGAATTTATACCTCTCTAAATTTTCCGCACCAGCTTTAAGACAATATCAATGGCGCGGTCGGCGGCTTTTTGCTGAAACTCTTCAAATTCCCCTTCTGCACTGTCGTCCGCCATATCCGAAATCGCCCGCATCACAAGGAAGGGAACTTTGTTAAGATAAGCCGTATGCGCTACCGCACACCCTTCCATCTCTGTGCAAAGCGCTCCTGTCCGGCTGGCTATGTCCGCTTTTATGGAAGCTTCTGATATAAACTGGTCGCCGCTGGCAATCCGCCCCACATGACACACACCTGCCGCTTCCTTTGCAAGTCCGATCAGGCGCGGATCAGAATCATACACCTTTTCAAGAGGCTCAAACTGCTCTAACACAAACGGCTGCATATCATGATAGACCAGTTCTTCCCCGATTACCATGTCAAAATGCTTTACCTTGGGGGACAGGCTCCCTGCGATCCCGCTCTGGATGATCACATCCGGCTTATATTTTGTGATCAAAAGCTGCGTATGCATGGCCGCGTTCACTTTTCCAACCCCGCAGTTGCAGATCACCACCGGTTTTCCTTCCAGTTTCCCTGTATCATATGTGACCGCCGCAAGCGTCTCTGTCTTTCTGTCTGTCAGACGCGCCGTCAACCCTTTTAATTCCAGCTCCATGGCGGATATGATCCCGATCATCTGTAAACACCTCTCCTTCTTCCGGCCTCCCGCCGCAATATTTTTATTATAACCTTTAGTCCGAACTTCTGTCAAACACTGCTGCACGGATCAAATCTCATGTATAAACAGCCCGCTCCTTAATTTCGGTTCGAACCAGGTAGATTTCGGCGGCATTAAAAGCCCCGCATCCGACACGGTAAACAGCTCCTTGATGGAAGGCGGATACAGCGCGAACGCTGCCTCCATATCCTGGTCAGCCCTGTCTTTTAACGCGCCAAGCCCCCGGATGCCTCCCACAAAATCAATCCGGCTGTCGGTTCTTGGGTCTTTGATCCCCAGAACAGGCGTAAGCAGCTCCCTTTGCAGATACGCCACATCCAGCCCTTCCACCGGATCGTCCTGTATGTATGCCTCCCTGGTTTTAAGATTGTACCACCGACCGTGCAAATACATAAGCATCTGCCCTTTACAGGCAGGTTTTACAGATTCATTTGCCAGGGACACATGGAATTTTTCCCGGACTTTCAAAAGAAACGCATCTTCTGTCAACCCGTTTAAATCCTTTACCACCCGGTTATAGTCCATGATCTTAAGCTCGTTATCCGGAAACAACACGGAAAGAAAATAATTAAATGCCTCCGTCCCGTTATACCCTGGATGCTCCTGCCTGCGTTTTAATCCTACTTTCACCGCAGACGCCGCCCTGTGATGTCCGTCCGCAATATAGATATGGTCTATTTTTTCAAAAGCCCGGGCAAGTTTTCGTATTTTATCCTGCTCAGACACTTTCCATCCCGCGTGTCCGATACCGTCTTCAGCAGTAAAAGAAAATTCCGGTGGTTCCTCCTTCACTTCTTCCACAACTGCACGGATTTCCTGGCTGGCACGATACGCAAGAAAAATCGGCCCTGTCTGTGCGCTGCAGGTATCCACATGGCGGATACGGTCCTGTTCCTTTTCTTCTCTGGTGTTTTCATGCCGGCGGATCGTCTGATCTAAATAGTCATCTATGGAAGCACAGGCCACGATCCCTGTCTGGGTGCGTCCTTCCATGGACAGTTCATAAATATAATAAACTGGCTCTTCCTCTTTGACAAAAGAACCTTCCTCCACCATTTTCCACAGTCTCTCTTTTGCCGCCTGATAGACTTCTTCCGCGTACATATCCTGCGTTTCGGGAAACATGGTCTCCGGGCGATCAATATTTAAAAAAGATAAAGGTTCTCCTTTGACTGCCAGCCGCGCTTCTTCTCTGCTGTACACATCGTAGGGAAGCGCCGCGATCCTGGATTCCAGTCCTCTTGCCGGATGAATACAGCAAAATGGTTTTACGACTGCCATTATTTCATCACCCTGACTTTCAGTACACCCTGAATGTTTCGTATCTTTTCGATTTCTTCTTCATTTACCGTATTTCCCACATCCATAATCACATATCCGTACTCACCCTTGGTCTCGTTGGCCATACGTTCAATATTGATGCCCAGATCGCCGAAGGTCGCTGTAAATTTGGTCAGCATATTGGGGATATTTCTGTGTATGATCGTCACCCGCATGGCGTCTTTGCATACGCCCATGTCACAGTTTGGGAAATTGACAGAATTGTGGATATTTCCATTTTCCAGATAATCCCGAATCTCGTCTACTGCCATAATGGCACAATTATCCTCAGATTCCTCCGTGGACGCGCCCAGATGGGGAATCACAATCGCTCCTTTTAAAGAAGCGATATCCGATGTAGGAAAGTCCGTCACATATTTATGAATACGGTTGGTTCGGAGAGCTTCCACGATAGCCTTTTGATCCACCAGAGGTCCTCTGGCAAAATTCAGGATCACAACGCTTGGTTTCATCAGGGAGATCGCCTCTGCCCCGATCATTCCTTTTGTACTCTCAATAAGCGGCACATGAATCGTAATATAATCGCATTCTCTGTATATATCATTTACATCTGTGATATGTTTTACATCCCTGGAAAGTTTCCACGCCGCATTGACGGAGATATACGGGTCATATCCATAGACTTCCATGCCAAGAGCCACCGCTGCGTTGGCCACCAGGATACCGATCGCACCCAATCCGATGACGCCCAGCTTTTTCCCCATAATCTCCCGGCCCGCAAATTTTTTCTTCTGCTTTTCCGCAAGCTGCTCCAGTTCTTCGTTTTGCCGCTCGGAACGCACCCAGTAAATCCCGGCCATAATATCCCTGGAAGAAAGCAAAAGTCCTGCCAGCACCAGTTCTTTTACACCATTGGCATTGGCTCCCGGCGTATTAAAGACTGCGATTCCCTGCTCTGAATATTTCCCAAGAGGAATATTATTGACGCCTGCCCCGGCCCTTCCTATGACGCAGACCCTGTCAGGCAGATCCACATCGTGCATGGCTGCGCTGCGCACCAGGATCGCATCCGCATCGTTTATATTATCTGTCTTGGCATAGCTGCCGTCGAATCTTTTCAGTCCGACCTCCGCGATCGGATTCAGGCAATGATACTGATACATGATTTTATGCATTCTCCTCTTCAAATTTCTTCATAAACGCCGCCAGTGCTTCCACGCCTTCTTTAGGCATGGCATTATAAATGCTGGCGCGCATACCGCCTACGCTTCTGTGTCCTTTCAGATTTACAAAACCAGCCGTCTGCGCTGCCTGGATAAATTTTTTATCCGTCTCGTCATTCCCTGTGATAAATGGAACATTCATAAGAGAACGGTCTTCTTTCCTTACGGTTCCTTTAAACAGTCTGCTGTTGTCCAGGAAGTCATAAAGGATCGCCGCTTTTTCTTCATTGCGCTCTTTCATAACGGACAGCCCGCCCATGGCTTTCAGCCACTGGAACACTTTTCCGCAGGTATAAATACAGAAACAGTTGGGCGTATTGTACAAAGATCCTGCGTCCGCCTGAGTCTTGTATTTCATAATAGTAGGCGTACCCGGAAGTACGTCGTCCGTGATCAGATCATCCCTTATAACCGCAATAACCATGCCTGCTGGACCGATATTTTTCTGTACGCCGCCGTACATTAAAGCATATTTAGACACATCCACCGGCTCCGACAAAAAGCAGGAAGATACATCCGCCACCAGATCTTTCCCCTTCGTGTTAGGAAGGGTCTTAAATTTTGTCCCGTATATAGTGTTATTTTCACAAATATAAACATAATCCGCATTTTCGCTGATTGGAAGATCAGAGCAGTCCGGAATATAAGAATATGTCTTGTCTTCGCTGGACGCAATCTTATTAGCCGCCCCATATTTTTTTGCTTCTTCATAAGCGCGTTTTGCCCACTGGCCTGTTACGATATAATCTGCTACCCGATTCTTCATCAGGTTCATGGGAATCGCAGAAAACTGCAGATGCGCCCCGCCCTGCAGGAATAACACTTTATAATTATCCGGAATTTTCAGCAGATCCCTGAAATCCTGCTCTGCCGTCTGTATGATCTCATCGAAAGCCTTGGAACGATGGCTCATCTCCATCACGGACATACCCGTACCGTTATAATCCATCATCTCTGCCGCAATCTCTTCAAGTACTTTTTCCGGTAAAACCGCCGGACCGGCTGAAAAATTATACACTCTTCCCACTTTTTCCATCCTCTCTTACATACATACAGGGAAAGACGCCTTTTAGCGTCTTCCCCCTGTATAAAATTTCTTTTTTACTGTTTATCTGCGGTCTCGTCCAGGTCGTCCTGATCGAAAGCGTCCTCAATCGCCGCTCCTGGCGCTACCATCGGAAATACCTTATCGTTACTGTCGATCTGGCAATCCAGAAGTACCGGTCCCCCATACGCGATTGCTTCTTTCAATGCTGCTTCCAGATCTTCTTTTTTCGTCACGCGGATTCCTTTGCAGCCAAGTCCTTCCGCCACTTTTACAAAATCAACCTTGTCGTTTAACATGGTAGCGGAATATCTCTCCGCATAGAATAAAGTCTGCCACTGACGCACCATTCCCAGTACATGGTTGTTGATGACCACTTCGATGACCGGAATGTTATAGCGGGACGCTGTGGCCAGCTCGTTCATGTTCATACGAAAACACCCGTCTCCCGCAATGTTGATTACTGTCTTTTCCGGCTTCGCAAGCTTGGCTCCCATAGCGGCTCCCAGGCCAAATCCCATGGTTCCGAGGCCTCCGGAAGTCAGGAAAGTACGCGAATTGCTGTATTTGTAGTACTGCGCCGCCCACATCTGATGCTGGCCGACTTCTGTACAGATAATCGCGTCTCCTTTTGTCAGTTTGTAAATCTCTTCTATAATGTAAGGACCGGTAAGCCCTTCTGTATTATATTTCATGGGATATTTTTCCCTGAGTCTTTCGATATAGGCTACCCAGTTTTCATGATTCTGCTGTTCCAGCTTCGGATTCAGCTTTTTCAGCACTTCTTTCACATCTCCGATAATGCTTGCGGAAGTCATGACATTTTTATTAATCTCTGCCGGGTCAATATCAATTTGAAGAACCTTCGCATGTTCTGCAAAACGGGACACATCACCGGATACACGGTCACTGAAACGGGTACCCACTGCGATCAGAAGATCACACCGTGCCACACCGTAATCCGCGTATTTGGTTCCGTGCATGCCAAGCATTCCCATATACAGCGGATGTTCGCCGCTAAAAGCGCCTTTTCCCATCAAAGAATCACATACAGGCGCATGGACTTTTTCTGCAAACTCCTTTAACTCTTCGGACGCGCCGGAAATGGTAGCGCCTCCGCCCACGAAAATCATGGGTTTTTCAGATTCCTTTATCATTCGGACTGCCTGTTCTAAATCTTCCTCTTTGATCGTGGAAATATCCGGAACGACTTTTACAGGTTCTGCCGGTGTATATTCCGTCTCGTTGGCGGTCACGTCTTTTGTAATATCAATCAGAACCGGACCCGGACGTCCTGTCTGGGCGATCTTGAAAGCACGGCGGATAACGCCTGCCAGATTTTCTACATCTTTTACAATAAAATTATATTTGGTAATCGGCATAGTGATACCGGCAATATCCACTTCCTGAAAACTGTCTTTTCCAAGCAGGGACGTACCCACATTACAGGTGATCGCTACCACCGGTACAGAATCCATGTAGGCTGTGGCAATCCCTGTGACCAGGTTGGTCGCTCCCGGTCCGGAAGTAGAGAAGCAGACTCCGACTTTGCCGGTAGCTCTTGCATAACCGTCCGCCGCATGCGCGGCTCCCTGCTCATGAGAAGTCAGGTAATGATGAATCTCTTCTCTATGCTTATATAACGCATCATATATATTCAGGATTGTCCCTCCCGGATAACCAAATACGGTGTCAACGCCCTGCTCTTTCAAACATTCAATTACTATTTCGGCCCCTGTTAATATCATACTCACTTTATCTCCTATCTAAATTTTGCATCTTCCCTTACAGACACTGTCCGGTCTGACGCTGTTTTTTTATTTTTGTATTTTTGTAATTTATCGGATCTCCAGTATCGCCCCTCTGTTGCCGGATGTTACCATGGAAGCATAGCGTGCCAGGTAACCGGTCGTCACTTTCGGCTCTCTTGGCTGCCATTTTGCCTTTCTTGCAGCCATCTCTTCATCCGAAATATCCACGTTCAGTGCGTTTTCCGGAATATTAATCTTAATCATATCACCTTCTTCAACCAGCGCGATCGGACCGCCCACTGCCGCTTCCGGCGACACATGGCCGATAGAAGCGCCGCGGCTGGCTCCGCTGAATCGTCCGTCGGTGATCAAAGCAACGCTGGAGCCTAAGCCCATGCCTGCGATAGCAGATGTAGGATTTAACATCTCCCTCATACCCGGGCCGCCCTTCGGGCCTTCATAGCGGATTACCACAACGTCTCCGGCGACAATCTTACCGCCTTTGATGGCTTCAATCGCATCTTCTTCACAGTCAAAGACGCGGGCAGGCCCTTCATGTACCAGCATCTCAGGCGCTACCGCAGAGCGTTTTACCACACCGCTGTCCGGCGCCAGATTGCCTTTTAAGATGGCAATGCCGCCGGTCTCGCTGTAAGGATGTTCCACAGGACGGATGACTTCCGGATCTTTATTGACACAACCTGCAATATTCTCTCCCACAGTCTTACCTGTGACAGTCATACAATCTGTATGCAGCAGATTCTTTTTGGATAATTCGTTCATTACAGCGTAGACGCCGCCTGCCTCGTTCAAATCTTCCATATAAGTAGGACCCGCCGGAGCCAGATGGCACAGATTCGGAGTCCTTGCACTCACTTCATTGGCAATATCCACGTTCAATTCCACACCTGCTTCATGGGCGATCGCCGGAAGATGGAGCATACTGTTGGTGGAGCACCCAAGGGCCATATCTACAGTCAGGGCGTTCATAAACGCTTTCTCCGTCATAATATCACGGGGACGGATATTGGCTTTTAACATTTCCATCACCTGCATACCTGCCTTTTTAGCAAGCTTGATTCTCTCTGAATAGACTGCAGGAATCGTCCCATTGCCCCGAAGTCCCATACCCAGTGCTTCGGTCAGACAGTTCATGCTGTTAGCCGTATACATACCAGAGCAGGAACCGCAGGTGGGACATACTTTGTTCTCAAATTCTTTTACATCTTCTTCATTCATAGTTCCCGCCGCATAGGAACCGACTGCTTCAAACATACTGGAAAGGCTTCTCTTCTGCCCTTTCACATGCCCCGCCAGCATAGGACCACCGCTTACAAATACAGTAGGAATATTTACCCTGGCAGCCGCCATCAAGAGGCCGGGTACATTTTTATCGCAGTTCGGAACCATGACCAGTGCATCAAACTGATGCGCCATAGCCATAGCTTCCGTGGAATCTGCAATCAGATCCCGGGTCACCAGGGAATATTTCATGCCGATATGTCCCATGGCAATCCCATCGCAGACCGCAATCGCCGGAAATACGATCGGTGTGCCGCCTGCCATAGATACCCCTATCTTTACTGCTTCTACGATCTTATCCAGGTTCATATGTCCCGGAACAATCTCATTATAAGAACTTACGATGCCCACCAGCGGACGGGAAAGCTCTTCCTCCGTAAGTCCAAGTGCATTAAATAAAGAACGATGCGGCGCCTGCTGCATCCCCTTTGTAACTGCATCACTTCTCATTATTTGTCTCTACCTCCTATTTAAGTTCCGCAACTCCACGCCCAATGCCGCATCCTCTATACTCTCTCGGCGATCAGGCTTCCCATCTTCTTTGTCCCTGTGTATGTACATCCTTCTGACATAATGTCTCCTGTGCGGTATCCCTCTTTTAATACACTGCGTACGGCCTTTTCCACAACATCTGCTTCCTGATCCAGGTCAAAACTATACCGAAGCATCATGGCTGCAGACAAAATCGTCGCAATCGGGTTAGCTTTATCCTGCCCTGCAATATCCGGTGCAGAACCATGGCTTGGCTCATAAAGCCCAAATTTGGTATCGTTTAAACTGGCGCTGGACAGCATACCAATAGACCCGGTCACCATACTGGCCTCATCCGACAGGATATCCCCGAACATATTTTCTGTAAGAATCACATCAAACTGCGCCGGGTTCATAACCAGCTGCATAGCACAATTATCCACATACATATGAGATAAAATAACTTCCGGATACTCTTTGGCCACTTCCTCCACCACTTTTCTCCAAAGCCTGGAAGAATCCAACACATTTGCCTTATCTACGCTGCACACCTTTTTACGTCTTTTCATTGCGATATCAAAGGCGCGTTTCGCAATTCTGCGTATTTCGTTTTCATTATAAGAAAGCGTATCAACGGCAGTCAGCACTCCGTTTACCTCTTCTGTCTTCCTCTCTCCGAAATACAGGCCTCCGGTCAGCTCTCTCATAATAAGCAGATCAAATCCGACCGCACTGATATCTTCCCGAAGAGGACACGCACTGCGAAGTTCATCATACAGATACGCCGGCCTTAAGTTGGCAAAAAGATTCAAAACCTTGCGTATGCCGAGAAGTCCCGCTTCCGGACGCTTAGACGGCTCCAGCCTGTACCAGGGAGAAGTTTTGGCATCTCCGCCGATGGACCCCATCAGCACTGCGTCGCATTCTTTGGCCCGTTCGATGGTCTCCTCTGTCAGAGGCACTCCATGCGCGTCAATCGAAGCGCCGCCAAGTAAAAGATTCGTATACGCAAAGGTATGACCGTATTTTACAGCCAGGGCATCCAATACCTTTTTGGCTTCCCCGACAATCTCCGGTCCGATCCCGTCACCGTAAATCATTCCAATTTTACAATTCATCTCTATATCACTCTCCTAATAAAAGTTCCGCTGACAGAAGTTCCCATCTAAAAAGGCGGAAGCATTCTTCCGCCCCGCCCTCACCTTCGCATGGGCCTTCCTGTATCAATCCTGCTTTTCCACTTCCTGGATGGCTGATTTTCTCATGGGAATACGGCAATTACGATTACTTCCGAATTCTACAATTACATCCTCGTCTGTGATATCGATCAATACTCCATAAAATCCGCTGGTTGTCACGACCACATCTCCGACTTCCATAGAAGCGAGCATCGCGGAAATTCTCTTCTGTTCTTTTTTCTGCGGTCTCATCAGCATGAAATATAAAAATACTAAAAATACGCCCCATACGATGACAACCTGTAATATGGAACCTGTTCCTGTGCCTGTTAGCAACATATACATCTCCTCCTGAAAATAACTTAATGTCTATTGTACACAATATCGCCACTTAGGGCAAGCTTTTTTTGCAGCATACCCCAAGATTCAGACAGGTTTCGCAAGAACCTGTGACAATTTTTTCCTTTTATACTCCTGATAATTTCCCTGTTCAATGGAAGCGCGAATTTCTTCCATCATCTGATTATAAAAATAAAGATTATGAAGCACGCACAGTCTCATGCCAAGCATCTCTTTCGCTTTTAACAGATGGCGGATATATGCGCGGCTGTAACGACGGCAGGCAGGACACTGGCAGCCTTCTTCTATAGGACGCG
>CAJUMT010000099.1 GCA_910587495.1 uncultured Lachnospiraceae bacterium | reverse complement strand
TTCGTATGAATCACATCGCCCCCTGTTCTGGACTATCTATTTCCCGACAGCCCCTCTTATCATAATCCTAAGATATTTGTATATGAAATGCATATAAATCTTTCAGTTCAGGCAGGTTTCCGGCAGCGCCAGCATATAATACATATACACCCGTCTGTACATTGGATCACCAAAAAACAACCTGTGACAGTTCCTGTTTCCTACAATCATTGCATCAATCGGAAGCTGAAAAAGTTCTGATAATGCATACAGATTATCTATTGTCGGCATACTCTGTCCATAAATCCAATGGTAAATGCTCTGTACACTGGATAAATTTAAATATTTCTGAACATCTCTCACGGTCAGCTTTCGTTGATTCATGATCCGACGGATACACATCCCGGTAGCTTTCATATCAATTGTTGGATACAATATTCCTTCCTCACATCTTCGATAATGCTTTCTTTTTGCAAATAACGATTTCCGGTCTGATCGGACAACCGCCCATACACGATGAACGATCCTCACAGCCCGGACAGGCTGTTCTAAGACAATTTCGAAACTCTTCAAATTCCACGCTGTTCCAGGCCTCCTTGATCGTATACTTTCTCAGGTCAACTGCCCAGCGCAATTCCTGATTGTCAAAGCTACAAGGCATTATTTTCATATCTGGTGAAATATAAGCCGACCACCGTGCGCCCTCACAAGTATCCAGGCTGCTTTTGGCTATATTGCCCTTTATATTAACTAACGCCGGTACTGTGCATGAATCAAAACCGATTTTATAAGCCACTTTACCAGAAACAGCTATTTGAAGCAACTCCTGAAGTTCCGCATGATCAGACGTAACGATATTCTCTCTCTTGCCAAGGCCAACCGGTTTATGTAAAAGAAACACAATCGCATTGATACCTTTCGGAAAACAGCGGGCAGTCAATCGCTCCACCGCTTCGTGAACTGTAAACTTGTTCAGGACATAATGAATATTTGTTTTTACGCCTGCTTCTATCAAAAGATCGATCGCTCTTCGAGTATATGCACTTCGATACCAGCTTACCGCAACCGCACCACAGTATTTTCCGCAAAGACGCGCCTTTTCTTCTGTCATTCCAAAACCGGAAGTCGTAAAATTCGGAACGATCCCTTCATGTGTACAGGTTTCCAAAATTTCCTGAAAATGTTCATGCTGATCCGGATCGCCGCATCCGCCGAGCGCAAACTGATATGTCTGCTGCCTGCACTGCACTGCGATATTTTCAAAATCCTGAAGCTCCATATTCGGTTTCCTTTGATGCGGGCCGTCCTGATAACATTCGATTCCCGCTTTTACACAAAGACCGCTCTGTCCATGCCTGCAATGTCCCATAATACCGACATCCAGCAACTCCGGAAAGGAAGCCATAAATGGGTCCGCACCTGTATCTTTTCCGTTTTTTATGATACCGGTCCGCATATATCGCCCTGTCTGAGGATCAAAAATAGACATAAAATTTTTTTCTTTCCGTATCTTCATCCCGTACCTTAATAGCTTAGATCGCCGTCGATTACTTCAAAGTTCTTTTCTTCAACATGCTCCAGTTTTTTCCAGAGACTCTCTAATAATTCCGCATAACTGTAATCACAGCATTCAAAATCAATACAGTCACCATATATGGTCTTTCCCTCTTTCAACGCATTACGAATATTCAGCATATTCTCATCGCTTATATAATTTTCATCGAAAACTTTCTGCATCTCTTCCTCCGTACAGTCAGGAGAAAGCATCTTTTTGCCAAGCATTTCATCCGCCACAAACTCCACAATCACTTCTTTCAAATGTTCCGAAAGCTCGCCTTTTCTGGCAATAATAAAACTGCTGCTGCTCGAATTTGTTACAAAATCTGTTCTAATCTTCATCTTATCCCTCCGGTATATGTTTTTTATCAACCAGAATTATAACATGAAGGGAAAATATGATCATTGAACTTGTAGTTCAAAATGTGTTGTCAGGATCGGCAAAGACAAAAATTTTCAAACGCAAACATGTCCGGAATCATATTTCATAATATATATCCCCGCCGGGTTCACGCTCCCCTCCCCTTCCGAGGCATACCCCGGCGCCTCCAGCCTCGCCAGTTCCTCCATGGCCTTCAATCCCGCGGGCGTCGCCGCCCAGCCAAGGCCGAGCACGTTCGCTTGTGTCAAACATGGACTAAATATTTTTTATATTTCTGCAAACTATCCTGTATTTTGCAATATTATGTAACATTTTGGAATCCTCAACATATCTCTTATTTTTATCTGCTGCATTTTCATTTAATACTTTTTCCCTCTAATAACCTCATCAACATAGATGGATATGGTATGTAACCCTCCTGTTGGCTATAGCATAAAATATCATAGGGAGCCTTATTTCCTTTTATTTTAGCCATTTTGCAGTTCACATTAGGCCTGATATAGCAAAAGAGCATAAACATATCTTTTACATCTTTTCTTCTTCCACTAACAGCCTTTAATTTTTTACAAAGCGTTTTAATGCTATCATTATTCGACACAGGAAGCGTTTTATCAGGTGCGCCGGCAATTGCAGCAAATACAAAATCTCTGTTTGTAATATACTTTGTCGCCTGAGGGTAAGCTACCTGATCTTGCATATAATAAATACTTTTTATAATTTGATCCACCGCATGCTTTACTTCTTTTTCATTTTTCGTCCCTTTTAATTCAAGAAACCATGTAATATTCAAACCTGCTGTCCTTGTTTTTATCGTATATATCAGATTATCACATATATACTCCCCTTCGGATAATCCAGTAATCAAACCGCCATCAATCTCTACCACTTCCACTTCATTTCCAGGATCAATCTGTAATGGAACAAACGCCTTGCTTTTATGTTCCGTATCCGTAATCACTATTCTCTGTCCTTCTGCCCATTTGGAAATGAAACCCGCTTCCTCTGTTTTACGTTTTGCCATATTTCTACCCCTGTTCGTTGTCCAGTTCAATATCATATAAAGCAGTATATAATTCGTTGATCTGAGAAGATACATCGTCAATTAAGCTTGACCTGATCTCTCTCTTTTCTTCATCCAATAAATCAATATAATTCTTCTCGCCGGATTCTATAGACATATTCAACAGTTTATACGCAGAAAGTTCTCCTTTTTTAATCATATAATTTTTATTGATTACTTTACTGACTTCTTTTAATTGCCCTTCTTGTGAGAGTACGCCTGCATAGTACAGGTTATTTGCAACCGTAAGCATATACGGGCTATGCGTAGTAATGAAGACTCCGCTCTCCTGTATATTGGTGAACAATACAATAAATTCCATAATTTTCTTCTGTAGCGACGGATAAATATGCGCTTCCGGTTCTTCAATAATCAAGAACACATTTTCCTGGCGCAGCATTAAAACATACATAAAATTTAACATCCATAAAATTTCCTGCTGACCGGATGATGCAAAGTTAATAGACACTGGATGATCTGTATCTTTCTCTATCTTTAAAAATTCTCTTCCACCACTGTAAAAATATTCTCCTTTTTCCATGCTTACAATAAAGTCGGTAATCGTTGGAATATCAAACGATCTTTCCCCTTTTGGATAAAAAAGATGTGCATTTTTTAATCCATTTCTAAAGCTGTTTCGTACATTATCAATCAAGATCATAAACATTTCTGTTATAAAATCCAAATCTCCAGCATTATTCATCATGGCACGACTATTCGACATGACCGTTAAAAGACTTCGGCCCGCTGGAATATAATAAGTTTCCTTACTGTCCAAGAAAATAGAATTTACTTTACGAATGATCATTTCATGATTTCTTTTTCTTTCCTCACTCATAAGTACCAAACTTGTCTGAATCATCTTCTCTTTATCATGATACATACTACTTACTTCTTCTTGCAGTTCTTTGATGGAATTCATCAATTTCTTGGAATATACTACACTGATGTACTGTCTATTTCTATCACCCTTCTTCAACTGTACCTGAATCCATAAATCTTCCGCATAATCATATTTCATATAGAATTCCGGATTCAGATCCCAGCTGTAACCAAACAATTGAATAAATATATTTTTCAGATCCGATTTTATTGCTTTATCAAACCAGATATTTTCCTGATCCATATTATGATACGAATTGGTATCATAGATTTGAGTTAAATAATCTGCAATCTTTGTCTTAATTGTTTTAAAATAATAGACACTTTTTGCAATTGTACTCTTTCCTGTAGCCTGCTCTCCAATTAACAGATTAAATTTTTCGATTTCCATTTCAAAATCTTTTACCGGTCCATTATTCCTAATACATATTTTCTGCATCCTGATCACCTGTTTCTGTTTACATAATAAATTATTTCCGTTTTCTTTCACTTTATCACTAATATATCACATTTATATCCCTTTTAATACTTTAATTTAAAAAACAACAGCAAAGAGTCCTCACCCTCTCCGCTTCCCATCCATCACCTTACAAAAAATAATCCCCGCCAGCGTACTCACCGCGGTCGCAATAATCGCAGGCCCCACGATCGCCGTGGGATTTATGCTCCCATACTGGCTCCGGTACGCTACCACATTCATGGGAATCAGCTGCAGGGATGAGATATTCAGGATCAAAAACACGCACATCTCGTCGCTTGCCATGCCTTTTGGCACTGCCGAATAATGGCGGCCATCCACCATTCCTCCTCCTGCCCGCCGCTCCTCTTCAAGATTCTCAAGCTCTTCCATCGCCTTCAGCCCCGCCGGCGTTGCCGCCCAGCCGAGGCCAAGCACATTCGCAATACAATTCACCGCAATTTGCTCCATCGCCGGATGTCCTTTTGGTATCCTGGGGAACAGCCAATGAAGGACAGGCCGGATTCCTCTTGTAAACCTGGTGATCAATCCACAGGCGCTTCCAATCTGCATAAGTCCCATCCAAAAAGAAAGAATCCCCAACATTGTGACGCACAGTGTCACCGCCTCCTTGGAGGAATCAAGCGCCGCCTGAGTCACCTCCGGTATCGTCCCGTGAAAAGCACCATATAGAATTGCAATCAGCATCATTCCCGCCCATAAAAGGTTCATAAAAACTCCTCTGTTATTTTTTTCTATATTTTACTGTTGCTCTTTACATTTCATTCCAAAAAAAACTCCGCCGACCGGTTTCATCCGGCGGCGGAATTTTTGTTTCTATCTTCTGCTTTAATTATTGACTGGCTTTAAATGTGTCATCTGCGTAAATCCCCGAAAGCCGTTCCTCCAGCTCCCTCTGTTTTTTTTTCAGCTTACGCTGCCGCACCTCGAACACAACGACCGCAACTGCCAAAACGATCAATGCAAGGATATCCCATTTGCAGAATCCCAATATACTGTTCTCTAAAACATTTGACATATCCTCTACATCCTCCTGTCTTCCTCATCTTTAAGCTGTTCGGTCAATGTAATGATCCTTGCCAGGCATTTCTTTCTTCTGATGATATAGGAAGCAAATACAGTCACGCTCGCCAGCATCAAAAGCAGGTGAACTGCCCAGTGCATATTCTTACTGAATCCTCCGGCGCCGGCGCTTAACGGCACATTCTCATCCGCTACCGGAACGATATCCACGCTTCCGTCTTCATTAAGTTCAACCATACCTCCCATGGGAACCGCATCATCCGCTGCAGATGTCTCACCTGCTGCCGCAGGCGTCGTCCCGGGTACAGGAGTTGTTGTTCCCCCTTCTGCGGGAGCTGTTCCGTCCGGCGCCGCAGAAGGAGCCGGTCCCGGAGCAGGCGCAGGGTCTGTTGTCGTCCCGCCGCTGCTACTGCTGCCGGACGTATTCGCCCTGTAAGTAACAGTTACTGTCACATCTCTTGCCGGCATTCCCTGGCTGCCGCTTTTTATAAAAGTATAATTCGGTCTGTAGCCCGAGATCGACGGCGATCTGTGAAAGAAAGACTCTCCTTCCAAATATTGAGCTGTCACATCTGGCGCCGCCTCTCTTCCGGAAGCATATCTGTAATGAATCGTCAGTGTATAAATATCCTCCGCCGATGCAGATACCGCAGAAGAACGCTTCTCCTCCGGCATAACCGGTATAGAATTTTCAGAGCCTGTGGGTACTACCGGGTCTGCCGCAGCAATCGCCGTATTCACAATATTCTTTCCTGCATCTGCCCTGCTGACCGTATACTCGCAGTGCAAAGTCACAGTCTCACCGGGTGCAAGTTCACGAATCGCCACACTGTTATCCGCTTGTAATGTTCCTTTACCCACTTCCGTAAAAGTAACACGTCCTGACGCGCCCTCCAACCGGTCTTTGACAACCACGTTGTGAAGCGTCACATTAGCCTGACTGGTCACGGTAATCTCGTATCTGATCGGCGCTGTGCTGTCATTCACGATATATTCGGACTGCGGGTTTAAAATGCGCTTGGCGACAGTATAGTCGGCACGGATTGCTTCTGTATATGTGGTGACAATTCCCGACTTAGCATTAATTTCGTTTCCGTCCGGACCGATACCTGAAGCTGCCGCAACATTGACAACTGATCCGTTCAAAATATCAGCTTCTGTCACTGTATACGTCACAGAATCGTGCCATGATTTTCCCGGAGCCAATTCCACAATACGCCATGCGTCTTTTGTCAGCTCATCGACAATATCAACATCCCGGAGCATTTCATCTCCATTATTATAAACCGTAATCGTATAAGTGATTACATCTCCCGCCTTCACGTCAGCAACTTTATCGGCTGACTTAATAATAGAAAGGCTTGGTCCTTTTTTGCTTACCGGCACTTCTTTTCTGCCTTCTTTAACTTCCGGCTCCAAACCAGGAATATCTGTCTTTCCTGCTGCCGTGACAACATTAACGACCTTTCCTGCTTTTACATCCGCGTCCGCAACCGTATAAGTGACTACCATCCCATCAGATGATTCTCCAGGCTCCAGACGGTCAATGATAAATGCGCCCTTATTCCCGACATTTCCTGTCAGTTCATCTTCTACCACGATATCTTTCAGCGCGATATCCCCGTCATTTACCGCTGTAATCGTATAAGTAATCGCTTCGCCTAATCCATACACTCTTCCGGCGTCTGCTTCCGGTGTAGTCATTAAAAGAGTCATATGAGCATCAGGCATCACAGTTCTGATCGGAGCCTCTGCTCTTTTATATTCTTCTCCTTCAATCAAAACAACCGCCGTATTTTTAAAATCTGGCTTTATAATATCTTCATTCTGCACCCGATACTCTGCCTCAACTGTCACACTCTTTCCGACCGGCAAAGAAGCGACCACAGCTTTACCGTCCTCTACAGTATATACCATTTCATCTGTGCCAGAGCCATCAATTAAATTCCCACCTCTGCTGACAATCCTGGCGCCTTCCAGGGCTTCCTCCACTGTAATATTTGTTAAAGCCTGATTGCCCACGTTTGTCAGCACAATATCAAATTTAGCTAGATCACCTGCCGCGAATGCTTTATCCATCGCATTGCCGGTGTTGACCGTTCCGCTTGCTTCTTCATAATTGACAACCTCTTTACTCACAAGAAGCTGTCTCTCAACACTTTCTATCGGGATTATTTCTGTCTCTTTTTCCACAACCGGCAAATCTTCCGCCGCAGCGGAAGCCATATTGGTGAAATGATCGTTTCCGATATCTTCTTCTTTTACTGTATAATGCGCTTTCACAACCAGAGAATCGCCCACTGCCAGACTGTCGATCTGTGCCGCGCTGTATTTTTGTCCTTCCGCCTCCGTCTCCATAATGGCATAGCCTGCGCCTTCGTCAATCACTGCGCCGGCAAGATGATCTGTTACAACTATATCCGTCAGTAAAATATCTCCTGCGTTGGTCACGACAATGTTAAAGTAAATTGTATCCCCTGCCTCAAAATTTGGTTTGCCGACAGGAGCAGCATATGTTTTGTCAACTGTCAGCATCTTCCACTGGGCAATCAAAGTCATGTCATGATCCTGCATCACAAATGTCTGGTCTTCCGGGATAAGCTTCTTCGTATCATCTCCTTCGATAATCCACCCGACAAATACCGCGTTTTCCCTGGTAAACTGATTCATGCTTGCATAGATCGGCTGATATCCCTCGGGATAGGTTTCAGGATCTCTATAAGTCTCTTCGCCTAACTTGGTCAATCCTCCGTTTCCTTCATATGTTACATGGTACTTCTCGTACTTCTCCTCCGGCTGATTGAATTCAATATACCCGTCTACATGATAACAGGCTTCCTGCGTAATAACTTCATTCCCGTTATTGGCGCCGCTGCTGTCTTTAATACGGTACCACCGAATCTTATAAGTCCCCGCTTCCTCTCCACTGGCGTCATATGTATAATGAACTCCACCTATATCCAGTTCAGGGTAACTTTCAGGGTATTCCGTTACCATATTAAAATCATCATATATTGCTTCGCTTGCAGTTGCATTGGGAGCTTTTACAGAACCTGTTCCCATATAAAACCATATATCCTGATAATTTTTATCAGTATCTGCTGATCCAGGTTTCAATGCATAGAAATAAGCCTTTTGGTCTTCATCGGAAGTCTCCGGATTTTCTGTGTCCTCTTGTGGAAGCTCTGTTTCTTCCTCTGTCCCGGCTTCGAGCACCAGCTCCTGCACTTCTACTTCTGGTTCTCTTTCATCTACTGCACACTCCGTCTCTTCATCCGCTGCATATAGAAAATGGTCCGGCGCATAGATACAGCCTGTCAATACCACGACGACTGCCAACAAAAGTGCAAGACATCTCTTGAAATTCTTCCACATAAAGCCGCTTCTCCTTTCCCCATTTATTACTGATTTATCAAAAAAACTGTTTTGTATATAATTTCTTATATATAAAGAGACTACTTTTTTTCAAAAAGGCTCACATTTTGAATATTTTTTTACAATTGCCATTTTTTTTCTGCTTTATATCTTCCGTATATATCCCCATCCTGCATGAAAATGCAGTCTTCCTTTAATCTGCCCTCTTCCAATTACTCCAAAACTCCTGGAATCCATGGATATTTCCCGGTTATCTCCCATGACAAAAATCTGACCTTTTTGCAAAGTTAAAGGATACCTTACAGCGCCTGCCTGCTCCCAAGTCTCACCGACGATATAAGGCTCATCCAAAAGTCTGTCATTTACATACACGCTGCCGTCGCTGATTCGAACCGTGTCCCCTTCCACAGCGATAATACGTTTGACATAGTATTCCCCCGACGGGATTCTTACCGATACCACATCCCCCTTTTTATACTCTTTGTTCAATCTTGTATACAAAACCAGTTCTCCATTGTGCAGCGTAGGCTCCATGGAGTCCCCATTTACAAAAGAAAACCCTATAACCAATTGAAAAGCAAGAAATACGGCAATCAAAAGCAGGATAAACTTTTTAGTGTCTTTCAGCCAGCCGTATTTGAATCCATCATATTTACCATGTAATTTCCTGCTCATTCCATGTTTTTATCCTTTCCTGTCCATAGTATACATATTTCATGCATATTGTAGCACCAAATATTTTGGTTGCCAACAAAAAATATATAAAAATACGGCTTTTTCGTGTTCACTTTTCCCAATCTGTGGTATACTGTTTTATAAGAAATTATTGAATGAGAGATTTTGTTAATGAAAAAACATGAATTTTTATACAAGACAATTCAACTAATTTTGTACATAATCCTTGCCGGATGCTGTCTCTACATTATTCTGTTTGATTCCAGACTGTATCATCTGGTCGCTTCCGACCCAAGCATCCGTCTTTTATGCATATTTCTATGGCTGACACTTGGACTTTCCTTCCTTTTTATCTACCGGGATTTTATGTTTTTTTCTTCTTACAAAAGCAATTACCGTGAACTGGACTTCGCGGTTCATTCAGACCCTCTTTCCGGCCTGGCAAACCGATTCAGCTGTGATGTAATGATAGAAAAATACCTGGATAAACCACTGCCGGAAGATATCGCATGCGTCATGTTTGACCTGACCAACATTTATATGATTAACCAGCTGTACGGACATATCCAGGGAAACCAGGTAATTAAAGAATTTTCCGATATATTAAGAAGCTCATCCACAGACCTGTGTTTTGTAGGGCGTAACGGAGGAAATAAGTTTCTCGCTGTATTTGAAAACGCAACTAAACAGAATATAATTACTTTTCTGGAAAAAGTCAAAGGTAAAACGCAGGCCTATAACCAGGCCTCTTCCAACTGTTTATCTATAGAATATAAATATGGTATTGCCTTTCACGAAGGAGAAAACGTAAAAATGATCACGGATCTGATTGCCCTTTCCAACCAGCGCATCCATCAGTGACAGCTGTAAAGGAGCGTATATAACATGATGGATTTAGATTATCAGTATATAGCGTCGCTTGTTGAGCATACAAAAGAAGGGGACAGTGATGCATTTGCGGAACTGTATGTGGCAACCTATCAAAAACAGTATCGTTTTGCCTGCCAGTATCTTCGGGACGAATACCTGGCACAGGACGCTATACAGGAAACTTATATATTAGTGCTGAAAAGCATCAATACTTTAAAAGATCCCAGCCTGTTTATTTCCTGGCTGAATCAAATTACTTTTAAAGTTTGCTTTAAAATGCAGAAAAAGCAAAAACAATATTCAGAAGAAATCATGATCATGGAAAACGATCGTCTGCATACCGGAAATTCCAGGGATATGGACCCGGAAGAATATATTATCCGTGTCGATGAAAAGGATTTTATTGTCCGGCAGATCTTAAGCCTTCCTTTTACAGAATCTCAGATCATTATATTAAGATATTATAATGAC
Organism: uncultured Lachnospiraceae bacterium; assembly: GCA_910587495.1. Taxonomy (GTDB): domain Bacteria; phylum Bacillota; class Clostridia; order Lachnospirales; family Lachnospiraceae; genus Hominiventricola. The sequence continues at coordinate 1,350 of CAJUMT010000099.1, read as the reverse complement.
ATGAAAATCAAGGATATTGCCAAACTTATGGACATGAGCAGCAGTTCTGTAAAACGGTATCTGAACAGCGGACGAAAAAAGCTTGAAAATCTTCTTAAGAAATAAAAAGAGGCAGGTATATCAATGATCAATCCATTCAAAAAAACTCCAGAGCCGACTTTGGACCCTGAAATTGCCAATGAAATGCTTTTAAATATATTTGAACAATGTAATAAAGAGCCAAATACGACACCGATTGAAGTGCTTACCTCTTATGGCAACTACCGGCGGGAACGCTATATGCTGCAGAAACGAGCCACTTTGGTAATCCTCGTTCTTTTCTTCACTTTGCCGCTGCTCTTTATCCTCCCCGCCTTTACACTGACGCTCAACAGCAGCAGCGAACCGGGAAGCCCTGTTTATAATGTAAATGTAAAAAGTTTTCTCCCCATTACCCGGGTAACCGCCATTATAGACGGACACAATACCGCCGTCTATGAGACAGGCAACGGCAGTTATTCCATCGAACCTGCAAGAAACGGCAGCATGACCGTCACCGTCACACTGGCCAACCGCCAGTACAGCACCCAGGATGTGGAGGTCAGTAATGTAGACCGTGACCCTCCCCGGCTCCTGAGTAATAAACAGCAAAAGAGACATGTCTATCTTTATGTAGAAGATGAAAACGCAGGTATCGACTACGAAGAAGTCTACGCCATGGAAACAGACGGCGAACGGATCGAACCACTTTCCTATGACGAAGAGACAGGCTGCATAGAATTTACCTTTCCTGAGTCTTCCATGAATGTGTACATTCCTGACAAAGCGGGCAACCGCTTACAGCTGATCATTTCTATCAGTGAGGAGGAAAAATAAGAAACAGAAATCCCGCTTTCGAGTGTATACATATGACACTCGAAAGCAGGATCAAATATTTAACATACCACTTACAAAGCCAGTGTCTTCCGTATTTCTTCCACTACCTCCTGCGTACAGCTCAGCTTTTTTGCTATCTCTCCGTTGGTGGCAAGGGGATTTTGTTTTAATTCTTTCATAATTTCCCCAGATAAGCGAATCGCCCGATCCCAGCCTTCGTGGATACCTTCCTGTCTGCCTTCCTGCCTTCCTTCCTGTCTTGCTTCCTGCTGTTTCACTTGGATATCTTTTTCATAACTATATTCTGCTATCAGCATATTTCTTACCTCGCTTCCTTTCCGTTTCAGGTATTCGACCAGTATCCCTCTTTCTATACACTCATTGATTGCTTTTTTAATGGCCTCTTCCTCTCCTAAATCGATATATTTTCGTACCGTATCAACAAAAATGCTGTATTGCCGCAAGATCTCACATTTTTCCAGCAGTTCATGCGCT
>CAJUMT010000098.1 GCA_910587495.1 uncultured Lachnospiraceae bacterium | reverse complement strand
AATATATCAGATATATGGGTTTGGTTGTAAAACACATTCATGCGTTTGTCGTGGCGCAGATGAGTCATGATATTGTTGAAAATATCAGTATATGTTATACTATAAAGCAGCGGATTAAGGGAAAAATTTCTAACGGAGGCATGAAAATGGGAAGAACGGTAAGTATCGGCTGTCAGGATTTTGAAACGATCCGAAGGGAAGGTTACTTTTATATCGATAAAACTGCATTTATTTCCGAATGGTGGGAGAATGGGGACAGTGTCACGCTGATTACCCGTCCCAGACGTTTTGGAAAGACGCTCAATATGAGCATGCTGGAACAGTTTTTTTCTATAAATTATGCCGGAAAAGACGAGCTGTTTGAGGGTCTGTCCATATGGGGAAAGCAGAAATTCAGAGAATTGCAGGGGACGTATCCGGTGATTGCCATGAGTTTTGCGGATGTAAAAGCAACTTCCTTTGCACAGAGCCGAAAGACTGTCTGCCAGATTATCAAGATGATATACAACCAGCACAATTTCCTGCTGGAAAGTGATTTGCTCAGTGAAAACGAGAAAAAGGATTTTCGAAGCATATCCACAGACATGGAAGACATGGAGGCGGCATTTTCCCTGAAACTGCTCTCCAGTTACCTGAGCCGCTATTACGGCAAAAAAGTGCTCATTTTTCTGGATGAGTACGATACGCCTATGCAGGAAGCCTATGTACACGGATATTGGGATGAGATGGCTGCATTTATCAGGACATTTTTTCACTCCACCTTTAAGACGAATCCTTATATGGAACGGGCTGTCATGACAGGGATTACGCGGATGAGCAGGGAATCTATTTTCTCTGATTTGAATAATCTTGAAGTGGTAACAACCACTTCTGAAAAATATGCTGACAGCTTTGGATTTACAGAAGAAGAGGTATTTGCGGCACTGGATGAGTTTGGAATGTCAGAGAAAAAACAGGAGGTAAAAACCTGGTATGACGGCTTTACCTTTGGAAGTCATACTGACATCTATAATCCATGGTCGATTCTGAATTATCTGGATACGGGAAAAATAGGAGCCTACTGGGCAAACACCAGTTCTAATAATCTGGTGGGAAAGCTTATCAGAGAAGGGAGCCTGGATATTAAACAGGAGTTTGAAGATCTGATTTCCGGTCGGTCCATTGTAACGCCCATAGACGAACAGATTGTATACGGAGAACTGGACGGGAGCGAGGAAGGGATCTGGAGTCTTTTACTGGCCAGCGGATACCTGCGGGTGATCCGATATGATGAGTTTGGAAAGGATGAGAATGCAGTTGATCCGGAATATGAGCTGTGCCTGACGAACCGTGAGGTAAACCGGATGTTCCGCACCATGGTGAAAGGATGGTTTCGGAAAAGCAAAAGGGAATATCACGGCTTTATAAAAGCGCTGTTATCCGACGACCTGGAGGCCATGAATTACTATATGAACAAGGTGGCGCTGGCAACCTTCAGCAGCTTTGACACAGGGAAAAAGCCTTCGGAAGCTGCGGAGCCGGAACGTTTCTACCATGGGTTCGTGTTGGGACTTCTGGTGGAACTGTCTGACCGATATACGGTGACTTCCAATCGGGAAAGCGGTTTTGGGCGCTGCGACGTGATGCTGGAGTCGAAGCAGGGTGACGACGCAGTGATTCTGGAATTCAAAGTACAAAACCCGGAAACGGAAAAAGAACTTGCAGATACCGTAAAAGCGGCGCTTAAGCAGATCGAAGACCGCAAGTACGAAACCGCGTTCGTATCAAAAGGAATTCCCAGAGAGAAAATACGGAAATACGGATTTGCTTTCTGCGGAAAGAAGGTGCTGATTGGAAAGGGGGGCGTATGCTGTCGTCCGTAAAAAAAGAGGGTGTTAATACACCTCTTTTTCTTCCACGCAGCTGTTCTTAATCTCCCCCACCAGCGCCTGCAAAGCATCAATTACTCTGGGACGGATGTCGCCTCCTATGAGGACTTTCATAATATCATCGCCGATGGATAAGCGCCCTTCGTTCAGCCATACACGCACATAGTAAATGCCTTCCATATGGCGGGCTTTCTCAATCGCCTGGGCAACCTTTTCTTCATCATAAGAAAATACAAGCTCCGTCACCAGAGGCAGATCCTTTTCTCCTGCACGGACAGTTGCTTTTGCGGTCTGCCGCACGACTCCTGTGTGGGACAGATACATGCCGCACTGCGCGGCGTCTTTGTCTTCTTTGGCTTCCTTAAGCCACTGGTCTATGGATGGTGATTCTTTTTTATTCATATCTATTCTTCTCCTAATTCGTTTTTCTGTTATGTTTCTACCAGATAATTTTTCGCCCGCAGCATCTCTTCAATACTGTCCAGCGTCTCTTCATTCTCTGCTTCTATCGTATGGTAATGATAATTTGACGTAATATTTTTAAGGGGACTTGATTTCCCTGATTTAATATCCGCTATAAACTCTTTTACCTTTTTCCGCGAACTGATACCAAGCGGAGCTTCCAGTCGCCCGTACACTCTGTGGTTTACGATCACATCCACCACTTTTCCTCCCAAATCCACGATAGCGCACAGCTCGTCTTCCAACTGTTCATCTGTATGGCTGACCTTAAACACTCTCGTCGCCGTATGAGGTGCATTTAGTATATATCCTCTGTTGGTAGATATGATCTCGTATCCGGCTGCCCGTATCAATGCAATATCCTGTACGATCACCTGCCGGCTCACGTCACAGGTTTTTGCCAGTTCTTTTCCTGAGACCGGAGTCCCGCTTTCCTGAATCATGCGGATGATCTTCTGCCGTCGTTCCAATCCTGTCATACAACTCCTCCTCTCGTACATAGTATAACACATCTTTTTTCGGATGAAAAGAAGGGCGCGGCAATCGGCTTGACGGTTTTTTCGGATACGATTATAATCTTCATAAAATAAAATATTACCGGAGGTTTCCTTCTATGTTAAAAGATAAAAATGTCCTGCTGGGCGTGACAGGCAGCATTGCCGCTTATAAAGCCGCCTCCCTGGCCAGCGCGTTAAAAAAGCTGCACTGTGACGTACAGGTAATCATGACCAAAAACGCGATGCACTTTATCAATCCCATTACTTTTGAAACACTCACCGGCAACAAATGCCTGACAGATACCTTTGACCGGAACTTTTCTTTTGAAGTGGAACACATTTCCGTGGCTAAGCGCGCGGATCTGGCGATCATCGCTCCCGCCTCCGCTAATGTAATCGGCAAACTAGCTCACGGGATCGCGGATGATATGCTGACGACCACCCTGATGGCCTGTAACTGCCCCAAGCTGATCTCTCCCGCCATGAACACTGCCATGTATCAAAATCCTGTCCTTAAAGACAACCTGAGGATTTTACAAACATACGGATACCAGCTCATAGAACCTGCCTGCGGACGGCTTGCCTGTGGCGATACAGGCGAAGGCAAAATGCCGGAACCCGAAGAACTTCTCTCCTATATTCTAAAAGAGATTGCCTGCGAAAAAGACCTGGCCGGAAAAAAAGTACTCGTAACCGCGGGCCCCACCCAGGAAGCCATCGATCCGGTTCGCTATATCACAAATCATTCCAGCGGAAAGATGGGGTATGCCGTCGCCCGCGCCGCTATGCTGCGGGGCGCGGACGTGACGCTTGTCAGCGGCCCTACAGCCCTTGCCGTGCCTCCTTTTGTACATGTAATCCCCGTTACATCCGCAGAAGATATGTTCCAGGCAGTTGCTTCCAGATCCGATACACAGGATATCATCATCAAGGCAGCAGCCGTAGCGGATTATACACCGATGCAGACCAGCACGGAAAAAATGAAAAAAAAGAAGGGGATATGTCTATCCCCCTCAGACGCACAAAAGATATTCTGGGCTATTTAGGCGAACATAAAAAAGAAGGTCAGTTTCTCTGCGGTTTTTCTATGGAGACGGAACATATGCTGGAAAATTCCCGCGAAAAACTAAAACGCAAACACGCGGATATGATCGTCGCCAACAATTTAAAGACTGCCGGAGCCGGATTCGGCACAGACACCAATGTGGTCACGCTGATTACGCAAAACAATATATGCGAACTTCCCATCTTGCGTAAAGAAGAGGTAGCCCACGCTATCCTGGATCAGATCATACAATCGCTGGCGTAACTTTCTGATCCTCCACCCGATATATTTTCTCGCAGCCTTTTAAAGTACTTGTGCGGTGAGCGACCATAAGTAAGGTGCATTTTCCTTTCAGATGCTCCACTGCTTCCATAACTGCCTGTTCGGTATCCGTATCCAGAGCCGACGTAGCTTCGTCAAGCACCAGAATCTCCGGTTCCTGATAGAGGGCACGCGCAATGCCGATCCGCTGCCGCTGCCCTCCGGACAGCCGAACCCCCACTTCCCCGATCCGGGTATTAAGGCCGTTTTCCATACCTCTCACAAAATCCGCAAGCTGCGCCTTTTCCAGCGCGTTCCACACTTTATCTTCCTCAATCAGAGAATCCGGTATGCCAAATGCCACGTTACGGCGGATCGTATCGTCTGCCAGATAAATATTCTGCGGAATATATCCCAGTTTACGGCCCCAGTCCTCCGCGTATTGACGGATATTCTGTTTTCCATAAAAGACGCCTCCTTTATCCGGCTCTAAAAGTCCCAGCAGAAGATCTATAAAAGTCGTCTTTCCGGCGCCGGACCCTCCTATAAATCCAAAAGAACTCTTGAGCGGAATTTCCACAGACACATTTTTTAATATCTCTTTTTTCGACCCCGGATAACTAAATGAAACATTTCTGAAACTGACAGTTTCCGCTTTTAAAAACCGTTCTGTTTCTTTTTCCTGTTGCTTTTCCACCTCCTTTTCGCCTGCTTCTTTCAAATCTTCATATATTTTATCCACAGACGGCATTAAAAATAAAATCCGGCTCATAAGATGATTAACCTGGTTCACGGAAGGAAGAAGCCGAAACGCCGCCACGGCAAATACCGAAAGCTGCGGAATCAATTCCTGCGCCTGCGTCCCGCCATTAAGCCGGTACAGCACGATGCCCAATACGCCGCAGACACATGCCGTCTCGATCAGATACCCCGGCATAAACTGAAAAATCCGGCTTTTTTTCAGGCTGGAAGCATAGCACCTTCCGTTTTCCACATAAGCCCGCACAAAATAGTCTTCCCTTGCAAGGATCTTGATCTCCTTGATTCCGCCCAAAGCCTGGCTGACCGCCTGGATCATCTGGCTGTTGTACAGCTGATTCTGCCTTCCGTACGCCTGGGTGCGTTTCCTCATAACCTGAAAATACATGAAAGAGCATAATCCCAACAGCATGACGGTCGCCAGCGTAAGCAACAGATCTTTGCAGGCTAAAAATATGCCCAGCATCCCGATCATCAGCAAACGGGAGATCAGGTCAATAACGTCCATCAATAGATCATACAGATTGTTCACATCCGTTGTCACACTTCTTAAAATTTCCGAAGAATTTTTCTCCAGATGAAAAGTATACGGCTTTTTCATATAGCTTTTCATCAACCTCGCGGACAGTTCCAACCGGTTATTAAAGATAAAGCGAACCTGCACATATTTCATGCCCAGCAGGTATACATTTTTCAGGATATAGACTGCCATCAGAAGAACTCCCGTCAGAAAGAGCAGTTCGTCTCCCGAACGGTTCAGGGCGGCCAGCCAACCGTTTTCGACCGCTCCCGGGTCCATCACAAGCTGAACGAATGGGAGGATCAGGGAGACTCCCATAAATTCCAGCAAAGAACCGCCAAACAAGATGAAAAACAACACGATAAATTTCATTTTCTGCTTCCTGGAAAAAATCGTCCGGATTTTACCAATCATAACTTCTGCCTGCCCTTTCTACTATTTTTATAATTTTTCAGCAATTTATTATACATATGGGTCCGATACCGATTAAACAGTTCCAGGCACACGCAGCAAAGAAGAACAATTGCCAGCACAAGAATACCGACATTTTTACCAATCCCTGCCTGGTGCAGAGATTTTAAGAAATATAAATCCACACAGGCCCACAAGGCCACGCCGCACAGATATAATACCAGACGCAGCGCATAAGGAATGCGATGGAAGGGTTTAGAGTCCAGAAAAAGCTTCCAAAGGCCTGCGCTTACTACTGAAAATGCCAGAAGCCCCCACAGCAGTCCGGCTGAAAAAGGAATCTGCTTCCCTGACAGACTGTAAGCAGCCAGATAGAATACAGTCAGCAACGTAAATATATAAGATGTGTGGATACACACAGGTTTTAGAATACGATAGCATCTCATTACATATTTCATCACAGGCACCCCAGCTTTTCCTTGATCGTTTTCGCGTACTGACGGGATACATTCAGGCATTCGCCGTTTGTCATGGTCACCTGCATGGTTCCGCCAAACTCGGATTTTAAAGACTGAATCTGATTAAAGTTAATGATGGACGACTTGGAGGCGCGAAAAAAATCACAGCTTTCCAGACGCTCTTCCAGTTCGTACAGACGCAGCGGCGTTTCGTATACGTTTGTCTGCGTATATAAAAATGTGCGTTTCTCCACCGTATCGATATACAAAATCTGGCCCACGTCCAGGATATAGGTCTGGTTTCCCAGATGACCTGTCAGTTTTCTGTCCGTCATCCGAAGCATTTCCAGCATCCGTATGACTGCGTCATTGGTCTGTCGGCACCGTATGGTGATCTCCATCTCATCCAGAGAAGCATCTTCTTCTATCCTGATCTTCAATGTTCCACCCCGCTTTTTCTTTTGGACAGTATAAATTATTTTTTTCTTCCACGCAATCCCTTTGGCTTTAACCTGTCAAAATCCCGCCCCAACCTGCATATTTTAGCACACAAAAAACTCTTTGCCGGCCACAACAGATATAGGACAGACAAAGAGTTTTGCGGATATTCGTGTTTTTAATTTTTAAAACTGTGTATGGGCGCCGGTATCCTGCCGCCCCGGTTTACAAATGTATCGCAGGAAAAAGTGTTGACAGGCATAACAGGCGCGTAACCCAAAAGTCCGCCAAATTCCACTATTTCGCCCACGCCTTTCCCAATCACAGGAATCAGACGTACAGCTGTCGTCTTCTGGTTCACCATACCAATCGCCATCTCATCTGCAATAATGCCTGAAATAGTAGCCGCCGTCGTATCGCCCGGGATCGCGATCATATCAAGGCCTACAGAACAGACGCAGGTCATGGCCTCTAGTTTTTCCAGCGTCAGCGCGCCCGCCTGCACGGCGTCAATCATCCCCTGATCCTCGCTGACCGGTATAAACGCACCGCTTAATCCTCCCACATAGGAGGATGCCATCACACCGCCCTTCTTCACCTGATCGTTTAAAAGCGCCAGCGCCGCTGTGGTGCCCGGCGCGCCCGCCCGCTCCAGTCCGATCTCCTGTAAGATCTCCGCTACGCTGTCACCGATGGCAGGCGTCGGAGCCAAGGAAAGATCAATAATCCCGAATGGAATGCCAAGGCGCCGGGAAGCCTCCTGCGCTACCAGTTGCCCCACGCGTGTGATCTTAAAAGCTGTCTTTTTAATCGTCTCGCACAATACTTCAAAATTTTCACCGCGTACTTTGGCCAAGGCGGTCTTCACGACACCCGGACCACTGACACCCACATGGATCACCGCGTCACCTTCCGTCACCCCATGAAAAGCGCCCGCCATAAAAGGGTTGTCATCCGGCGCATTGCAAAAAACGACCAGTTTGGCACAGCCAAGAGAATCTTCCTCCCTGGTAAGTTCCGCGGTTTCTTTTATAATCTCTCCCATGAGTTTTACCGCATCCATGTCAATACCGGTTTTGGTAGAGCCTACGTTTACCGAACTGCACACCCGCTCTGTCTGCGCAAGCGCTCCTGGAATTGCATGCATCAAAAGCTCGTCGCTTTTTGTCATTCCTTTGGATACCAGGGCGGAAAATCCGCCGAGGAAATTTACACCTACGGTTTTCGCAGCCTGATCTAAGACTTTCGCAAGCTCCACATAATCATCCGAAGTTTTACAGGCTGCGCCTCCTACCAGAGCCATGGGCGTCACAGAAATACGTTTGTTTACAATAGGAACCCCATATTCTGCTTCTATTGCCTGCCCCACAGCCACCAGATCCTTAGCCGTTGACGTGATCTTTTCATAAATATTTTTCTTTACCGTAGCAAGGTTTGCATCGATGCAGTCCATCAGGCTGATGCCTAATGTAATCGTACGCACATCCAGGTTTTCCTGCTCGATCATCTTATTGGTCTCAAGTACTTCGCTGATATTGATCATACTTTCATCCCCTTCTTATACGCGATGCATCATATTAAAAATATCTTCATGCTGGCAGCGGATCACCACGCCGATCTCTTCACCCAGGATTCCCAACTCTTTAGAAAGCTTTGCCACATCAGCCGTCTTCCCCGCGTCCACCACCATCATCATGTTAAAATACCCATCTACGATCGTCTGAGAAATATCCAAAATATTCACCTCATTCTCCGCCAGATAAGTACATACCTTCGCAATGATACCTACCGTATCATGCCCTACCACCGTAATAATCAGTTTCTTCATTATTTGCCTCCGCTGTTTTTAAAATTCACAAATTTCCGAACATGCATCTCTGCCCGCCACCTGGATATCAAAATCCTCCGGCTGATACTTTACAGGCTCCAGCCGTATTTCCAGCCTGACTGTCTCATAGGCCAGTTCTGCATAATTATTTTCTTTACTGAGATGCCCCAAATACACCCGTTTCAGCCCATCATGCAAAATCCGGCATAAAAGCTGCCCTGCGCTTTCATTGGACAGATGGCCTCTACTGCCTAAAATCCTCTGTTTCAGCTCATATGGATACGGCCCCACTTCAAGCATCTGGATATCATGATTCGCTTCTAATAAAAGCGCGTCCACGCCTTTTAACCGCTCCACTATGTAATCTGTATACACGCCCATATCCGTAGCCACCGCCGCGCTCTTCTTTCCGCACCAGAAACGGTATGCTACCGGCTCTGCCGCATCATGGGATATTTTGAAAGGTTCCACTTCCACATCTCCCAACATAAAACGCTGATCCGCCCGGATCACATGATACAATCCGCTGTCCACGGCTCCCAGACTTTTCGTACGTTTCATCCGATCAATGGTTCCCTTTGTTGCATAGATCGGAAATCCATACCTGCGCGCCAGAACACCCACCCCTTTGATATGGTCTGCATGTTCATGAGTGATCAAAAGCCCCTGAATATCTTTACCATCCAGCTTAAGCTTTTTAAGTCCTTCTTCAATCTTTTTCGCACTTAAACCCGCATCCACCAACAGATGGGTCGTATCACTGCCTGTATAAATGCAGTTCCCGCTGCTGCCGCTGGCTATGCTGCATAATCTCATTTATCGCTTCATCCTTCTGTCAATCTGGCGCCATGTATCCTCCTGCGCCTTATTATTATCTATAACAAACCTGCACCGGCTTAAGAATTCTTCATGCGTCTTCTGATTTTCAAAGATCTGATCAATCCTCTCGTCGGTATAACCGCGGGACTTTTTAAGCCTGTCCCGCCTTCGTTCCTCATTCGTATAAATATACCACGTTTCGTCGCAGAATGCATCATATTTTTCTTCCAAAAATAGTGCAGCTTCCACCACTGCATATGTTTCCCCTGCTTCTTTTGCCCTGGCAAGGCGGCGAAGAATCTCTTCTTTTACCGCCGGATGAATAATAGCGTTTAATTCTTTTAACTTTTCCTGATCTGAAAACACGATATGCCCCAGCGCTTTTCTGTCAATATACCCGTCTTCGGACAGAATATTTTCTCCGAAAACAGACAGGATTTTCTGATACGCCTCCCTGCCCGGTTCCATGACTTCATGTCCTATCTCATCCGCCTGCATCACTTTTGCTTTGTACTGTCTGGTCAGGTACATCAGCACGGTACTTTTTCCTGCTCCGACCCCACCGGTCACTCCTATTATTTTCATCTATTTTGCCTCATACCAGTCGTTTCCCCGATGCATGTCGATCTCCAAAGGCACGCTTAATTTTGCCGCCTGCTGCATCTCTTCTTGTAAAATCCGTTCGACCTGTTCTACTTCCTCCAGACGCGCTTCGATCAGCAGTTCATCATGTACCTGAAGAATCAGGCGAGATGCAAGTCCTTCTTCTTTGAGACGGTCATGCACCCGTATCATGGCGATCTTGATGATATCGGCAGCCGTCCCCTGGATGGGGGAGTTCATCGCCACCCTCTCTCCAAAAGAGCGCTGCATATAATTGGAGGATTTAAGCTCTGGTATTGGTCTGCGTCTCTGATACATGGTAGACACATATCCCTGCTCTTTTGCATGCTCCACTAGACCGTCCAAAAAGCCTTTAATACCCGGATAGGTCTCAAAATACCGATCGATATACTCCTGGGCTTCCTTTTTAGATATGCTTAAATCCTGGGACAGACCAAAAGAGCTGATTCCATATACAATCCCAAAATTAACCGCTTTGGCGTTGCGTCTTTGCAGCGGCGTCACTTCCTCAAAAGGTATGTGAAACACTTGAGACGCCGTGATCCTGTGGATGTCTTCCGCCTGATGGTACGCTTCTGTCAGCTTTTCATCCCCGGACATATGAGCCAGCACCCGAAGCTCAATCTGGGAATAATCCGCATCCACAAACACACAGCCCTCTGCGGGAATAAATACTTTACGGATCAGCCTTCCCAGTTCCATACGCACAGGAATATTTTGAAGATTCGGCTCCGTACTGCTGATACGCCCTGTGGCGGTAATGGTCTGATTAAACTTACTGTGAATCCTTCCGTCTTCTGCAATACACGCGCCCAGACCATCCGCATAGGTAGATTTAAGTTTCGTCAGCTGCCTGTATTCCAGAATATCCTGTACGATCGGATATTCCGCCGCCAGTTTATCCAGCACTTCCGCAGAAGTAGAATATCCTGTCTTGGTCTTTTTCCCGTTGGGAAGCCCCAGTTTGTCAAACAGGATCACGCCAAGCTGCTTGGGAGAATTGATATTAAAAGGCTCTCCTGCCGCCTCATGAATTTTCCGTTCCAACTCTGAAATCCTGCCGGTCAACGCTTCTCCATAAGCTCTTAATTCCTCTCCATTGACCCGTATGCCAGCCTGTTCCATATCATAGAGCGTAAATACCAACGGCATCTCGATCTCATAGAACAACGCCTTCATATCCATTTCTTCCAGCTTTTTCAAAAGTTCCGAAGCTCTCTTCCAGGTCGTCAAAGCGGCATAAGGCCTGCCCAGATCGTCATGAGCATAGCTGCTCATCAAAGGATTCACAAGATAAGCGGCAATCTCTATGTCAAACATATGCTCTGTATGAATCGGCCGCATATGACTTAGCAGACTTTTCACGTCCGAAGACGCACACAGAGGCACATGTTCCACGATCTCTTTCAGGCAGTCAAACAGATAAGTTTCCGTCAAAAATCCTTCCGCCACAACATAATACGCTTCTGTATCGGACAGAGCCAGTGATATACCTGTCTCCTGCTCCGTCATCATCATTCCGGAATCTGACAGGGTAAGCGTCAGACTGTTTTCTTTCTCCTGCCTGCAAATTTCAAAAGCAATTTTTTCCTGCGCTTTTGCCCTAGCAAATATTTCCTCCGCCTCGCTTAAGTCTGTGACTCTTTTGGCTTCGGGTTCTGCCTGCGCCAGGGCAGTCGCCCGGTCAAAACGGTCCAGAAGCTTTTTAAAATTCAGTTTTCGGCACTGTTCGTAGGCTTCAGGCGTATAGGGATTCGTGTATCTTGCCTGCTCCCAATCAAAAGATATGGGCGCTTCCACGCAGATAGTAGCCAGTTCCTTACTCATGACCGCCATATCATAATGATTTTTTAAAGCTTCTTTCGTCCGGTTGGGTTTAATCTCTTCCACATGGGCGTAAGCGTTCTCTATACTCCCATAAGTGGTAATCAAATTGGTAGCTCCTTTTTCCCCAATCCCCGGTACTCCCGGAATATTGTCAGAGGAATCTCCCATCAGCGCTTTCAATTCAATGATCTGCGCGGGAGTCACCTGGTATGTGTTCGCCACATCCGCTGCATAGTAATTCTCAATCTCGGTGGTTCCCCGCTTTGTCTTGGGCATCCGGACCATGATTTTATCCGTGGCAATCTGGAGC
>CAJUMT010000097.1:5318-12152 GCA_910587495.1 uncultured Lachnospiraceae bacterium | reverse complement strand
TTGACCTGGATCCCCAGGGCAATCTGGGGTTTTGTCTTGGTGGAGGCCGGGAGAGCCAACACACAATCCTGGATGTCCTGAACGGCTCTGTCCCGGTCCAGGAAGCTCTTGTGGAAGGCGAGACCTGCGATCTTTTGGTCTCCGACATCAGTCTGAGCAGCAATGGTCTGGAACATATTCCCGGCAGGCGGGAATATATTCTGAAAAATGCCATTGCGCCTGTGGTCGATCGGTATGATTATGTGATCATAGATACACCGCCGGCTTTGAACCTTTTGACTGTCAATGCCTATTCTGTCTCCGATCATCTGATCATCCCCATGGCTTCCGATATATTAAGTCTGGTGGGGCTTGCGCAGTTAAAAGAGACTATAGAATCCGTAAGAAGCTCTTTCAACCCGAATCTCAATGTATTGGGAATCCTATTGAACCGATTCAACAAGCGTACGCTTCTGTCCCGGGATGTTCTGGATATGGCCAACCAGCTTGCGGAGCAGATCGGCTCAAAAGTATTTGATACAAAGATCCGCGCGGGAGTGGCTATTGCAGAAGCCCCTGCCCACGGCGAGAGCATTTTCACATATAATATCCGTTCAGGCGCAGTGCTGGATTATCTGGAATTTATCCGCGAGATCGCGCCGGCCATTCATTTAGATTTAAACAAGGAGGAGTCAGACAATGGCTAAGAAAACAAATAAAACTTCACATGTACTGGATCTTTTGACACACGGAACTTCTTCCGATATGGGTGATACCGCTTCCGATGGAGCAAAAAGCGGCGCAGGGGTGAAAAAAGTCACTGTTGTCGATGAAAGCAGCCGCAATGACCGGGTGTCCCAGGAGATCCTGAATAATCTTTCTGAAGAACTTGAGCGCGAACGCGCGGAAGCGCCGGAAGAAAAAGAACCTGTGCAGACGCCGGAACCTGCTGCCGCACCGGCGCAGGAGCCTGCATCCCCAGATCCTGTGCAGGCGCAGGACGTCCCGGAACCCGCACCCGTACAGGAAACTCCGGCACAGAGCACGCCCCAGGCAGAAGAAACGGCGCCGGAAGAAGAACAGATCCAGCTGGAAGATATCGACGATATGCAGGAACAGTCAGGCGATGATGAATTTCACTTTGTCAACGTGATGGAACAACTTCTTCTGAAACAGGATATCAGCGGCTTTATGAAGCAGTACAATGTATGTACCTGCAAGCGCTGTAATGCGGATGTCCGCGCGCTGACATTGACGGCGCTTCCTGCCAAATATGTGGTCATCGGAAAGCGTTCCTTCTCTCCGGTGTTGAATTATTATGAAAATAAATTCAAGATTGAAATGCTGACGGCCCTCAGCAAAGCATGCAGCACGGTGCGCGATACGCCGCATCATAAAAGATAAAAGTTTAAGCCAGAGGCTTCGGCAAACTACCGCCAAAAGCCCCTGGCTTTCTTATCACATGAAATCAAAGTCCATTAATTTCTCTTTTTGTTCCTGTAACCGCAACTTAAGTCCCACGCTCCCGATGGCAGCCGCTGTTTTCGTATCCTGTCTTAAAACACGCAGCATATCTGCCTGTTCCCTGCCATCTTTTGTACCTCCCATGAGTAAATCTGCAGCCTGGCGCAGATGTTCTTCTGCCAGTTTTTCAAAATCCTGTTCCTCATCCCGGGGCGTAAAGCACCGGTCTTTTGCTCCGGCGCACATAAGCCTGGTAAAAGGCGCTATCTCATAGTCTTCTCTTTTGTCTCTTTCAAAAAAAAGTTTAAATGTTTCTTCTAAAAGCGGCGACGCGTCCGCGTAGCATAGAAGGATACCGTCCCCGGACGCAAGCTTTAAGGCGTCCGAAACCACTTTACACGGATCTGTAAAATCTGCCGTCCCATTGATCAGTATAATGTCAAAATACTCTTTCTGCAACTGCAAATCTCCGTAATCTCCCGCCAGAAAGCTGACCTTCGGAAGTTTTTTTACAGCTGATATCTGTTCCATCCATTCCAGATCCATCCGGTCGCAGGCGCAGACAAGGGAAGATTCTTCGCAGAATGCGCCTGCAACGCTGGCCAGGTAATAGCTTAGCTTTCCGCCCAGGCAGCCGTATTCCAGCATCCTGACCGGCTGAGAAGTCCGAATCAGGCGGGCGGCCAGAAGGACGTCAAGTAACGCTGCCGCAAAAGCGTCGTCATTTCTGCATGGTCCCTCTTCCATCAATTCCGCCAGAAGTTCCGGTATGGTACGGAAATTCTGACCTTGCAGGCTATGCATGGAAATTCTGCTCTTATTGGACAGATAGTCTCCGCAGTCCAGCAAAAGCCGCTCCCTTCCCTGTTCGATGTAAAAAAATTGATTCTCTTTGTAGATCAAATCTCCCATACTATGCTTCCTCTCCGAATATCAGACAGTACATTTTTTCCACCGCGCGCTCCATATTAAAATGATCCATAGCATATGCATATGCATGGCGGGACATTGCTTCTAAGTCCTTCTCCTTGCACAGGCTGACCAGAATATTCTTAAATTCCGCCGGATCTCCGATTCCGACCGCCATGCCGCAACGCCCGCCGTCTGTAGCTTCCTCATACTCGTCAATCTTTGTTATGGCGATCACATCCCCGGCATACAGCGCTTCCGCAACCACATTGGGCGTACCGCCTTCCCAGACGGAAGTAAGGGCAAATATCTTCGCCTTTAAATATTCTTTATAAAGCGTCTCCCTGTCCGTGATATGCCCCAGAAAACGGATGCGTTCTTTTAAATCCGGATATATCTCCCAGAACTTGTCCAGATATTCTTCAAATGTTTCCTCCACGCTCCCGGCCAGGTGAAGTTCCCAGCCCGGAAGCTGCCCGGAAGCCTCCGCAAACGCTTCCAGAAGCACATGGGTCGCCTTTTGTTCGCTTCCCAGTCTTCCTGCCGTCAGTATGATATTTTCTTTCTTATCAAATATCGGTTTACATTCTCCGTCAAAAAACTGATAAAATCCATTGGGAATATGCTCGATCACCCACGGCCACTTTTCGTTCAGATGTTTCTGCATGGCAAGCCCGGATGTACTGATCACATCGCACTGCTCCATAAATCTTTTGAAATTCGGGTCGGTCCACTGAATCCTGTCCATATAAAGGGAGTTGGCGTCCAGCGGAAGGAACACTTTTCCGTTTGCATTGCATATTTTATAGGCATCCACTACAGGAAGGTAATCCGGATATGCCCCCCGAAGGATCAGGCAGTCAATCTCTCTTGCTTCTTTTCGTATATACTCCGTCTTGGCATCTACGGTTCCGTCCGGCAGAAATTCCATCTTTACGCCTTCGATATATTTAAGGTTCGTATACCCCGCGCCTGGCGCTCCCACCATGGTGACGTCACAGCCATGGTTTTTATACAGCAGGTACGGGATCACGCCGCAGTCTTTTACCAGCTCCGCGTTGCTCCACCCTCTCTCATAGGGCGCTAACGCCACGATTCTTTTGGGTTTCCTTGCCTGCCAAAGCCGTTTGTATGTTTTGTCTACCACACTTTCCGGCGGCAAAGCATAGAAGACTGACCTGCATTCCTCCCCGAAGCTTTCGCACCGCAGGAACAGGCGGTAACCAGAGCAGACCATATCAAGCAGCGCCGGTTTCACCCACACATCCGAAATACCTTTTCCCACATCAAAGAGGATTCTGGAAGTCCCGTCCTTGATCCACTCTGTATTCTTCTCAAAGGATGTGACTTCCTCAAAAAAGCCCTTTCCCGGAAAGTCATTTTCTAAAGAAATGTTATACGCCTGCTCTAAGAACGACGGAGCCGGAACGATCCGATAACCGATCAGGTTGGCAAAAACAACCCGGGAAGTATTATCTTCAAACCGTTCATACAATTTGTCATAGTGCAGGATATGTTTCAGGAAATCTTTAAGGGCATACTGATACAGCCCTTTCAGCCTTTCTTCGGCCCGCTCTATGACAGGATAATACTCCAGATCCATACGGTCAACCTGCATCAGGGCCGCAGCCTGTGTCAGTATTTCTTCATATCTGTATGTTTTTGCCATATAGGACATGCTTTCATAGCTTGATAAATAATCGCAAAACTCTTTTTGTTCCATGTTCATCCCCTATCCTGCATCCGACGCATCAAAAGCTTCCAGCAGCCGCTCTGCACAGTCAGACCATGTAAAACTTTCTGCAGCTTTTTTATAACCCGCCTCTATCATGGACGCCGCATAGCTCTCGTCTTCTAAAAGGCGCGCCGCGATTTCCGGCAGCCTGTCCAAATGTTCCAGATCGTACAGGGCAATATCTGTCCCATCCGTAAAATGCTCTCTGATCCAGCCGCTCGCATCCGTAAGAGGTATCGAACGCTGCAGCATCGCGTTAAAGATACGGTCATGCGTGCCATTTTTGAACCACGGCATCACATTCAGGGTGATCTTCGCATCAGCCATATACGAAAGGGTCTGTCCATACGGAATGCGGTCGTCAATACGGTGTACGTTGGCGCGCCCTGCGCAGGGATGGTTCTCCCATCCTCTCCCCAGAAGATGCACTTCAAACCCCGCGTCCGCAAGGGCGGCTATCACACGCTCTCTTTGGTACATGCGCACAGCCCAGTCTATGGATTCCCCGCAGTACATCAAAGCTTCCATAAAATCCTCCGGAATCGTCCATCCAATCCTGGACGCCGTTACAAGCGCCGCTTTTTCCATGCTCAGGCTCGAATCCTCTTTTAAATTCTGGTACATATATTCATAAAACTGATACATGGCCGTATCTCCCGGAAAGGCCTGGGCAAGTTCCTGTTTCAAATCAGCGAATTTATCTTCCGGGCGATAGTATGTGCCGCAAAACAGGATATCGTATTTCCGCTCTTTATAAGGAACCGCCTCTGTATCTTCTGCAGGCATAACGCCTGCATGGGGCATAAAAACGACGTTTTCCACAGTTTTTCCATAGTATTTTTTCATATAATCCACATGATCCCGATCGCAGCAGAACATGCAATAACGCTGCGGCGGCGCCATAAAAGCAGGGAAAAATCGGGTTGGCGCATCCATAAAGATGTCCATGACAGCCGCCTGATGCTGATCCCAGAGTTGGTTAATCCCAGGATACAGATCTTCTCTTATTCCTAATGCGTCAAAGCAGACAGCCATATCTACGCCTTCTGACAGGAAATGTTCAAAATGTGTCCTGGAATGTACATTTTCTTCGGAAGGCATCCTGAGATCAAAAATATATGTCTTATGCCCCCGTTTTCTAAATTCACCGTCCAGCTGGTCTGTAAAGAAATTAAAAGATTCCACTTCTGAATAGAATAAAACGATCCGAAGCTTTCTTCGCGCCTTTTCAGCCGCAGGCAAAACATTTTCCTGGCTTTCCGCGCTTAAAGATTTGTCCACAGCCACTAACTCCTGCGCCGTGAATGTTCCTCTCATGACCGAGGTCAGCGCTTCATATCCTGCCGCCATAGAAGCCCGCAGGACGAACAGGCGGTCTTTAAGAGATTGGAAATTGTAAAAATTGCTCCCAAGGAACGCCGCCACCTGCGCGGCTCCCGAAACGCCTGCTTTGGTGGTGGATTCGTCCCGGCCAAAGGCAGACACAAGCAGCACCAGCGTGCTCATCAGATACGGATTCTCTTTCAGAAGCGCCGTTGTAAATTTTACGCAGTCCGCCAGATTCTGATTGTTAAAACAGCAGATTGCAAGCAGCTCATATGCTTTCATGATTTTTCCCGAAACAACGGCGGACAAAACCATGTTTCCATAGGTTTCCAGGATCTTCAGCGCGCGCCGCAGATGATATTCCGCTTTCTGATAATTGCCGTTGGTAGCGTAATACTCTCCTATGAGGTAATCATAGTCCCCTTCTTTGGGCATATGACGGATGGCCTGATTATATACAGCAAGCAGCTCTTCTTCGCTGCCTTTTTCGCGAAAAGCCAGCAGATTTAAAAGCCTGAGAAAAGTCAAAGCCGCCGCTCCGTGGCGTCCTTCCACCAGTACTTCCGGCATCAGCGAGATAGCTTTTTGAAACGCTTCTTTTGCCTGGGAAAACATTTCCATGGCGTCATATTCATTGCCAAGGTATCCCCACGCTTCATAGTCGTCCGGATGGTCTTTTACTTCCGCCAGAAGAAGGTTCAGATTCCGCCTGCTCGCCATCTTTTTTTTCTGCGCCGCCTCCGCATAGCCTGTATGATAGATAGCAAGATCATTTACCTTCTCAATCACCCGTATAGGAATATGGTCCAAAGACAAGTATTCATGGATCCTTCTTTCGTATCTAAGCCCGGGCAGGTTGCGGAAAATCCGAATCTGGGTATCTGCCTGGGTCACATTGCCTTTTGCATCCAGATGCAGCCATCCGGTCGCGACGCCGTTATAGACCGTATCCTGTATCTCATCCAAAAGTGCCGGCAGTTTCCCCGCATCTTCGGGAAGAAAATATTCGTCTGCATCCAAAAAAGCGATCCACTCATACTGCGCCTGCTCGATAGCATAATTTTTCGCCGCAGCAAAGTCGTCGATCCATGCAAAATCATAGACCTTCGCCCCCATCTTTTTTGCGATCTCCACCGTCCGGTCCGTGGAGCCGGTATCCACCACGATCTGCTCCGATACGATCCCCTTCCCCCAGGAAAGGGCCTTTTCTATATTTTTTTCTTCATTTTTTACAATCATGCACTGGGATATCATGAGAAAATTCCTTTCATCTGCGGCTCATGGCCTGGTCTATGGCTGCCAGCTCTTCCGGGGTGAACAAGCTGCGGATTGCGAGAATCAGCCCAGGATACTGCGCCGCCTGGGCGGCTCCTAAGACAAACATGCGGTAGATCGGAAGAGCACACGTCTGAACTCCAGTC
>CAJUMT010000097.1:0-5308 GCA_910587495.1 uncultured Lachnospiraceae bacterium | reverse complement strand
GACAAACATGCGGTCTTTTAATGAATGAAGGTCGTAGAAATTCTCCAGAAAAGCCAAAACCTCCCGGATACCCTGCTCCCCTTTCGCTGCGGTCCCTTCATCATCCCGAAAAGCCCGGAGCAACACCATAGCCGTACTCATAAGCTGCGGATCCTCCCGCAATAGCAGCGTCGCGTACCGCACGCACTCGGAAAAATGTCTGTTGTTATAGCAGCATATAGCCAGCAGCTCATAAGCCCTTAAAATTTCTCCGCACAGCATCATGGCTTTGGACGTATTTCCATAGCGTTCCAGGAGTTCCAACGCTCTGGTAAGATGCTTTTCACCTCTTTCAAAATCATCATTGATAGCATAATATTTCCCCAGCGTATAATCATAATCCGCTTCCTCCGGCCAGACGCTTGTGATCATCTGGTAGACCTCCTGCACCGCGTTGTCGTCCACTGTCTCCTGGTGGATGATGCATTCCAACAGGCGAAGAGCCGCCAGGGAAGTAGGCACATCGTAACTTCCTTTCTCCGAATCCGGCATCAGCTCCATGACTTTTCTGAATGCCTTTTCCCCCTCTTCCCACTCCTCCCGGATCTCATATTCCTGGCCAAGATAGCCCCACATCTCATAGTCGTCCGGATGGTCTTCGATCTCCTGTTTAATCAGCTTTAAGTTCCGCCCTGCTTTCTTGGCGTTTTCCTCCTCGCCATAACCCGTATGGTACATACTGATCTGTGCTACCGCGTCTGACAGATGCATAGGCTGACCGTCCAGCATAGTCAAATGTTCGTGAATACGCCTGATATACCTGATGGCAGGTATATTGCGGAACACACGAAGCTGTGTATTAATCGCCATCACTTTTCCTGTATTGTCCACATTAATACGACCGGTCAGGATCCCTTTCGTCGGAGTATCATGCAGGTCTTTGACGCACTGCAAAAGCCGCAGGGCGTCCTCCGGCGGAAAATATTCGTCCGCGTCCAGAAAAGCGATCCACTCATACTGCGCCTGCTCGATAGCATAATTTTTGGCGGCGGCAAAATCATCAATCCACTCAAAATGATAGACTTTCGCCCCCATCCGCTCGGCGATTTCCACCGTCCGGTCCGTGGAACCTGTATCCACTACGATCTGCTCTGACACGATTCCTTTTCCCCAGGAAAGGGCCTTTTCTATGACTTTTTCTTCATTTTTTACAATCATGCACTGAGAAATTCTTGCTCTGTCCGGTTTTTTCAAAACTCCTACCTCCCGATTTAAGTTCCGCAACGCCGCTGCTGTTGCTGTTATTTATATATAATCTTTAAATTTTTCCTGTTCTTCCGGCGTAAACAGGCGATCCGCCGCATACGCGGCAAAGTCAGTCCGATCCGACATACGGGCGGCTTTTACCAGAAAAAGGCGGTCTTTTAGATCCTTTACATCATAAAGCTTCGCCAAAAAATCAAATACTGCCTGATTCGCCTGCTGCCCCCTAAAGGAATGCTCATCAATACCGGGAAGGAGCGACCTTAACACCCGCGACAGCACGTCCATCCCATACTTATCATATCTTAGATACTGGACGCCGTAATTGACACATTTCTCCAGTTCACCTGCTTCATAACAGCACTTTACCAGCAGGCCGTAAGCTTCCAGAAGGTTTCCCGCCAGCAGAAGCGCTTTATTACTGCATCCGTACGTTTCCAGTTTTTTCACGGCTGTTTCCAGATATACGGCTGCATCTTTAGCACGCCCACGCTTCGCGTAAAACCGCCCGGAAATATAATCAAAATCCGCTTCCTTTGGAAACGCCTCCACCGCCTGGGCATAAACGCTCAGGATCTCTTCCGGCTGCGTCTTTTCCCTGTCAGCCAGGAGCATTAAAAGCCGGGTAAAGCTGACAGCGGCGCGCTGATTGTCTTCTTTTACATCCTCCGGCATGTATAAAACCGCCTGGCGATACCAGTCTTCCGCCTGCGCCTCCTCGCCGTCAGCCAGACATTCGTCTCCCATATAACCCAACATCTCATAATCATCCGGATGATCTTCTAACTCCTGCCTGATCAACCGTTTGTTTCTTCCTTCTTTACCCTTTTTTTCCATAGCTTCTTTCTGGTATCCCGTGTGGAAAATAGACAGTTCCTTCGCCACGTCTCCCACATGAAGCTCACGCCCGGATATGCATTCCAGCTGCTCATGGATTCTCCTTCGGTAACGGATGTCCGGATCATTCCTGAAGAATCGGATCTGCGTACCGGAAGAAAAGATCCTGCCTTCGTCATCCAGCTGCTGCCACCCTGTAGATATTCCGTCAAAGCGTCCATGAGGCAGTTGCTCTAAGACTTTGAGAAGCTTTTCGGCGTCCTCCGAGCGCATATATTCGTCGGCGTCCAAAAGTGCAATCCATTCCCCTGACGCCTGCGCAATAGCATAATTTTTTGCCGCCGCGAAATCATCCGTCCATGGAAAATGACAGACCTTCGCCCCGGCTTTCCTGGCCAGTTCCACTGTGCAGTCTGTAGAGCCGGTATCCACCACGATCTGTTCCCACATGATACCCTTTCCCCAGGAAAGGGCGCGCTCTATATTCTCTTCTTCATTTTTTACGATCATACACTGGGATATACGGATCTTCCTTCCTGTCCCCAAACTATATTCCTCCTCTGATATTTTGCTGATTTGATTATAATAAAAATTAAGGTTGATTTCAACTGATATAGTCCAGTATTAATGAAATCTTGCTAACACTCTGCATTTATAATCTCAAAAAAGCCCTCCAGAATTCCAACCGGAGGGCTTTCATTTTAGCTAATGAATTACCTTTTTTCTTCTTTTGAAATCTCTGTTTTCAGCTTTTCCACTTCATCCAGGGAATAGTTTGGTACTACTGCTGCGATTTCTTTTGCCGGGTAATTATTTTTTATCATCCAGGCCACAAACTGTTTTGAATTTTCTTTTAGCGCCTGCTGTTTCTCTTCTTCCTTCTGTGCCAAAGCCTGCCGTTTTTCTTCCTCAAAAATCTGTGCTACTTGCGTCAAAGCCTGTCGTTTCTCTTCCTCAAAAATTTGTGCTACCTGCGTCATCTCGATTTCCCTCCTTATTCGCTTCGCCATTTCTTTGTCGATCACTTTATCTGTGAACACCAGTATGCCCGACAATGTAAACAACTGCTGCTCTCTGTCCTTGATCCGGGTCGCCAGGTCAACGATCTGGCGAATTTTTTCTTCCTTTTCTTCTTTTTTCCTGTATGATAAGGGAAGGATGATAAATTCCATCATTTCTTCCTCATCCAGCCGTTCGCCTCGCTCTACTTTTCTTTTCAGGCGCTGATAGATCTCTTCCCCTGGCAGTTCTGAAAGAAAAGCCGGTTCCACCGTCAGCCTCAGCGCTCCGATATTATATTCTGCGTTTACCCGTTTCCTGATAATGTCGCCTGTGTAGATCACGACCATCCTAAGGATCGGACACGCCTTCTTTTCCAGCAGATACCGGTCGGCTATCCTGGCCAGGTAATTCAGGTATTTTACCTTATCCGCTTCCTCATAATCACTCTCATAGTCTACGAGCGCCACAGTCCTGTCCGCCAGTTCAAAAAGGTTATCCAGGCGGAGTTCATTGGCCTTCACCGCCGGGAGGTTGGTCGGAAGTACCCGCTCAATCTGCGGAAAGTCCAACCCGAATACTTTAAATGTCTTCCCTTTGAAATGCTCCGCCAACACTTTGCTGGTGATGTCTTTATTTTGATATGCTATTTCCATGTCTCCCATATGCGCCCCCATACAATCAATATATTTTTTTACGATACACTTATTGTATTATATTAGCACAGAAAAAGCAATAGAAATTTAGAATTTTTTCCGCTTGTTCGTTTTTTAAACACGCCGTTTACATGTACTTTTATCATAACAATAATCAGCTAAAGTGTAAAGTCTTTATTCAGCTGTCGATATGCCGATGCAGGCCTGTATGTACTTTTCATACTCACAGCAAACAGAACATACAGCACCGATGCTTAAATTTTTTCGCAAATCCCTAAAAGAAATGCGGTTTTACAATGAGCGGATCTCTTTCCCCGGCAGTTCAGAAAGTATAGTTACTCACAAATATCTATTGTATTTTAGTACTGTTGTGGTATAATATAAAAAAACGCACAGAATGGATAAAGTTGAATTTTTATGAATAACACTGCGAAAATTCAAGAAATGCTTTGATAGATTTCTATTATAATTTGGTATATAATGTAAATGGATTATATACTTTTGCGGAGAAACAATTATGGAAAATACGAAAACTTTAATCTATGAAGATTTATCCATGTTCATTGATGAATCTGGCAGTATAACAAAAACCAATATATCATATAATCGATACTTTGTTATAGCTATCTTATTTACACGCAAGTATAGTAGGTTACAAAGATATTTTCAGAAAGGAATTGCATCCCTTATACAAAATCCAAAATATAAAACAATGCTAGAAAAAAATGGAGAAATAAAAGGAAGTAAGTTATCCGAAACAAAAAAGAAAGCTATTTATGACCGCATAATAAGAAATTGTTCAGATGATTTTGAATTAGGCATTATTGTTTTGGATAACACTTATACCACAGATGAATTCATAAAAAATCATGCAAGAACATTCAATTACATATTGCAGCTCTATTTAGATAATATGTTTAGACATTGTAGTAAATATTCTAAAAACACAAGAGATATAAGAATTTTGATCGACGAACAAAATATTTCTACGGATGCGAAGTATACATTGGATGGTTATTTGGAACAGCATTTTACCGTTATGAATCCTTTATGCCGTACTGTGGATGTCAAATATACAGATTCTAAAAACCACCCTATGATTCAGTTAATAGATTTTATTTCCAATACATTTTATAGAAATCTTGAAAAACATGATAGAACAAGTAAAGAAACGGTAAAAATGTTACTTCCATTCATCTGTGGAGGGAAAATATTTGATTTTTCAACTAATCATGACACAAAATTATTATTAGATGAATAGTATAAAATGTACTTGACAACATTATTATGGTATGTTATATTTACGTTACCAAGTAATTTCCCTTGTACGGTGCATGAGGATGTAAGGCGACTGTAATGTCGTCCACCAAAGGGTTTTGGTAGAAAAGCATTCCAGATATGGGGTGTTTTTTCGCTTTATAAGTAAATATTTTCATATGTATAAAGAGATGGGATTGATCACCCCGTCTCTTTTATGTTTTACACTTACCCATTGTTAAAAAGACAGGATATTATTACCTCAATCAGCACCACCGGCTTAGCCGGTGGTTTGTTATCCGCCCTATAAGGGCTCG
>CAJUMT010000096.1 GCA_910587495.1 uncultured Lachnospiraceae bacterium | reverse complement strand
CGATCTAAGAAGGCCATGAGCATGAGCATAATCATGACCACTGCGGATGCGACGGTCATACTCACGACCACTGCGGATGCGGCCATGATCATGGTGCGCAGCCACAGGATGAGGATACGGCGGTATTGGCATATATGCTGGACCACAATAAACACCATGCACAGGAGCTTGCTGTCATTGCAAAGCACTTAAGGGAGCAGGGCAGAGATGACGCTGCCGCTCAGATAGAGAAAGGCGTAGAGGACTTTGAAAAAGGCAATATGAGATTGTCAATCGCACTTTCACTGGTGCAGTAAACCGGAATCAGGAGGGATAGTCCAATGTGTCTTGCAACAGTATATGGAAAGAAAAAGGAGAGCGAAAGCATCCTGATCAAAAACGCAAGCCGCCTGGACGTGGAGGGCAATATAGTCCGTATCCGCGATATTATGGGCGGCGAGATTACGGTGGAAGGTACTATTTCCATGGTAGATCTTGCGAATTCAGTTGTGAAAATCAACTGCACAGAAGAATAGGTTTCAATTGCAAATTTATATATAGAATGGAGGTAGATAGCGGTGCGGCTGCCAGGAGCAATGAAACAGAAGTTGTGGATCAAAGCGTATTATGCTGATCACAGATCAGGCAGCCACCATCAAAGGGGAATTTTTCCCGCAGCAGCTGCGTGATCCTACACAGGTTTTGTGAGGTCATTCCCAGGAGGCGGGGCTTTTTGATGCCGTTTGATAGAGAACCGTCTGACGCAGAGGCAGCAGGAAAGAAAACAGTATTTCAAGAAATATCCGGGGTCATCGACAGATTTCGGAAAACGTACATTTATTATGTATGAAAAAAGACAGTAAGATTTTAGGAGATGACAATATGCCGCAGACAATTGCAGTAGCAGGCAAGGGAGGCGTGGGTAAGACCACACTGACCGGTATGCTGATTCAGTATTTAGTAGAAAAAAAGAAAGGACCCATCCTCGCGGTTGACGCAGATGCCAATTCAAATTTGAACGAGGTGCTTGGCGTGGAAGTGGATATGACTCTGGGAGATATCCGTGAAGAAGTCGCCAAGGCGGAACTGGTTGATAAAAGCCCAATTCCTCCGGGTGTATCAAAACAGGAATATACCGAATTTAAGTTTGATTCTGCGCTTGTGGAAGAGGATGATTATGATCTGCTTGTAATGGGTCACACACAGGGTAAAGGCTGCTATTGTTTTGTTAACGGCCTGTTGACCGCTCAGGTAGCCAAGCGTTCGCAGCACTATAATTATGTTGTTGTCGACAACGAAGCTGGTATGGAACATATCAGCCGGGGGATTTTACCCGGTGTGGATGCTGTGATCCTGGTAAGTGACTGTTCCCGCAGGGGAATCCAGGCAGTCGGACGAATTGCCAGACTGATTCCGGAATGCGGGCTGAAGCCAAAAAAAGTCGGTCTGATAGTGAACCGTGCGCCTGGAGGCGTACTGAATGAAGGTGTTCAGGAAGAGATCCGTAAACAGGAACTCACACTTTTCGGGGTTGTACCTCATGATGACGGCGTATATGAATACGACAGTGCAGGCACCCCGACGACGGGGCTTCCGTCAGATAATCCTGTTAGACAGGCATTGTATAAGATTATTGACAGCCTGGAGCTGTAAAAGCCCGGCTGCGTAAAGGAGATTTATATGGGAGACTTTAAATTAACAACAGTTGAAGAGTTCGAAGCCGCTACAAATAGACTGCTTGAGACTGGCGCAAAAGTTGGCGCTGACGCATGGCAGATCCGTGTTAAGAACCAGACACCACATTGTAAATTTGGCGAGCAGGGTATCTGCTGCCGTATCTGTGCTATGGGTCCGTGCCGTATCACTCCGAAGGCTCCGAGAGGAATCTGCGGATGTGACGCTCATGGTATCGTAGGACGTAACTATTTGAAATTTACCGCAGGCGGAGCTGCAACTCACTCTGATCACGGACGTGAGATCTGCCATACTCTGTATGCGTCTGCTCCGGATGGGGCTTATAAAGTAAAAGATCCGGATAAACTGATCCGTATCGCAAAAGAGTGGGGTGTAGAGACCGAAGGCAAAGATATCTATGATCTTGCTCATGAAGTAGCAGAGATGGCTCTGTTAGAGTATGGTAAACCGTTTGGTTTCCAGCGTTGGACCCAGCGTGCGCCGAAGCACACGCAGGAATTGTGGGAGAAAGCAGGCATTATGCCGCGTGCAATTGACCGTGAGGTTGCTTCTTCCCTGCATATGACTCATATGGGATGTTCTTCCAAGCCGGAAGCGCTTGTACGCCAGTCTTTCCGTGCAGGTCTTTGTGATGGATGGGGCGGTTCCATGTGCGGTACCGAGTTCTCCGACGTACTGTTCGGAACTCCGAAGCCGGTTGATACGGAAGCTAACCTTGGCGTTATGAACGCTGACAATGTAAATATTGTTGTACATGGACATGACCCGTCATTGTCCGAGATGGTCTGCGAATATGCGGATGATCCTGAAATGATCGCGTATGCAAAAGAGCAGGGTGCAAAAGGCATTACCGTATCCGGTGTGTGCTGTACTTCCAACGAGGTAGCTATGCGTCGTGCAGTGCCGATGGCAGGCAACTTCCTGCAGCAGGAGAACGTAATCCTGACCGGTGCCTGCGAAGCAATTGTTGTTGACGTGCAGTGTATTTTCCCGGCACTTGGACCTCTGAGTAAATGCTTCCATACTAAATTTATCACCACTTCCCCGATCGCTCAGATGCCGGATTCAGAATTTATCCAGTTCTCAGTAGGGACAGCGGCAGAAAAAGCAAAACAGATCGTGAAGATGGCATGCGATAACTTCAAGAACAGAAAACCAGAATTGGTACATATCCCGGATATCAAGCAGAAAGCAACAGTTGGTTATTCCCTTGAAGCAATGGTAAAAGTGCTTGACGGCGTTACCAATTCCCAGGTAGACGTGCTTGGAACAACCAAACCTCTTATTGAGTGTATTACTTCCGGTGTTCTCCGTGGTGCAGTGGCTATGGTTGGATGTAATAATCCGAAGATCCGCCCGGATACCGCCCATATTGAATTGATGAAGAAGCTGCTTGCAAACGATATCGTAGTCGTTGCATCCGGTTGTGCGGCACAGGCGGCGGCAAAAGCTGGTTTAATGGATAAGAGAGCGAAAGATCTCTGCGGCGCAGGTCTGAAACGTGTATGTGAACTGGCAGATATCCCGCCTGTATTACATATGGGTTCCTGTGTTGATATCAGCCGTATGATGATCCTGGTAGCTGAACTTGCCAAGGATTCCGGCCTGAATATCTCTCAGCTTCCGGTTGTAGGATGTGCTCCGGAGTGGATGTCCGAAAAAGCTGTTTCTATCGGTAACTACGTTGTATCTACCGGTATTGATACGTTCCTTGGTGTAGACCCGTATGTAAGCGGTTCTACAGAGATGCAGGAACTTCTGACCAACGGCGTACGCGACTGGGTAGAGGCTGCTTATACAGTTGAGACCGATATCGAGAAACTGGTTGATCTGATGATCGAAAGAATCGAAGAGAAGAGAACCGCAATCGGTATCTAATCATAAACATGAAAGAAAATTTTTTGACCGGAGGGTGACGACATTGAAGATAGCGATTACCGGAAAAGGCGGGGTCGGAAAGACAACCTTTGCAGCTACGCTTGCAAGATTATATGCAGAGGAAGGAAAGACGGTACTTGCCGCTGACGTAGACCCGGATGCTAATTTGGGACTGGCGCTTGGATTTCCGGAAGAAGTACTGGATTCCATCATCCCCATCAGCAGGATGAGAAAGCTTGTGGAGGAACGTACCGGAGCAGGGCCGGATAATGAATTTTATACATTGAATCCTAAAGTAAGTGACATTCCAGACACTTACAGTAAAACCTGTAACGGTGTGAAGCTTCTTTTGCTTGGAACGGTGGAGACTGGCGGTGGCGGATGCGTATGTCCGGAGCATGTGATGCTTCGGCGGATCATCAACCATCTGGTACTTCGCAGCAGTGATGTGGTAATCATGGATATGGAAGCCGGCCTGGAGCATCTGGGACGGGGAACCTGCGAATCCATGGAGCAGTTCATTGTGGTTATTGAACCTGGTGCAAGAAGCGTACAGACTTATAAGAACGTGAAACGCCTTGCTGATGACCTTGGAGTCAGGCAGGTGCGCGTGGTTGCGAACAAAGTACGCAATGCAGAAGATGAAGAGTTTGTTCGTTCCAGGATACCGGCAGAAGATTTGCTTGGATTTATCCACTACAACACGGAAGTGATAGATGCGGACCGCCAGGGGAAATCTCCCTATGATTTCAGTGAGTCCGCAAAGGAGGAGATCCGGAAAATAAAGGATATCCTTGATCAATCAAATTAGAATTTTGGAGGTATATACCGTGACATTATTTGATAGAGTATTTGGCGGAAATGATGCAGTTTATGGACTGACAGAGACTGCAATTAACAATGCCATCGCAGCGCATGGTGCTGACAAAGCAGTATCTTTCCCGCATACCGCTTACAGTCTGCCATGCTACTATGCAGTAACAGGAACAAAAGTATCTAATCTGGGCGAGTTAAAAGAGGCTCTTGGCGTAGTCAAGACACTGATGACCAGAGAAAAAAGACTGAACGACGCATTCATGAGCGGTGTTGCTACAGCTCTGTGTGCTGAGTTTATTGAAGCATTAAAATATCTTGATGGGGCTACACCATACGAAGAGCCTATTTACGGCCATCTGGCAGACGCAGCCATCCGTGAACTGGGCGTTCCGCTGGTTACCGGCGATATCCCCGGTGTAGCTGTTATCCTTGGAACCGCTCCTTCCAAAGAAGAGGCAGTTGAACTTGTAAAGAGCTATCAGGCACAGGGTATTCTGGTTACCCTGGTAGGCGGCGTGATCGACCAGTGTATAGAGGCAGGCCTTAATATGGGCTTTGCAGTGCGTATCGTACCGCTTGGCAAAGAAGTTACTTCTGTTATCCATGTTGTATCCGTTGCACTTCGTGCGGCTTTGATCTTTGGTAACATCACTCCAGGCGATGCAGCAAATCTGATGAAGTATACTTTCGAGCGTGTACCGGCATTTGTTAACGCATTCAAACCGCTGGACGACGTAATTGTTGCATGCGGCGCAGGCGCTATCGCACTTGGCTTCCCGGTAGTTACCAACGAGACAGAGAATATTTTCCGCGTACCGAAGAGCTTGATCGTACAGGAAGACGTATCCAAATTCAACGCTACTTCCCTTGAGGCACGCGACATCAAAATCAAAATCACGAAGATCGATATTCCGGTATCCTTCGCGTCTGCATTTGAAGGTGAGATCATCCGTAAAGCTGATATGCAGGTTGAGTTTGACGGATCAAGAAAAGACAGCTTCGAGCTTGTATGTACCAAAGACCTTACCGAGATCGAAGACCACAAGTTTACGCTGGTCGGCAAAGATTTTGATGAGTTTGAAGTAGGCAGCAAGAATGCTATCGCTTATATTGTAGATGTAGCAGGAAAGAATATGCAGACTGACTTTGAGCCGGTATTCGAGCGTAAATTCCACAGCTATGTAAACTGTATCGAAGGTGTAATGCATACCGGGCAGCGTGATATGATCCGCGTTCGTGTAAGCAAAGGAACATTTGACGCCGGTTTCCGTGCAAAAGATCTTGCAGAAGTGCTTTATGCAAACATCAAAAACGAGTTTGATGCAGTTGTTGATAAATGTGCTGTTACCATCATTACAGATGAGGCTGAGTGCTCCAAACTCCGCCATGAGCTGGCAATCCCGGCTTATGACCGCCGTGACGAGCGTCTTACCTCCCTTACAGACGAAGCTGTTCCGGTATACTACAGCTGTATCATGTGCCAGGCATTCTCCCCGAGCCATGTATGCGTGGTAACTCCTGAGAGACTTGGCCTTTGCGGCGCTGTTTCATGGCTGGATGCAAAAGCAACCCATCAGCTTGATCCAGAAGGACCTTGCCAGGAGATCACAAAAGAGAGAGTGATCGACGAGAACCTCGGACGTTACGAAGACGTTGATGAAGCTGTTGCTAAATTCTCCCAGGGTGCTTTAGAGCACGTTACTCTGTACTCCATTATGGAAGACCCGATGACTTCCTGCGGATGCTTCGAGTGTATCTGCGGTATTGAGCCGGCATCCAATGGTGTGGTTATTGCGAACCGTGAGTATGCAGGCCTGACTCCGATCGGTATGACCTTCGGCGATCTGGCTTCCATGACAGGCGGCGGCGTACAGACTCCTGGATTCATGGGACACGGCAAACACTTCATCGCTTCCAAGAAGTTCATGAAGGCAGAAGGCGGCGTAGAGCGTATCGTATGGATGCCGAAGGATCTGAAAGAGACCGTGGCAGACAGACTGAACCAGACTGCAAAAGAGCTGTATGGCATTGATAATTTCACGGATATGATCGCGGACGAGACAATTACTGCGGACGATCCTGAAAAATTGATGGAGTTCCTGACAGAAAAAGGACATCCGGCTCTGAAACTGGAACCGCTTATGTAATTTAAGGTTACACAGGGCGCCCTGCCTGGCAGGGCTGCCCTTTTGGAATGCATAAAAGCTTTTCTTATGGAAGTTTTTGTGTTATAATATGAGTATCATATTTTAAGGAGGATATTACCAATGCCATTCAATGGAAAATCAGGAAAATTCAATGCTTCCATCTCTACAGTTGAAGTTGGCTGTGGCGACAAAGCGATTAAAATCGGCGGCGAGAATGTATTACCGTTCTACACATTTGACGCTCCGATTGAGAATTCACCGAAAGTTGGCGTTATGATCTCTGACCTTGGTTTAGAGAACGAGCCGGCAGGTGTAAAGGCATACTATGAAGGATGCACAACCATGGCAGATATCGCTAAGAAAGCAGCAGCGATGCCGGGCGCAGATTTTGTATGCTTAAAGCTGGAAGGAGCAGATCCTAACGGCGAAAACAAATCCACCGATGACTGCATGGCAGTAGTGAAAGAAGTAGTTGACGCCATCGACGCTCCTCTCGTTATTGCAGGATGCAAGAACGGTGCGAAGGACGACGAGCTTTTAAGAAAAGCTTCAGAAGTAGCACAGGGCAAGAATGTTATCATCCTTGCTGCAAAAGAAGAGAATTACAAGGGTATCGGCGCAGCAGCAGGCCTTGCTTACAACCAGAAAGTCGGCGCTGAGTCCGCAGTAGATATCAACCTTGCAAAACAGTTAAACGTATTGATCTCCCAATTGGGCGTAGCTCCGGCTAATATTGTAATGCATGTCGGTACTGCAACAGCCGGTTATGGGTTTGAGTATGTAGTATCTACCATGGACCGTATCAAAGCCGCAGCTTTGTCTCAGGATGATAAGCAGTTACAGATGCCGATCATCACTCCTGTTGGCGATGAGACATGGAATGTAAAAGAGTCTATGGCTTCCGAAGAGGACATGCCTGAATGGGGCAGCCAGGAAGCACGCGGCATCGGTATGGAAGTTTGTACGGCAGCTTCCGTATTGGCATCTGGTTCCAACGCAGTCATTCTGAAACACCCGACTTCCGTTGCGACCATTTCTAAAATGATCAAAGAATTGATGTAATCGCGGGAAGGAGGAGAAAATACAATGGCATTAAAAGGTTTAGATATTTTTAAATTAACACCAAAAACAAACTGTAAAGAGTGCGGAAGCCCGACCTGTATGGCTTTCTCCATGAAAGTAGCACAGGGTGCGGTAGACATTTCCAAATGCCCGCATATGTCCGCAGAAGCAATGGCTACATTATCTGAGGCAACAGCTCCGCCAATGAAATCAATCAAAGTCGGCGTTGGTGACGCAGAGTATGCGCTGGGCGGCGAGACCGTACTGGCAAGACATGAGAAAACATTTGTCAGCAAGACAAGATTTGCTGTCAATGTAACTCCGGATATGGATATTGAGGCAGTTTTAGCTGAGGCAAGCAAAGTAGATTACGACCGTATCGGTGAGAAGATGCATGCTGAAATGGTATATGTGGCATGCAACGGTGATGCGGCAGCATTTGCTGAAGCAGTAAAGAAAGTGACCGGAAAAGGCAAAACCATTATTCTTGACTGCAAAGATCCTGAATCCGCAAAAGCTGCTCTTGAGATCTGCAAAGCAGAAAAACCGATCTTAAATGGCGCAAACGCTTCTAACTACGAGGCTATGGTAGAAGTTGCGAAAGCAGCAGGAGTTGTTCTGGGCGTATCCGGCGCAGATATCAACGAACTGTACGATACCACGGCAGCGATTGAGAAACTTGGCTACAAAGAGCTGGTTCTTGATACCACAGGGGCAAACGTAAAAGATACATTTGCAATGACCGTACAGGTTAGACGTGCATGTCTCGCGAAAGATCCTGACAGAACTTTCGGCTATCCGTCTATTGTAAATCTGTCCAAAGTAGCTCCGGACGATGAAGCGATGCAGATTGCTTTGGCTTCTGTATTTGTTTTGAAATACGGTTCCATCATTGTTATGGATACAATGAATTATGCAAGAGCGCTTCCGCTCTTTGGTTTAAGACAGAATGTATTTACTGATCCGCAGAAACCGATGAAGGTTGAGCCGGGCATTTACCCGATCAACGGCGGCGGTGAGGATTCCGTAGTTCTGACGACAGTTGACTTTGCGCTTACATACTTCGTAGTTTCCGGCGAGCTGGAGAGATCCGGAGTACCTTGTAATCTGGCAATCAGCGATGCAGGCGGACTTTCCGTACTTACATCCTGGGCTGCTGGTAAGCTGTCTTCCACCTCAGTATCCAAGTTCATTAAAGAAGAAGTGGAGCCGAAGGTGAAATGCAGAAAACTCATCATTCCGGGTAAAGTTGCCGTATTGAAGGGTGATATTGAGGCAAAACTTGAAGGTTGGGAAGTAATTGTCGCTCCGAACGAGGCTGTACAGCTTGTTAAATTCTTAAAAGATATGCAGGCAAACGGCGAGATCTAAAAAAATGACTGTCAGCCCATGGTACATGGGCTGACAGCACAAATATATAATTAAGGAGAATACTAGGATGGGAAAATTTATTGTAGTTGGTGAAAGATTATCTGCGACAGCTCCGTCTGTAAATAAAGCTTTTACCGCAAGAGATCCGGAACCAATCATCCAGCGTGCAAAACAGCAGTTGGACGCAGGCGCATACTACCTTGACGTTAATATCGGACCGGCTGAGAACGATGGACCGGAACTGATGAAATGGGCAGTACAGCTTCTTCAGAGTGAGTTCGACAATGTGCCGCTGGCTCTCGACACAGCAAACAAAGCAGCGATCGAAGCTGGTATCTCTGTTTATAATCGTTCCAAAGGAAAACCAATCGTAAACTCCGCTGACGCAGCAGGCAGAATTGAGTATATCGACCTTGCAGCAGCTAATGATGCAATCGTTATTGCTCTTTGTAATGGTGAAGGCATTGCAGCAAACAATGATGAGCGTATGGCTTACTGCCAGACCATGCTTGAGAGAGGTATGGAGCATGGTATGGAGCCTACAGACCTGTGGTTTGACCCGCTGTTCCTGGTTATCAAAGGTATGCAGGACAAACAGATGCAGATTCTTGAGTGCATCAAAATGATCTCTGATATGGGCCTTAACTCCACCGGCGGACTTTCTAATAACTCCAATGGTATGCCGAAACATATCCGTCCGATTATGGACTCCGCTATGGTTGCTATGTGTATGACCTGTGGTCTTACTTCCGCAATTGTAAACCCGAACGATCTGCGTCTTATGGAAACAATTAAATCCTGTGATGTTATCAAAGATAACATTCTGTATGCAGATTCCTATCTGGAGATTTAATATTAATAATAATCATGATCATGGTAATACGATACTGTCGGCATTTTGCTGGCAGTATTGTATTAATAAGCCAAAAATTTCATTACTAATACAGGTGAGAGAGGATAAGTGCGGATGAAAAAAAGCTGGGCTTTTACGGATGTGAATGGTGTAGAACATAGTATTGTTTATAAAAACGGCTTTAGCAATAAACTCATTATTGACGGAAACCAGTATAAAGTTAAATCACAAAACTGGTTTTTGAATGTGTTGGATTATTCGATTGAGATTGCAGGAAGCGATATTCGCCTGGTTGTGATCGGGAACAAGGCGGATGTGGCGATCAATGGAGTCTATATTGGAAGCGGCGAAAAGTATGTGCCGGTACAGGCGAATACGCCGGGATATGTATGGGTTCTGGTTGGAATCAGTATCCTGGGCGGTTATTTTGTCTCCGGACTTATTGGAATGCTGATTGGTATTTTGATAAGTACTTCTTATGTAAAAAATGCGTTGAATAAGAACACAAAAGCAGTTGTAGGGCTTTTTATCGGGTGTACGCTGATACAAATTGTGATATGTGTGATTGCTGTCGTACTGCGTGCTTCGACAGGATATTGACAAACAGAAGTGAAGGAGATTCTAAATGGACTTTCATGAAGAAAAAGATCAGGTTCAATCTCAGCCTGAGCCTCAGCCTCAGATACAATCCCAGGTAGTGTTAAGAGAAGTAGGGCAGAGAAGCGATAACAGACTGGCAGTTACGTCTGTGGTATTTGGCATTATTACGCTGGTGTTTTTCTGGTTCCCGATTTTATCTTTGATTACTGGAATTATAGGACTTGTCATTGCCATTATCGCTTTGATCAAAGAAGATCGGAAAGGAATGCCTATACTGGGAATGGTGTTGTGCATTATTGGTATTTCACTTGCCGGATTAGTAGCGATTGGCTATATGATACAATTTCTGGCCTATTCTAACGGTTATTATAATTGACAACCTGTCTACAGGCGCTTCCCTGAAGACGCCTGCAGATGAAACCGATTGTTTTAAAAGAAAATATGGAGATTAACAGTTATGCCAAACGTAACATTTAAGTTCGAAGACGGGACTGCAAATGTGGTCGCAGTCACTGCAGGGGAAAATTTGTTGGAGGTGGCGCGTAAAGCAAATGTAGCCATTGATGCACCTTGTTCAGGCAACGGTTCCTGTGGTAAATGTAAAGTAAAATATATCAGTGGCGAACTGGATACGAAGAAAACACGGCATATATCCGAGGAGTCTTTCGCCGAAGGCTGGAGGTTGTCCTGCGTCAGTACCGTCACGGGAGATGTGGAAGTGCTGGTACCGGATATCGCGTCCGCTTACAAAAGCAGGATGAAAGTGGCGGATTTAAGCTCCAAAGAGGAGATTGCCATTTTTGATAGAGCGAAAAAAGAAGTAGAAGAATCTGGGATTGCGTTTGAAAATGATTTTTCCGTGGCAGAGCTTAAGATGGAGGAGCCTACACTGGACGATACCATGCCGGATAATGAGCGGCTGATCTGGGCCATTCAGGCGGCTGCAGGCGTAGAAAAAGTAAAGCTTACCTATCAGGTTTTAAAAAAGCTGCCGGATGTACTAAGGGAGAATCACTTCCATATAAATGCGGTATTGAAAAAAGGCGGACACGGAGCAGTCGTGTATGATGTGCTTCCGGCGGAAGATACAAAGATCTGCGGTCTGGCAGTGGATATAGGTACAACTACTGTATCAGCCGTGATTTTGGATATGGCAACCGGGGAGCTGCTGGCCAAAGCATCTGCAGGCAACGGCCAGATCCGCTATGGCGCGGATGTAATCAACCGTATCATTGAATCCACCAAAGACGGCGGTAAAGAGAAGCTGCAGAAAGCAATTATTGACGAAACGATCAATCCTATGCTGGATGGCATGTGCCGCTCGGCAGGAATCAGGGGGGACAGAATCTATCATATGTGCGTGGCATCCAACACCACTATGAACCATCTGTTTGCAGGAGTCAATGCAGATCCGCTGCGTATGGAACCCTATATCCCGACGTTTTTTGAGACAGACAATTTAAGTGCATATGATTTAGGTATTCATGTGCATCCGGATGCAAAGATCGTGATTGCTCCCAATATCGGAAGTTATGTGGGTGGCGATATAACTGCAGGTACTCTGGTCAGCATGATCTGGAATAAACCGGAATTTAATCTGTTTATTGACCTGGGGACCAACGGAGAAATCGTATTTGGCAATTCGGACTTTATGATGAGCTGCGCATGTTCTGCAGGCCCGGCTTTTGAAGGCGGGGATATAAGCTGCGGCATGCGTGCAACAGACGGCGCGATCGAAGCATGTACTATCGACCCACAGACCATGGAGCCGACA
>CAJUMT010000095.1 GCA_910587495.1 uncultured Lachnospiraceae bacterium | reverse complement strand
TGTGTGACTGGAGTTCAGACGTGTGCTCTTCCGATCTGCCAGAAGTAATAAGATCCAGATCCAACTGTTCATAAAATTCAACTCCTTTCTGTAATAGGGTATGCAGTCGAGGCGCTTCTTGACAAAAAGAAGTACAACTTCTATAATTTCAGTAGAAAAAGCGGCATTGGAAGGGAAGATGCGGTACTTTAAATAGGAGGCTGATATGATGAAATTTACGAAAATGCACGGCATCGGAAACGATTATGTATATGTGGACTGTACGAAAGAAAGTCTGGCGAATCCGGAGGCGGTGTCTCGGTTTGTCAGCGACCGGCATTTTGGTATTGGTTCGGACGGACTGATTTTGATTAAAAGATCTGCCCGGGCGGATTTTCAGATGGATATGTATAACAATGATGGTTCTGCAGGGAAGATGTGCGGGAACGGGATTCGCTGTGTGGCGAAGTATGTTTATGACCATGGATTGACGGATAAAGAAGAGATATCCGTCGATACCCTGTCGGGGATTAAATACCTTAAACTTACAATAGAGAACAATGAAGTCGTTAAGGTAAGGGTCAATATGGGCGCTCCGGTGCTTGCGCCGGAAAAAATCCCGGTAAAGGCTTCAAAAGAACCGGTGATACAAGAACCTATAGAAGTTTGCGGCAGAGAATGGAAAATGACCTGTGTATCCATGGGAAATCCCCATGCGGTTGTTTTTGTGGATATGCCGGTGGTGGATATTGTGTTGGAGCAGGTTGGGCCGTATTTTGAAAAGCATGAAAGATTTCCGGACAGGGTGAATACGGAGTTTGTCCAAGTCCTGGACCGCCATACAGTACAAATGCGCGTTTGGGAGCGAGGCAGCGGGGAGACGCTTGCTTGCGGTACAGGAGCCTGCGCTACGGCTGTGGCCGCCATACTGAACGGATATTGCGACAGGAAAGTGACCGTACGACTTTTGGGCGGCGATCTGGATATTGAGTGGGATGAGAAAGACAATTGCGTCTATATGACAGGCCCCGCTACGGCTGTGTTTGACGGAGAGATTGTCCTGCCGGAAGGACTTGATTGAAAAAACATGTATATTTTAGACAGATGTAAAAAGGCGATATATGCCGTATTGTTTGCGATGCTGTTTTTGTTTAGCGCCTATGTCTTTTATGGAGCGCTGAATACATTGCAGTATGCGGACGCTCTTCAAAGTGTTTTGTACGGAAAACGGATTCTTATATTTCTGGCGGGGCTTGCCGTACTGCTGGCGATATTGTATCAAGGGCTGTTTGCAAAAGCGGCGGACTGGTTGGAGCGGCACTTTAATCTGTCAGTTCCTTTGCTGCTTGGCGTAATGGTTCTTTTACAGATGGTCATGGTACTGACCGTATGTACTTCTCTTCGTCATGATCATCTGAAGATCTTTGATACGGCAGTGGCGCTTTTGGATCATAGGACCATTGCAGATACGCATTTTAAATATTACTTTATGAAGTATCCGAATAATATACCATTGTGCCTTTTTACACATTTTTTTCTGGCAGGTGCGTCCATGCTGGGTCTTCCGGCGAAGTACTGGATGGAATACATGAAGCTTGTGAACCTTTTATTTATGAATCTGGGACTTTTAAGCACCTTTTCTCTGGTGTGCAGATATCGTTCTAAAAGGGCAGGGATTTATCTGCTGCTGCTTCTGTTTACTAATCCGTTGTGGTATTTGCTGGGACAGATGTATTACACATCTACGATATCCCTAGCCTTTTCTATGGGAGCAGTGTGGCTTGCGGATATTGGGCGAAGACAAAAGAGTTTATGGAAAAAATATGTCTTTTATGTTCTGACAGGCAGTCTACTGGCGGCAGGATATAAGATCAGGGCGACCATGATCGTGACCGCGGCGGCGCTTTTTTTCTATACTGTTTTTGAAATAAAGAGAGAGAAAATGTTCCGGGCGGCTGTCAGTGTCCTGACGGTACTTTTCGGGGCGGCGCTTGTTTTTGGCATGTATGGGCAGGCCGAGAAGCGTTATGCCGGCTTTGATCCTGCCAGTACCGGTTATCCGGCGATTCACTGGGTGATGATGAGCGCGCAGGGGGAGGGGCAGTATAACAGCGCGGACGATGCTTATACTGGTTCTTTTTCTACCAGGGAAGAGCGGATGGAAGCGGATACTGCGCTTTTAAAAGAACGGCTGCGGCAGATGGGGCCGGGAGGTGTGCTGACTTTATGTAAAAATAAACTGAGGGTGACTTTTTCGGATGGTACAGATGATTATTATGCTTTGTTTCGTACTATGAGGGAAGCATCCTGGATGCAAAAGTATATAAACGGAGGGAAAAGCGATTATCTGGCGGTATACCTGCATGGTTATCATGTTTTTTTGATGGGACTTGTACTGTTGGCGTTAGTATGCAGGGTGCTCAGAGGCGGCGGAGATTATCTGGATGTATTTGCT
This sequence comes from uncultured Lachnospiraceae bacterium, assembly GCA_910587495.1. Classification (GTDB taxonomy): domain Bacteria; phylum Bacillota; class Clostridia; order Lachnospirales; family Lachnospiraceae; genus Hominiventricola. The sequence goes on along the minus strand of CAJUMT010000095.1, from coordinate 9,781 downwards.
TTTAATATATGCGGAGCGTATCTTTTTTATATAGTGTGGGAAGCGGATCAGGCATACAGCGTGCCTTTTATGCTTATGTTTGCTTTGTGGGCGGCAGACGGTCTTTCGCGGCTGGAAACGTGGTTTGACAAGGTAAAAGCAGGACATATACGCATGCGATTTGTACTTCCTGTGTCAGGTATGTGTCTGGCAGCAGTGTTTGTATGCGTTGGTTGTCTGATGCGCAGGACGGGGCTTCCGGTGCGGGAATATACGGTCTTGCAGGACCAGGAAAGCAGTCAGGATCTTACGCTTGAGACAGAATTTACCCAGACTTTCCGGGCTAAGAGACCTTTTGACCATGTGGACCTGTGGGTGGCGAATTGGGAAGGGGGAGCGAATGATTCGGTCTATGATCTTACGATTCTGGACGAAAGCGGAGAAACAGTAGCTAAAGGAGAGATTACAGGTTCCATAGCGCCCTGTATGGAAGCCTATACCGTTGCCTTTGATAAAGTTACCCCGGATCGCGCGCAGACTTATCGGATGCAGATCAGGATCAAGGATCCGGACTGCGCCATAAAAACGGATTTCCTCTATTATCAGACCGGAGCCTGGGATGTATATACGGAAGGCGCCCTTTATGCGCCGGATGAGATTGAAGGAGTGGATCTGGCGTTCGCGGTTTATGAGGTTTTATAGTGGAGCATTGAAAAAACATAAAATTTAAAGTTGAAATTATTAAAAAGTTGTGCTAGGATACTAGAAAGATAAAAAGGCGAAGAACAGGACTCTGATCTGCAGAGGCCGACAGGAATACGGCGTCACCGACTGAGAGCGCCGTTTGGAAGAGCAGATACAGGGAACACCTGGGAGCTGGTCGGCTGAAAGAAGAGTAGGTCGTCCCGGGGCATACGTTATATGCATAAAGAGAGGAGAGCGTTTGTTTTTACATGGACAACGCCCTCAATGCGGGTGGTACCGCGGGAGAAGAATGTCATCCCGTCCCGGAAGTTAGATTCCGGGGCGGGATTTTTACGTCCCGGTGAAAAACAGCGAAAGCCCTCCCATGCCCAGAAGGATTTACGGACGCGTGAGCGGTCGGAAAACCTTCTAGTACCGGGCATGAGAGGGACTTTCGCGGAACTATAATGGAGGGCATTATGATGGAATTTATGACAGGAACAAAGAAAACAGAGGCATTGGAGATCAGCGAACTGCTGTCTTCGGATCTTGTGGGACAGCATGTGAAAGTAAACGGAGCTATCCATACGATTCGGGACATGGGAGACGTGGCCTTTGTGGTTCTTCGCAAGAGGGACGGTTTGCTGCAGTGCGTTTATGAGAAAAGTACGGCAGATTTTGACAGAAAAGATATAAAAGAAGGGGCGACAGTGGAAGCAGAAGGAATATTGGAGGAAGAAACACGCGCTCCGGGAGGGATCGAGATCCGGCTGACGGGCATAAAGATTTTATCCATGCCCGCGGCGCCCATGCCGCTTCCCATCGCAAAGTGGAAACTGAACACGTCTCTGGATGCGAAACTGAATATGCGTTCCATATCCCTTAGAAATGTGCGGGAGCGGGCTAAATTCAAGCTGCAGGAAGGGATTGTAAGAGGCTTTCGGGAGTTCTTATATTCTCAGGGTTTTACAGAGATTCATACACCGAAGATCGGCGCTAAAAGCGCTGAAGGAGGATCTAATCTGTTTAAATTGGATTATTTTCATCGTCCGGCTGTATTGCAGCAGTCGCCGCAGTTGTATAAACAGATGATGGTGGGCGTATTTGACCGCGTATTTGAGACTGCGCCGGTATTTCGCGCGGAGAAACACAATACAAAAAGACATTTGAACGAATATACATCTTTGGATTTTGAAATGGGCTATATTGACGGCTTTGAAGATATCATGGCTATGGAGACAGGGTTTCTTCAATATATGATGAAACTTCTTGCATCGGATTATGAGAAGGAACTGAAACTTTTGGATATCACGCTTCCTAAGACTGAGAAAATACCGGCGGTTCGTTTTGATAAAGCCAAAGAGCTTGTATCGGAAAAATATAACAGAAAAATCCGCAATCCCTTTGACTTAGAGCCGGAGGAGGAAGTTCTGATCGGGCGGTATTTTAAGGAGGAATATGATGCGGATTTTGTGTTTGTCACCCACTATCCATCCAAAAAGCGTCCGTTCTATGCCATGGATGATCCGGAGGATTCCCGTTTTACCTTAAGTTTTGACCTTCTGTACGACGGACTGGAGATTACGACCGGAGGACAGCGTATCCATGAGTATCAGATGCTGTCGGATAAAATTGCGGCCAGAGGAATGAGCGAAGAAGGGCTGGAGCAGTATCTGGATACCTTCCGTTATGGTATGCCGCCCCACGGCGGCCTGGGCATCGGACTGGAGCGTCTGACGATGAAACTGGTTGGCGAAGATAATGTGCGTGAAACGACGCTGTATCCCAGGGATCTTTCAAGACTGGAACCGTAGCTAAAAACAGCGGAACTTTAAACAGCGAAAGCCCGATCATGCCCAGAAGGATTTCCGGACGCGCCAGAGTTCGGAAGTGCTTCTAGTACCGGGCATGTGAGAGGCTTGAGCGGAACTTTAAATAGGAGATTGACAATGGCAAATATAATTTCAGATGAGATGATTGAATATGTAGGCATCCTTGCAAAACTGGAACTTTCGGATGAAGAGAAAGAGCAGGCGAAGAAGGATATGGGAAATATGTTAAACTATATTGATATGCTAAATGATTTGGACACGGATGGCGTAGAACCTATGTCCCATGTATTTCCCGTACACAATGTATTCCGCGAGGATGTGGTGGAAAATACCGACGAGCGGGAAAAGATCCTCGCCAACGCGCCCGCTGCGAAAGAAGGCGCGTTTAAAGTACCCAGGACAGTAGAATAAATTGCAAAATAAACTATAAACAGCGGAAGCCCTTCTAGTGCCGGGCATGAGAGGGCAGAAGCGGAACTTTAAATAGGAGAAATCTATATGGACTTGATGCGTTTAACTGCCCTGGAATTGGGCAGAAAGATAAAAGAAGGCGAGACGACTGCCGTCAAAGCTACGGAGGCGGCCTTTGCACAGATCAAAAGAGTGGACCAGACACTTAACAGTTATGTGACGGCAGACGAAGAAGCCGCGCTTAAAAGCGCGGAAGAAATACAGAAAAAGATAGAATCCGGGGAAATTACAGGTCCTCTGGCAGGCGTGCCGGTAGCCATCAAAGATAATCTATGTGTAGAAGGTATGAACACCACCTGCAGTTCCCGTATCCTGTATAATTTCAAACCGACCTACACAGCCGAGGCGGTGCTGAATCTGAAAAAAGCGGGCGCAGTCATCTTAGGTAAGACCAATATGGATGAATTTGCCATGGGGAGTACCACGGAAACATCCTTTTATGGTCCTACTAAGAACCCATGGAATATAGAACATGTACCAGGCGGTTCCTCCGGGGGGAGTTGTGCGGCGGTGGCGGCAGAGGAGTGCAGCTATGCACTTGGTTCGGATACGGGCGGTTCCATCCGGCAGCCCAGTTCCTTTTGCGGCGTGACAGGCATGAAACCCACCTACGGCACTGTATCCCGCTACGGACTGATCGCCTACGGCTCATCCCTGGATCAGATCGGTCCGATAGCAAAAGATGTAAGCGACTGCGCGGCGATTCTGGAGGCGATTGCTTCCTACGATCCCAAAGACAGCACCTCTGTCCGGCTTAAATCCTATGATTTTACCTCGGCGCTTACAGAGGATGTTAACGGACTTCGGGTCGGTATTCCCAGAGACTATTTTGGGGAAGGCTTGCAGCCGGAAGTAAAGGAGCATATTCTGGAAGCGGCAAAGGCGCTGGAGAAAAAAGGCGCTGTTTTGGAGGAGTTTGACTTAAGCCTGGTAGAATATGCCATTCCGGCGTATTATATTATAGCTTCCGCGGAGGCAAGTTCGAACCTGGCCCGTTTTGACGGTGTGAAATATGGTTACCGCGCCGATCAGTACCAAGGACTTCATAATATGTATAAAAAGTCCCGTTCAGAAGGCTTCGGTCCGGAAGTAAAGCGCCGGATCATGCTTGGGTCCTTTGTTTTAAGTTCCGGGTATTACGACGCCTACTATATAAAAGCATTGAAAGCAAAAGCTCTGATCAGGCAGGCGTTTGACAGAGCGTTTCAAAAATATGACTTGATCCTGGCGCCTGCAGCGCCAACCACCGCGCCGAAGTGCGGCGAGTCCTTAACTGATCCGATTCAAATGTATTTAGGAGATATTTATACGGTTTCCGTAAACCTGGCTGGACTTCCGGGCATGACGGTGCCATGCGGGAGAGACAAAAAAGGACTTCCCATCGGTATGCAATTGATCGGGGACTGTTTTCAGGAGCATAAGATCATCCGCGCTGCTTACACATTCGAGAAGACGAAGGCTTACGAGCGCTGTCCCCTTGCACAGATGCCGGAACAGAAGGGAGCGATAAAAAAATGAGTATACAATATGAAACCGTGATTGGTCTGGAAGTTCATGTGGAACTGGCAACAAAGACGAAGATTTTCTGCGGCTGCAGCACTGCGTTCGGAGGCGCACCCAACACCCACACCTGCCCTGTATGTACTGGTATGCCCGGTTCCTTACCGGTGTTGAACCGCCAGGTGGTAGAATATGCGGCGGCGGTGGGACTGGCCACCAACTGCACCATTAATCAGCACTGCAAATTTGACAGGAAAAACTATTTTTATCCGGATAATCCTCAGAACTACCAGATCTCCCAGCTTTATGAACCCATCTGCCAAAACGGATATGTAGAGATTGACACTGCGTCGGGCATAAAAAAGATAGGCATCCATGAGATTCATATGGAAGAAGATGCAGGGAAGCTCATACATGACGAATGGGAAGACTGTTCCCTGGTGGACTTTAATAGAAGCGGCGTGCCGTTGATTGAGATTGTATCTGAACCGGATATGAGAAACGCGGATGAAGTTATCGCTTATCTTGATAAACTCCGTCTGATTATTCAATATCTTGGCGCTTCTGACTGTAAGCTCCAGGAAGGTTCCATGCGGGCGGATGTGAACCTGTCTGTAAGGCCGGCGGGCACGGACGTCCTTGGAACCCGTACCGAGATGAAAAACTTAAACTCCTTTAAAGCCATCGCAAGAGCCATTGAAGGAGAGCGGGAACGTCAGATCGAGCTTTTGTCCATGGGCAGGGCTGTGACCCAGGAGACGAGAAGGTGGGATGATAATAAAGAAGCTTCTTATGCCATGCGTTCTAAAGAAGATGCGCAGGACTACCGTTATTTTCCGGAACCGGATCTGGTTCCTGTCGTGATCAGCGACCAGTGGTTGGCGTCGATCAAAGCACGGCAGCCGGAACTCCGGACCCAGAAGTTGATTCGATATAAAAAAGAGTTTGACATTCCGGAATATGATGCGAACATCATCACTTCCGCTAAACGGATGGCGGACATTTTCGAGGCGACGACAGCCATCTGCGGGAAACCCAAGAAGGTATCCAACTGGCTGATGGTAGAAACCATGCGTCTGATGAAAGAACATGAAATGGAGGCCGACGAGCTTGATTTTTCTCCTGAAAACCTGGCAAAACTTATTGAATTGACGGACGAGGGTACGATCAACAGTTCTGTGGCCAAGGAAGTATTTACAAAGATCTTTTTGGAAAATATAGATCCTGAGCAATATGTGGAAGAGCATGGGCTTAGGACTGTCAATGACGAAGGGGCGCTTAAAGAAGTGGTCAAAAAAGTGATCGCCGATAATCCCCAGTCCGTATCGGACTACCGCAGCGGGAAAGAAAAGGCTCTGGGCTTTTTGGTGGGACAGACAATGAAGGCTATGAAAGGAAAGGCAGATCCCCAGGCGGTGCATCAAATATTGAAAGGAGAACTTGCATGAATCCTGCGTCTATTTTAAAACTTATGAGTGCGAAAAACCAGTTTACGGAAAATCACCCTAAATTTGCGGCATTTTTGCAGGCAATGTTTGCTAAAGGCATTGAAGAAGGCACGGTGATCGAGGTTAAAGTAATGAAACCCGGGCAGGATGCCGTGACAGCCAATATGAAAGTACAAAAGTCCGACTTAGAACTTTTGCAGGAGCTTCGGGAGCTTTCAGGAAGATAACTGAATTTTTTATAAAGATCAGAATTTTTAGTTTATGTTTTTTTTAGTGTTTTCCCATATTTTGGACACATTTCCATGCTATAGTAATAGCATAAAAGTTGAACCGAATAATTGAGTTTGGCAGCTTTATGAAATGGGGGCGGCAACACATAAGCGCGCAAATGGATGCCGTACCTCGACTATCTACAATAGCGTGTGGACGCTTTTATATTATATATAGTAAAAACAGGGCGCATAAAACGCCCTGTTTTTACCTTTCAGTTTTGCATTCTGCATAATTCTCATTTCAAAAATAAATAAGGAAAACTAATATATACTTATTTTAATGTAAGAATTTATTCAAATGTTCTGATTAGAGTTTTGTTACATTAGTAGCCTGAGGCCCTTTTGCTCCGTTTACGACTTCGTATTCAACAGCCTGGCCTTCTTCTAAGGATTTAAAACCCTCCATATTCAGGCCTGAGTAATGTACAAATACGTCATTTCCCTCTTCATCGGAGATAAAGCCGTATCCTTTCTGGTTGTTGAACCATTTAACTGTACCTTTGTTCATGATGGTACCTCCTTTAAATAAATGCATGCATTAATCGCATGCGCATAGCCTATCATAAATTAAGAAGTATGTCAAATAAAATCGGATGACAAAGCAAGAGAAAAATCGACGGTCATGAAACTTATAGTCTGGGCATAGATTGGATAATAACGGGTAGAGGATAAAAAAGAAAATTGAGGCGTATTTTATTTGTAAATATTCTGATCTTGCTGGTTTTTGGGAGCATGACTTATTGGTCTGCAGAAAAAGAAAAACTGGAGGCGGCAGTGGCGTCGGGCGAACCCGCCCAGGAGGAGAACAAAGACTATATTAAATGGGTGGATTTTGGCGTTTCAAAATTTGCCCTGTCGGAAGCCTATGAGTACGACAGAGATACATATGGCACGGACAGTCATATCGGCTGGATCGACCTGCTTGCCTGGACCGCCTCCTACACAGGCGGAGCTTTTGGCGATGACAGAGCGGTTTGCCAGTATATGAACTCTCTGAAGGAGAAAGTAGATAAAGGACAAAAGTTATCAGATCTTGTAAAAGATCTGGAGTACTTTCCCTATTATCAAGAAGCTTATTCGGCCGTCTTAGGGGGCATGGTGGGAGAATATGAGATTGAAGTACCGGTGGATGGAAAAAAGGGGAAAAAGACCTGGGAAAAACGGTATGGGCTAAAAGCCTTCAGTCCTATAGCCAAAGGCTTTCCTTACAATGATTATGACGATTTTGGCGTGTCCAGAAGTTACGGATATAAGAGGAACCATCTGGGACACGATATGATGGGGCAAATCGGCACTCCCGTAATCGCAGTGGAATCCGGCTATGTGGAAGCCCTTGGCTGGAATCAGTATGGAGGCTGGCGGATTGGAGTCCGTAGTTTTGATAAAAAACGGTACTATTATTATGCACATTTAAGACAGGGGTTTCCCTATCAGCCGGAACTAAAAGAAGGCTCCGTTGTGTTGGCGGGAGATGTGATCGGGTATATGGGGCATACCGGATACAGCACGACGGAAGATACGAACAATATTGACCAAACTCATCTGCATTTCGGAATGCAGCTGATCTTTGATGAATCCCAGAAAGACGGTAACAATGAGATCTGGATTGACTGTTATCAGATTGCGCGGTTTTTATACAGGAATCAGTCTGAAGCGGCCAGAGATGACAGCACCAAGGAGTGGAGGAGAATCTACCTTATGAAAGATCCCGATGCGGAGGCTTATGAGCGGACGCTTGATTTTTCCATGTACCCGTGACTTTTGGCCTGAACCATGCTATACTCTTAACGAGGTGATAAAATATGCTGGGTGAATGTCATGCCCATATGATCATGGACGGAATTAACTACAAGAACGCAGTGGCGCGGCATAAAGACGGTGTATGTGAAGACATAGTCAGAAAACATCTTGATCAGTGCAAAGATGCGGGAATCCGGTTTGTGAGAGACGGAGGCGACGCTAAAGAGGTTTCAAAATTTGCGAAAGAGATCGCGCCTGAATATGGGATTGATTATCGAACCCCCATATTTGCCATCCATAAAAGGGGACATTATGGGGGGATTGTAGGCCACCCTTTTGACAGTCATGAAGAATATAAAATGTTAGTAGCACGGGCAAAAGCAGAAGGGGCGGATTTTATAAAGATTATGGTCAGCGGACTTCTGGATTTTGGTCATGCGGGCGTGCTGAGCGAAGAAGGCCTTGACAGAGAAGATATCAAATATATGATCGGAACGGCTCATGACGCGGGTATGGCGGTTATGGCCCATTGTAACGGGGACCGGACTTGCATGTATACCCTTGAGGCAGGCGTGGACAGCTTAGAGCACGGGTTTTTTATGGAAGAAGAAACACTTGCTTTGCTGGCTGAAAAGCAGATTCCGTGGTTTCCGACACTGGCTCCTGTGGGTAATCTGTCAGGCTGCGGCCGTTTTCCTGAGGAAGAAGTCCAAAAAAATCTTCATATGCAGATAGACAGGGTAAAAAAAGCGGCATCCCTTCATGCCTGTATCGGGCTTGGAAGCGATGCCGGAGCTTATCTGGTTCCCCACGGAAAGGGGACAGAAGATGAATATAAATATCTGAAACAGGCAGGTGTGCCAAAAGAAACGCTTCTTCTGGCACAGTCCCGAATCCGGGAACGATTCAGAAGATAGTCAGAAGTTCTGAGAAGCTTTGGATCACATAGTCAGGATCGTTGGCTTCGCCGAACCCATAAGCGGCGTGGCAGAAAGGGACGCCGGCTTCTTTAGAAGCTTCATGGTCCCGCGCGATATCTCCCACATAAACAGGATTTTTCAAATGATTTCGGTCAGCCACCAGTCGGATGTTCTGTCCTTTGGTGCGTCCAGTGTGTCCGGGACATTCAAAATCCGTGATATAGGGATCAAGTCCGGTTTTTTTAAGAAAAACTTCTATATATCCGGACTGACAATTGCTGACGATAAAAAGCTTGTATGTTTCGGACAGTTTTCGTATGGTGTCCGCCACGTCGGGATAGAGAAGATCTTCGTCGGAAGCTTCTAAAGCTTCGTCTTCTTTTTCAAAAAAAACTTCCATTAGGGCATAGCGCTTCTCTTTTGTAAGGAAAGGCAAAGATGTGTCGGCGATCTCAGTCATGGAAAGGCCAAAAAGTTTTGTGAGCATTTCGGCGGTGTAGCGAAAATCAATCTCCGGATACTGGGACAGTCCTTCATTCCATGCCTTGGCAACAACAGGCGTGGAATTCCACAGAGTGCCGTCAATGTCCAAAATAATACTGTCTGGTTTCATCGTTATATTCCTTTCTGATCGTGGTTTGGTATTTGGATATGCATATCATTTTATGGGAAATATAAAGAAAAAGCAAGATAAAATTGAGGTGTGTCTGTGATGACAGAACTGGAATACATTGTAAAACCGCTGCTTTCATGGTATGATGGACATGCCCGTATCCTTCCGTGGCGGGAGCAGGTAAGTCCCTATCGGGTATGGGTGTCGGAAATCATGCTGCAGCAGACAAGAGTGGAAGCTGTAAAGCCGTTTTTTGAGAGATTTGTTAAGGCTTTACCGGATGTGAAAGCCCTTGCCGAATGTCCCGAGGATAAACTTTTAA
>CAJUMT010000094.1 GCA_910587495.1 uncultured Lachnospiraceae bacterium | reverse complement strand
CCATTGCGGCGCTTTTTATTCACGGATTTTTTGTATTGTTTATGGTCTTTCTGTTTGCATTGTACGGGTATTATCCGGGACTGCATACGCTGAAAGTAGTTTATTTCAGCGCCGGTTTAATGATCTTTGTCACAGGTGTGTGTATGCTGACCAGCGCTTTGGTAGTATTTTTCAGAGATTTAAGCCAGATTATCAATATATTCCTTCAGGTGGGCATTTGGATGACGCCGATTATGTGGTCGCTTGAGGATCTGCTGGTTAAATATCCGTTTTTGGCCATACTGAAACTAAATCCTCTGTGCTATATTGTCTATGGTTACCGGGCCGCTTTGTTTCAGACCGATACGATCGCAGGGCTGGGATGGATGAATGCCTACTTCTGGGTCGTGACAGTCCTGATCTGGATAGTTGGCAGCAGTGTATTTCAGAAATTAAAAGTGCATTTTGCGGATGTGCTGTAAGCATTGCGGTGTAAAAGAGAGGTATAAAAACAGCTATGAACAACCCCGCGATTAAACTGGAACATATCACAAAAATTTATAAATTATATAATCGGAACCGAGACCGTTTAAAAGATTCTTTAGGTCTTACAAAGAAGAAATGTTACAGCGAGCATTACGCTTTAAAAGATGTGAGTATGACCATCGGCCAGGGTGAGACGGTGGGGATTATCGGCGTCAACGGCTCCGGTAAATCCACAATTTTAAAGATTATCACCGGCGTGCTGAGCGCGACCGACGGAGTGATGGACATAAACGGGCGGATCTCTGCTCTTTTAGAGCTGGGTGCAGGGTTTAATATGGAGTATACCGGATTGGAGAACGTATATCTGAACGGGACGATGCTCGGCTTTTCAGAAGAAGAGATAGAAGCAAGGCTTGCGGATATTCTGGATTTTGCGGATATTGGAGAATTTATTCATCAGCCGGTCAAAACCTATTCCAGCGGTATGTTTGTGCGCCTTGCCTTCGCTGTGGCGATCAATATAGACCCGGAGATTCTGATCGTGGACGAAGCGCTGTCGGTGGGCGACGTATTCTTTCAGGCAAAATGCTACCATAAGTTTGAAGAGTTTAAAAAACAAGGCAAAACAATCTTGTTCGTCAGCCACGACTTAACCAGTATTGCCAAATACTGTGATCGGGTGATCCTTCTCAATAAAGGTGTAAAACTGGCGGAAGGTTCTCCCAAAGATATGGTAAATATGTATAAAAAGCTCCTGGTTCATCAGCTGGACGAGGAGACATTGGAAGATGTGAGCGGTAAAAGCAAGATTCATCAACATACCGTCGAGGGAAAAGCCTGGAAAGGCCATTTTGAAGTCAACCCTGCGATCCTGGATTATGGCGAGAAACAGGCGGAGATCGTGGATTTCGGGATTATCGACCAGTATGGGCAGTTTTCCAGTATTATTGAAAAAGGTTCTGTCTGTCAGGTTAAGGCAAAGCTTTATTTTCACAGCCGAATCAAAAATCCCATCTTTACCATTACAATCCGCAACAAGCAGGGAACGGACATAACAGGAACCAACAGTATGTTTGAGCGGGTGGAAACCGGAACCGTGGAGGCGGGGGAGACGCGCATTGTCACCTACAGCCAGCGGATTGACCTGCAGGGGGGAGAGTATCTGATTTCTTTAGGCTGTACTGGTTATGAGGGCGACGAGTTCAAAGTGTACCACAGACTGTATGATTTGGTGGGGATGACAGTATTGTCCGATAAGGATACGGTGGGATTTTATGATATGAACACGGTGATCACGGTGGAAAAAGGTTAAAAGGGCATGGAAAAAGAAACATATAAAGACGGCGATTTTTATAAGGAAGCATATGGAAATGTCACGGTCGGATATCTGGAAGAAAATCTAGAAAATCTCCAGCCTGTCCGTTTGGAAGACGAAAAGATCCGTACCCTTGTGGCGTCCGGCTATGACTGCCGCCGGGGAACTTCGGTCTCCTGGCCGGTGTTGTATCATCTGTCTCATCTGCGGGCTAATTTAACAGAGTGGCTTCCGATCAGGGAAACAGACCGGGTATTGGAAATGGGAGCGGACACAGGACAGTTGACGGCTGGTTTTATAAAAAAAGCAAAAACGGTCGTCTGCCTGGAGGAAAATATAAGCCGAAGCCGTATATTGGCACAAAGGTATGCGGATGCGCGCAATCTGGAGGTTTATGCAGGAGATCCATGGACTGTTTTAGATACCTTTACGGAAGAGCGGAAAGTTTTCGACTGGATCATAGCGCCGGGGATTTTGGCAGAGGCGGGAAAATATTTTTCCTGTCCGCATTCGGAAGTATCAGCAATTATAAAACTAAAAAATTATCTGGCGTCTGGAGGTCATTTGGTGCTTGCCGCGGATAACAGATTCGGGCTTAAATACTGGGCGGGTGCCATGGAGCCGCACACCGGCAGGTATTTTGACAGCCTGGAAGGAAACGGGCATACATTTTCAAAGCAGGAGCTTCTGCAGATCTTTGAGAAGAGCGGGTGTGAAGACATAAGATTCTATTATCCTTATCCCGAACGATGGTTTCCAAATGCTGTTTATTCGGATGAATATCTTCCCAAAGCAGGAGAACTGAACCATAATCTGCGGAATTTTGAAGGCGAACGGCTGGTACTTTTTGATGAAGAGAAGGTCTATGACCAGCTTATCGCAGACGGGCGTTTTCCAGAATATGCCAATGCGTATCTGTGTGTGGCAGGACCTGCGCCGGAGGAACAGATTATTTATACGAAATATTCCAATGACCGCTCTGACCGTTTTATGATCCGGACGGACATTGTAAAAGGGCCAAACGGAAAAGAAGTGCGTAAAGTTCCTCTGACAGGGGAGGCAAAAAAACATATAGAAAATATGGCCTGCCAGGAACAGGCGCTTAATGAGCAGTATATGAAAAGCCCGGTTCGCGTTAACCGGTGCCGCCTGCAAGAAGAAAGCGCCTGCTTTGAATATTTGCAGGGAAAAACCTATGAGGAACGGCTGGACGAACATAGAAAACAAAAGGACTATGAAGGTCTTTTTGAGGATCTTTTAGCTTTTAAAAGGCTTCTTTTGGATGCCTTGGAAGAGAGCCTTTGTCCTTTTTCCAAAAGTGAAATTTTTACGGAGATGTTCGGAAATCCAGAATTTTCAAAAGTATACAAAGGAGCTGTCTTTAACAACCTGGACTGGATTTTCGGGAATCTCATGGAAGCTGAGGACAGTTTTTGGATTATTGACTATGAGTGGACGTTTCCGGTACAGGTGCCTGTGGAATACCTGCTGTGGCGCGCCATACATCTGTATCTTCACAGCAGAGAAGATCTTCAGGGGTTAGGACTGATGGCACAGATGGGGATTTCCGGGGAAGAAGAGAAGATTTTTTCCGACATGGAGCATCATTTCCAGCTCTGGCTTCTGGACGGAACCGCGACCATAGGCGCCCAGTATCTTGCCACCGCCGGACGTACCATTCGTTTAGAAGAGATGGTAAAAGAGGTAAAAAAGGACAGGATACAGGTGTATGTGGATATGGGGAAGGGATTTTGCGAAGAAGAAAGTTTCTGGGTCAACGCAAAGCCTGACAAAAGAGGCGTGACCCATATGGAACTTCTGCTTCCGCAGGGGGCGACAGCGGTTCGCTTAGATCCGGCGGAACAGACCTGCCTGGTAAAGGTTAAACGCCTTTTGGGCGAATTGGGCGGAACTTACCCGATCTCCTACAGCCACAACGGACGGGAACTGGAAGACCAGGGAATTTTGTATACTACGATCGATCCGCAGATCGTCGTCACGAACCTGGTAGCAGGCACTGGGCGTCTCTATGGGGAACTGGTGATAGAAGAGCTGCACCCGGATACGGCTTATGCATGCATGCATCTTTTAAACCGGGTGCGGAGCGCCGAAAGGCTTTATGCCAGCGCGCCGTTTCGTTTTTTGAAAAAACTGAAAAATATTAAATCAGCAAAGCCTCGGCGCTTACGGGGCGGAGCGGAACTTAAATAAGAAAGTGATAGAAGTATGGGCAAAGAACACAGGCAGGAAGAACTTCCTGCGCACAGAGACAAACGATTTGACGGCGTGCGGGATACCTGGTACTGGAAGGCGAGTAAGCCTCTGCGGGTTGTGGTTCACTTCTTCCTGCGCATGAGAAACGCGTATATCCATTACGGCGGTTTTAAAGGTATGTACAAGCGCTGGCGGCAGAAGCGGGGCGAGGCCGTGAAACGGGTGGACTTCGGAACAAAGAGTTTTCCTGACGAGGCCAGAAGAAAAGAAGAAGAAAATACCGTATTTCCCCGCGATATAAAGATCAGCGTACTGGTGCCTCTTTATAATACGCCGGAAAAATTCCTGCGGGAAATGATAGATTCCGTAAGAAACCAGACTTATAAAAACTGGGAATTGTGTCTGGCGGACGGAAGCGACGAGAAACATGCGGATGTGGGCGAAGTGTGCAGACAATATGGTGAAGAGGACAGCCGGATCAGGTATCAGAAAATCGAGAAAAATCTGGGCATTTCAGGCAATACCAATGTTTGCTTTTCCATGGCGACCGGAGATTTCATCGGACTTTTCGATCATGACGACGTGATGCATCCAAGCCTGTTGTATGAGTGCATGAAAGTCATCTGCGAAAAGAACGCAGATTATGTTTATACGGACGAGGCCACGTTTACTTCGCCTGACCTTAACGATCTGATCGTACTCCACTTTAAGCCGGATTATTCTCCGGATAACCTTAGAGCCAACAATTATATCTGTCATTTTTCTGTGTTTGATGAGAAACTTTTGGAAAAGACAGGGTTGTTCCGGCCTGCATACGACGGAAGCCAGGACCATGACATGATACTGCGTCTGACAGAGGAGGCGAAGAACGTACAGCATATACCGAAGATTCTGTATTACTGGCGCTCCCACCCCAATTCAGTAGCGGCGGACATCAATGCGAAGACCTATGCCATCGATGCGGCCAAACGGGCAGTTCATGATCATATGCGGGAGTATTATCAGACAGAGGTGGAAGTAGAAAGCACCCGGGCTTTCCCGACAATCTTTCAGGTGAAATATCCCATAAAAGGATCACCCCTTGTCAGCATCCTGATTCCCAATAAAGATCATGTGTCAGACTTGAAAAGGTGTGTCGGTTCAATTCTTAAAAAATCTACCTGGAAGAATTTTGAGATCATCATCATAGAGAACAACAGTCAGGAGCAGAGTATTTTTGCCTATTATGAAGAGTTGAAAGCAATACCTCAGGCGCAGGTAGTCACTTATACAGGAGAATTTAATTATTCTAAGATTAATAATTATGGCGCAGGTTTTGCCAAAGGCGAATATGTTCTGTTTCTTAACAACGACACGGAAGTGATTACGCCGGATTGGATCGAACAAATGCTTATGTATGCGCAGCGTCAGGATGTGGGAGCAGTAGGCGCAAAACTTTATTATGGAGACAATACGATCCAGCATGCCGGAGTAGTTATAGGGCTTGGCGCCCATCGCTCTGCAGGGCATACCCACTATAAGATGCCCAAAGAACATTTAGGCTATATGGGGCGTTTGTGCTATGCTCAGGATGTGACGGCTGTGACGGCTGCCTGTCTTTTGGTAAAACGTAAAATTTATGAAGAAGTGGAAGGTCTGGACGAGACATTCACCATATCTTTAAATGATGTGGATTTCTGCCTGAAAATACGGGAAAAAGGGTATCTGAATATTTTTACACCTTTTGCCGAGCTGTATCATTATGAATCCAAGACAAGAGGAATGGAAGAAGGGGAAAAGCTTCGCCGCTATGAACGGGAATGCATCCATTTCCGCGAAAAGTGGAAAGAGGCTCTGGACGCCGGAGATCCTTATTATAATCCGAACTTTTCTCTGGATTATTCGGATTTTACCTTGAGATTCTAAGATGAGGAGTTGTTAAAGGAGAGCCATGAAGAGGATTGAGCGTGAGAGAGTTATACGAAACGCATATCGGAGTATAATACTGATCCTGACTGCCTGCTGTATATTTCTGGGCGCCGTACTGGTAATCCATGAGCTGGCCAGGGAGTATGAAGTGAGGAAACTGGAACAGAGATTGGAAGCCAAAGGCGTGATTAAAAATGACGCGGGACTTTTCTCCAGCGTGCAGGTGTTTCTGCCGGAGAATATTTATGTGGCGGAAGGCGTGACCATTGAACTGTACAACAGCCAGGTGTCTTCTCTTGGGGAGCGGATTGCTGATTATAATGTAAAATGGACCTGTGCGGTTGGAAAAAATATGCAGCGTAAATTTTCTGTTACCGGGAGTAAAGACCTGAGGGGAAGTTATCCTCTTATTTTCAGCGTGTTCGATAATAACGGCGCGCAGGTGGCTAAAGCGTCCACATCTCTTCGGATCGTACCTGCCATACAGGACAGTTTTTCGGTTTTGACATTGGGAGACAGTTTATCCTGCGATACAGCCACATATGAGCGGCTCAACGAATTGACGGATGGTCAGATCATTTATATGGGCACAAGAGGCGTGGGAGGCTCTTTGACAGAGGCAAGAAGAGGGTTTTCAGCCGCCGCTTACCTAAGTGATACCGGTTACGATTTAGAAGAACCGACAGAAGAGGTCCATCCCTTTTACAGCCCGGAGGCCGAAGGCTTTGACTGGGAGTATTATAAGGAAACCACGGGATTTACGCCGGATATGATAGAGCTGTTTTTAGGAACCAACGGTCTTGATACGGATCCGTCAGAAAACGGGGACAATATTGTAAAAATAGTTCAAAATATCCATAAGACAGACCCTAAGCTTCCTGTCTATCTGGTGCATACGCTTTACCCTGCCAGTCAGGACGGAATCGGTTCCTGGAATAATAAAGGCTATGCACTTTATGGAGACCGCTATAAATACGAAGAAGATCAGAAAGTATTTGATTTGATGATTTACCTGGAAGACGCGTTGGTGGATGAGGAGTGTCTGTATTTCGTACCGGCAGGTATCTGCCATGACAGCGCCAACAATTTTAATATGGAAGAAACGCCGGTCAACCCTCACTCGGACTTGACCATGGAAGTGCCGACGGATGCGATCCATCCGGGAAGGGCGGGCTACAGACAGATTGCGGATTGTCTGTACAGTGTGATTTGTGGAACCAAAGCACAATGGAGGCAGTAAAAGATGAAAAAATTAATAGAGCAGATCATCAAATTTGGATTTGTGGGCTTTTTATGTTTTTTTATTGACTATGGGATTATGGTATTTTTGACTGAAATCATGGGCGTAGATTATCTGGTTTCCAGCGGGATTTCTTTTACTGTGTCTGTGGCGGTTAATTATATTTTAAGCATTACGTTCGTGTTCGAAACCGATAAGAATAAGAACCGTTTCAAAGAGTTTGTCATATTTGTATTTTTAAGTACCATAGGACTGGGGATCAATGAGGCCTGTATGTGGTTTGCCGTGGAGCTTCTTGCCATCCATTATATGATATCCAAGATCGGCGCCACCGCGGTAGTGATGGTCTATAATTTTATCAGCCGTAAAATATTTATAGAGAAAAAAGAAAAATAAATAAAGGCCCTGTGCAAAGTCCGTTTCAAAGATTTTCGCACAGGGCTTCTTTTGTTTATTTTTGTATTTCAAATTCGTCGGTCAGTTCCCATGTCTCCGCGATATAGGTACTGACTTTCAGGCTGTCCGGAGTGATCTGCACGTCGGTTACTTCCGGCATCTTCCGCTTTTTGGAGACGGCGGCTTCGTTTTGCGGAGAAGGCTGATGGTAGAGGCTTCCGCTGGAAGAACTTAATGTCAGGTACATGGTGCCTTCCGGACTTACTGCGGGACTTTCGTATTCTTCGTAGCTTCCGTCCTCCTTTATAAAATAGGTCCGGGTATATGCGTGGTCATGGCCGCACATGACCAGGTCAATATCGTAGGCGCTGGTAAATTCCAGAAAATAGGGGCGGAGATTTTGCGCATTCTCCATATAGTTTTCAAAGGCATTGTAGGGAGAGTAGTGAGAAAACAAGATTCTCCACTTACTGTCGGGATTTGCTTCCACGGCGGAAGCGATAAAGTCCTTGTGTTCTCCCCATCTGGCAGAATCCATGGTATTAAGAGCCATAAAAAGCGTGTTTCCTCTTGTAAACCAGTAATCGCCGTCCTGTTCATTATCGCATACGCCCAGGGTCGATTGATTCGGGAATGTGAAATGTTCCGAATACTGGCTGCCGCCTACGTCATGGTTGCCTTTGATTGGTGCGAAAGACAGGCTGTAGAGCGCGCCCTGGTTCATAAACGCATTATACTGTTCCATGTCGTCAAAATTATTTACCTGGTCGCCCAAAGATACCAGAAAACTGGTGTCCGGAAAATGGTATTTGACTTTATTAAGAAGTCTGTGCCAGTTGTTTTTCTGCCAGTCCATCTCTTCCACCGGTTTGCCAATCTGAATATCGCCTACAGCGGTAAAGCGGAACGTATCGGAAAAAGCAGGGGTTGTATAGGTGTAAGCAGGAGATAATCCTTCTTCGCTGCCAACCTGATAAAGGTATTCTGTTTCAGGTGTAAGTCCGGTGACAGTTACGCGATTTACATAATATCCGGAGATGGTTTCTGAAGGGACGCAGGAAGTGCTGAATACAAAAGCATTTTCAAACTTCGTGTCATCTGCGGTGGTCCAGTAGGCTTGTCCGGCTTCTTCAAAAGGAGAAAACCAGGTCAGGTTTACTTCTTCTTCCGTGCTGCCGACCGTGGCGGACAGGTAGCGGATGGGGGAAGTGGTAATTAACGGCGCTTTAAACTCAGGGGATGTGCCCCAGTTCTCTTCTCCGGGCGCGGCAGTTTCCGGCTCTTCTGAAGCGTCGGCGACCGGGGAATCTTTAAGAGCCGGGTCAGGACTCTCTTCTTTCCGGCAGCCGGGAACAAGGGCAGTCATAAGCAGAACGCCCAATAAAAAAAGACGTTTTTCTATCATAGTCATAGTGGTCCTCCTTTGGGTTTCGTACTTTTTAGATTAACATGATTAAGTGAAAAAGTAAAGTTGCGCATTGGAAAGAAAGCTGATATAATAACCGAATAAATTAAAGACAGATGTATATATAGAAAGAGGTGCGATGGAAAAAAAGTTAGCGCTGCTTTTCAGCATCCTGTTATTTGGAGGATTCTTTATTTTTTTTGCATATTTTCCCGGAAACGAAAAGCCTGTGAAAGTTTTGGCGCAGGGTTCTCTGGCAGGAGAGGTGCGCCAGGCGCAAAATCTTTATTGTAATATGAAACGCACTCTGGATACAGACCGGCTTCGTCTGTGTTTTCGGGGGGAAGAACTGGCCTGCGACAGAGCGTCCTGCACCTGGTATCTTCCTGTTGATATGGACGGCGAGGCCTGGGAAGCAGGGGTATTTACCGAAGCAGAAGGCAGATTTAAGATCCTTCCTTTGCAGGATTATACGCTTCTTAACAAAGCCGCTGCGATTGCAAAAGGGCAATCGATTCCTTTGCTGGCATGGGATGACAGAGCGCAGTCCTGCGGAGTTGTTTCTGTGGTGTTCACAGGTGTTTCCGTGGTGCGGGTGGAGACGGATGCCGATCTTAATATTGACACGGTATTTGCGGGCAGTATGGTGTTTTATGATCAGTGCGGAAAGACAAACTGGACGGTGCAAACCGGCTTTCAGGCTCATGAGCGCGGACAGACAACCAGGGCTTTTCCTAAGAAAGGATATCGTTTTAATCTGATGCAGGCAACGGCTGCCGGTGTAGTTAACAAAAATCCCTGTTCTGTCTTTGGTATGCGAAATTCGGATTCCTGGATTTTTTATGCCATCTATAGTGATAGCACAAAGACAAGGGACAAGCTGAATACAGAATTGTGGAACGGATTCGGAGCGAACGGGATGGCGTCCGGGGTGCATATGGGCACCCATATGGAATATGCGGAGCTGTTTGTCAACGGCGAATATTGGGGGCTGTACGGGATTATGGAACCTATTGACTGCTCTCAGCTCGGAATGTCCGACCAGGAATATCTGTATAAAAGGACATATGGACGGGAACTTCTGTCAGAAATGTTTGATTTGGCCTTGCCGGAAGAATATCTGACGGTTCTTGGCATGGAGATTAAGGGCAGGGAGGATTTCGGCACGGTTCAGGATTGGATGTGTTTTCGCCGGTTTGTGGAAATATGTGAAGCAGAAGATGAAATATTTTCCGAAGAAGCGGCAAAACTTTTCAATGTAGACAATGCAGTCGATATCTGGTTGTATCTTCAGATGATTTATGGGGAAGATAATATATATAAGAATATGTTTTTCGCTTTCAAAAAAGAGCCGGACGGTTATCGGATGTATCTGGTTCCCTGGGATACGGATTTGTCATGGGGGAATATTTATACAGAAGACGCCGAAAAGCTGTACACAGTATATGCGGGGGAGCGGGCGGAGGAATATCTTGTCTGGCCGTTATTGGACCGGATGATCCGGCTTAATGTTGGGAATATAAAAAGCCGGATTACTGCAAGATGGAAAGAGCTGCGCCAGGGGGTGCTGTCAGATGCTCATCTGGAAGATACGCTTTCTTACTGCATGCATCAGGTACAGGATTCCGGCGCTTTTGAAAGGGACGCCCTTCGGTGGCCGGGCAGCAGTCATGAAGGGGAATATGACAGCCTCAGAGGTTTTATGAAAAAACGGATGTTGTTTCTTGACAGATTGATAGAAGATATGGGAAATATGAGGTGACAGGATGGAGGCAAAAATATTTGACGCATCCCTTTTGGAGAACCAGTACCGGCATGAGTATAAGTATCTTTGTTCCTGTATGCAGCTTAAGATGCTTGGAGTGCGGCTCTCGGGTTTTATGCAGCTGGATGCTCATGTGGGAGAAGAAGGGATATACAATATAAGGAGCCTGTATTTTGATGATTATTATGACAGTTGTTTAAAAGAGAATGAGTCAGGTACAGACCCCAGGGAGAAATTCCGTATACGGATATATAATCGAAAAAGCGACCGTATCACGCTGGAACTTAAGCAGAAAGTGCGGGGGAAAACCAGAAAGTTCTCCGCGCCTCTGACTGAAGATCAGTGCCGTCTTTTGATGGAAGGTAAAATTCCTGATGTATCTAAGGACGCGGACAGGCTTCTTGTAAAGCTTTGTCTTCTGATGCGGACAAAATTAATGCGCCCGAAAGTAATTGTGGAATATGACAGGACTCCTTATATATATCCCCATGGTAATGTCCGAATTACTATGGATGAAAATATCTGCGCGTCGAACCGGGCAGAGCTGTTTTTAGAAGAGAGGATTCCAAGGCGGCCAATACTTCCGGCAGGACAGCATATCCTGGAGGTTAAATATGATGAGTACCTTCCGGATTTTATTTACCATACTGCGCATCTGGAAAATTTAAGACAGACGACGTTTTCTAAATATTATCTATGCAGAATGTATCATTTATAAGAAAAGGAGATTACATAAGATGGGATTTCAGGATGTTTTTAAAAAATCATTTTTAGAAGGATTCACCAGTATGGATATCACGACCGGCAAAATTGCCGCCACGCTGTTTGTCACAGCCCTTTTAGGATTGTATGTGTTCATGATCTACCGTCTGGTGACAAGAAAGGTATTTTATTCTAAAACTTTTAACATTTCGCTTACGGCTATGTCCATGATCACAGCAGCTATCATTCTGGCTATGCAGTCAAATCTGGTCATCTCTCTTGGTATGGTGGGTGCTCTGTCTATTATCCGTTTCCGTACAGCTGTCAAAGACCCTATGGATCTGGTGTTTTTGTTCTGGTCCATCAGTATCGGGATTATATGCGGCGCAGGTCTGTATGAAGTTGCGTTGGTTACAAGCGTGGCTGTAACCGTGTGTATCCTGGTGTTGGATCTTTTGCCGGTAGCGAAAGCTCCCATGATGCTGGTGGTGAACAGTTCCCGGATGGAGGGAGAAACGGATATCCTTGATACAGTAAACAGATATGCAAAACACTACAAAGTAAAATCCAGAAATCTGTCCAAGGGACATCTGGATCTGGTCATTGAACTGAGAGTAAAAGACGAAAGCGCTCTGGTTGCGGATATGGCTTCTATGGAAGGTATCATTTCCGCCTCTTTGATCGCCCATGACGGTGAGGTTACATTTTAGAAAGCCATGAAAAATGTCAGTTATGCAAAGCGCGGTTATCATTATGTGAAAAATTATGGCGTGGCGAGACTGGGGATAAAGGTACAGGAGCGCCTGCACAGGAATAGCCTGGAAAAAGGTTATCAGGACTGGCTGTTTGCCAGGCGGCCTGGAAAAAGCGAAAAAGAGCTGCAG
>CAJUMT010000093.1 GCA_910587495.1 uncultured Lachnospiraceae bacterium | reverse complement strand
TACCAGAAAATGGATGCCTTGTTCATAATTTATTCATTCATGCGTTTGTCGTGTACAATTCAGCAATTTTTTGACTTGCCACCTGCACTCCGACAGATGATAGCATGTAATATACATCAGACATGCCTAAGCAGCGTAAGCCGCCTGTTAAACATTGAGTAATATTGCGGCAGTTCCGTAAAAAACTCTTTTTTTACTTCCTGAATCTGGTTAAGCCCGATCTCTTTTACCGCCTGGACGGCAGCCTCCTTTTGTGTCAGACGCGCGCCAAACGCCGTCTGGCAATTGGCTCCGTCTAGGTCGTCATAGACATGGAAAGCCCGGTTAAAATCCATCAGTTTGTGGAGCGACACAGGTTTATTATTAGAAGTATCCACGAAAACACCCCAGTTTCCCCAATGCCTGTCCGTGTTGCCCGTCAGATAATCCAGTATATTCATCATATAATAATTATACCGGTCAAGTTTTAGGATATATTCTTTTATATCTATGTCATGATTTTGCGCATAGACTTCAAATGCTTCCATGGATGCGATGGAATATGCCCCGGAAGTCATATTTTCGCTGACAGTTACTTTCTCTCCGTCAAAACAGCCCTCTTCATACAGCACCTGTGAAGCGTCAAAACAGCGGCAGATCCGACTGGCAAGCAGTTCCCTCTCCACCACGTCCGCCTGGCCGTCTTTTAATAACACAAATCCTTTACCGACTCGTTTCCACGCTTTGGGAAAACATCCGTTTGTTGACATATCCCTTGCCAGATAGCGATTCTCAACCGTATATTGCTTTCCCCTTAGAGAAATATCAATAAATGTGCGGTCCAGATGATTTTCATACAGATTTATATCCGAAAAGGCAACTGTTTCTTCCTCCTTTTTCACCCAGAAAACATCCGTTATGGACGCGCATCTGCAAATAAGCGCAATTTTTGCCCGGTCTTTGTCAGTCACGGCTTGCCGTACACCGGCGCTGTTTAAGATCTCCTTTGCATAGGCGCGGTCCAGCGTCAGAAGCCGCGTGGAACACCAGTAGTAAAAATTGGTCACATTATTGACCAGCGTATCCACATCATCCGCTTTTTCCAGATATAAATTATATGGCATAAAAGCCTCATCATAAATCTTACAATGCCCGCTTACGTCCACAGCCGCCACTTTTCTGTCTTTATGCATGATATTGTATCTGTTTTTCATTTTACGGCATCATCCTTCCTGCATCGCTGCTTTCAGATCATTATCTTTTTTCAGCAGAATACCCGCAAAAGGCAGCTTTTCTTTCAGAAGTTCCGGCTCAATGCCCGACAATGTCAATGCCTGAAGCCAGTCGATCAGCTCGGATGTTCCGGGCTTTTTCTCGATATTTTTAAGATCCCTGAGCCGGTAAAAGGATATAAGCGCCTGGTCAAGAAGCGATTCTTCTAACTGGTCAAAATGTACTTTTACGATCTCCTTCATCTGTTCCGGTTCCGGGAACTGAATATAGTGAAAAATACAGCGCCGCAAAAACGCGTCAGGCAGTTCCTTTTCCGCATTGGAAGTGATGATAACGACAGGACGCGTGGCCGCTTTCACAAGCGCGCCGGTCTCCGGGATATAAAATTCCATACGGTCCAGCTCCCACAAAAGGTCGTTAGGAAACTCCAGATCTGCTTTATCAATTTCGTCAATTAAAAGTACTGTCTGCTCTTCCGCCTGAAACGCTTCTCCCAGTTTTCCAAGTTTAATGTATTTTTCAATCCGGTCTACCCCCTCTTTACCGAATTGGCTGTCATACAGTCTTTGCACCACATCATAGACATACAGGCCGTCCTGGGCCTTTGTAGTGGATTTTATATTCCAGGTGATCAGTTTTTTACCAAGTGCCTCCGCGACCGCTTCTGCCAGACGGGTCTTGCCTGTCCCCGGCTCCCCTTTTACCAGCATCGGCTTTTGAAGAGCAATCGCAATGTTGACGGTGGCCAGCAGATCCTCCGCCGCGATATATGCCCCTGTTCCTTTAAATAAATGTTCCATACTCTTATGCCCCTTTCATCAAATGTTTCATAGCCTGTTCCAGGCCGGACGGCGTTAGAGGATACATGGGAAACAGATCGCGTATGATCCCGTAAGATACGTTTCCGCCGCCGATAAATATATTGTTCTCCTGATCTGTCATAGGATTCAGCCATACAATATGCCGATATTTTTCTTTAAACGCATGCAGCCAGTCCAGCCCTGTGTATCCCCGGTTCTGTTCTGTGCCAAATAACGGGCGATAATTCAATTCCCCCATTTCCATATAAGCGTCGCCCACAAATATAACCCTGTATCTGGGCGGATATTTCCTCAATACTTCGTCCGTGGACACTTCATATGCATCTTCCAGCGTGGGTGAAGTGTACAGGGTTCCATGGGGACAATTGTGGAAATAATAGATCTTCAAATCTTTAAAATGATTGGACTTACTCACCGCCTGGAACAGTCTGCTGCAAAGCTGCTGGTGGGGCGACATGGTGCCTCCGCAGTCCATCAAAAATAACACCTGGATATTGTTCCTCCTTGGCTTCTTATAAGCCACCGAAAGCAACCCGCCCCGACGGCAGGTATCCTGGATCGTCCGGTCAATATCCGGCTCCCATTCGCTTTGTTCATCGCTGGAATACTGCCGCAGAATGCGAAACGCCATCTGGTACTGGCGGATTGATAACGTGTTGTCCTTTCTGAAATCCCGGAATTTCCGCTTTCCTGCCACCCGGATCGCCCGCCGCTCTTCGCTCACGCCTTCCACCCGGATCCCGTTAGGGTTAAAACCGGCGTTTCCAAAAGGCGACACGCCCTTTGTCCCCACAAACCGATATCCTTCATTGTGTTCTTCCTGCTGGCTCAAAAGCTGTTCTTTTAATCTTTTCTCGATCTCATCCTGCTTAAAATTTTTCATCAGATCCGGCACATCTTCCTCCGAACGAAAGCGCCCCGAAGACGCCTCCGGATGTTCCAGCCACGCTTTCATCTCCTTTGAGATCAATTCCTGCTCTTCGCCGCTTTCATAAGCATACACACCTTGAAAATACTGTGCGAAACTTTCATCCAGGAGATCATACTCTTCCTCCGATTTGCAGAGTATGGCTCTGCACAGAATATAAAAACCGCTCATGGAAGAACCATGCAGCCCCATCTTTAATGCCTCCATCAGATCCAGCCACTTCTGGACGGACAGATCAAGGCCTTTGCTTCTTAAGTAATAAAAAAATTCTAAAAACATCCCCTTTTACCTTTCTCTCCGGTTTCTTCCCCTTCCTCTGTCAGTCAGACCTAAATAAGTATATTCAGATCTCTTATGACCATAGTCCGCTCATGTCTTGTATATATCTGTGATTCTATGATAATATGTGTATACACACACTATAACATATGATATTTTCTAGTCAACCGGAAAATATCATAATCACTTACACAGGAGAAATTCATATGATTCAAATCGACATCGAAAAATGTATCGGCTGTAAAGCCTGTGAACAGGACTGCCCCGGCAGAGCCATCAAAGTTGTGGACGGCAAAGCGCAGTCCGTGAAAAAATGTATCCTCTGCGGCCACTGTGTCGCCATATGCCCGAAAAATGCCGTGTCCATCCCAGAATATGACATGGCAGATGTGGAAGAATATGATCCCGAAACCTTCCATCTGAACCCCGACACTTACCTGCGCGCCGTAAAATTCCGCAGAAGCATTCGGAATTTTACAGACGAACCCATCCCCAGAGAAAAGATGGAACGGATTTTAAACGCCGGACGTTACACGGCTACCGCCATGAACCTTCAGGACTGCCGGTTTATCCTCGTACAGGAACATCTGGAGGAATTTCGCAGCCTGGTATGGCAGGAAATGCCCCATGTACTGGAATATTTGCAATATACAGACCGGAACTGGCACTTTATGTTCTCCCGCTTCTATGACAGGTATCAGAAAGACCCGAAAAACGACACACTGCTTTTCAACTGCACCGCTTTTCTTCTGATCGCTTCAAACGACCGGCTGGACGGCGGCCTGGCAGCGGCCAATATTGAAAACATGGCTGTCGCGGAAGGCGCCGGCGCGCTGTACAGCGGCTACATGATGCGTATGGTCAGTGAAAGTATGCTTTTAAAAGAGTGGCTGGGATTAGACGACAAGCAGATCGCCTGTTGTATGCTGTTAGGCTATCCGCGTATGGCCTATAAAAGAACTGCCCCGCGCAGAAAAGCGGATATTATATGGAAATGATTTGATCAAAACAACCGGCACAGCGTAAGTTGCGCCGGTTGTTTTGTATACAAGCCTGCAATCAAACTGTTTCTGATATTTTTGTGTTGATTTTCTGTTCTCATCCGTCTTATATACGAGATCTCAAAATATATCTGGAAAGGAGGGAGCAAACGCCGTGCCGAAAGACCAAATACTGGATTTGTTCCATCTATACGCAAATATGGTCTATCGCCTGTCATTTAGCTATCTGCGTTCTTCTCACGACGCGGAAGATGCGGTGCAGAGCATATTTCTTAAGCTGATCGAAGGAAAAGTGCAGCCAAAACCCGGAAAGGAACGGGCATTTCTTATACAGGTCACCATCAACTACTGCAAAGATATACTCCGCTCCGCCTGGCGAAAAAAGACCATTCCTATGGATGAAGCCATCCCTTTTGAGCAGCAGGAGGACCGGGAGCTGTTCGACGCTGTCATGGCGCTTCCGGAAAAATACCGGATCGCCGTCTACCTGCATTATTATGAAGGCTATTCTTTCCCGGAAATTGCCTCATTTTTAAAAATCAGTCCTTCCGGTGTCTCCATGCGGATGCACCGTGCCAAGGACATGCTAAAAAAACAATTAAGGAGTGATGATCTGTGAAATATAATTTCAAACGCACTTTTGACGCAGTAAAACTGACACCGGAATGCCAGGAAAAGATCTGTTCCCGGCTGTCGGCGGCATATACACAACGGCCAAAAAAGAAAATACGGGTTTTACGCCTGCTGGCTGCCGCCGCGCTCCTGGCGTCGGCAATTGCCCTGATGGGCGCCGCCTATGGAGAGCGCATCGTCCGGCTGCTCGGCGGCGGACGCATTATCGAGGATATAAACGAAAACGGAGAAGATTCCGTCAGTGTGGATACCGGCTTTGCCGTCGATCCTGTCGCCATCTGGAACGGCCATATCTATTTTACGCTGGACGATTCCTATCAGGATATTACGGAAGAATGCTCCGACACGGATTACTACCGTTATGAAAGCTGTGAGGAAGATGGTACACGCCATATTATATTGATCGGCGGCGCCATAGACCATGTGGGCTGGGCCGAGTATACGCTGCTGCCGGACGGACGTATGTTTTCCAACGCCACTTATGACAACGGCACAGAACCGCTGTGGCTTATAAACGCCAGAGAATCTATCCTTGCAGAATTTCCCGATTACCGCTAATATACATCAGACATGCCCTGGCAGTGTAAGCCGCCTGGATGGCAGCCTCCTTTTGTGTCAGACGAGCGCCAAACGCTGTCCGGCAGTTGGCTCCGTCCAGGCTGCCTGTGCTTTGTTTGTATTTATATGGTTTTTTGTTTATGTGCAAACCGAATAAAATCAAATACCTCTTCTTCTGTTTCCAGCTTAACCGTATACATTTGATTGCCCATGGTGCGGACCATCATCTCGGGCATCCGCTCGCACATCATCATCGCTTCGCCGTACCGGTCCAGTATTTCTTCGTGCGTATGGACGTACTCCTTCCCGTCTTTGCGGCTGGCATAGGCGCAAAAATATTCTTTTTCAGGTTTCGGCGTGACCCTGCGGCCTTTGGTCACCATATCTGCCCAGATCTGATACACGTCTACATCATGGGCATAATTCATCATATCGGGCGTATAGCCGCCCGCCGGTCTCATATTGACTTCCAACGCCACAAAATCTCCGATTTCTCCCAGGCCTTTCTTAGGTTTGGTCAGGCGGAAAAATTCCAGATGCACGAACCGGTTAAAGGCGCCGAAGACTTTGATGGTCTTTCTTCCCAGCCCGCGCAAAGACTCGGGTACCTCTCTGTGTGTATAATAGGCCAAATCCAAATCCTGGTTGACAATATCCGCAATAGAAGGCGGCCAGACTGTCATGGATTCAAAAAGAGGATTTGCATCCGCATCCACTACTGCATCATACGAGCAGATATCTCCGGTAATAAATTCTTCACATACATATGCTTCTTCCGGTTTTCTTTAAAAAAGCATACCAGGTCTTCCTTGTTATGAATTGTAAAGGTACCCGCCGCCCCAACACCGTTTTCCGGTTTAGCTATCACAGGATAGCCGACTTCTTCCACAAACGCAGCCATATCATCATAGCCGACTACTTTATGCCCTCTGGCTGTGGGAATACCTCCCTGCCCATACTTGTCCTTCATGGCCGCTTTACTTTTAAAATACAAAATGTTGTCGCTTTTAATTCCTGTATTTACATTAAAATCTGTACGAAGACGGGCGTCCTGCTCCAGCCAGTATTCATTGTTTGACTCGATCCAGTCAATCCTTCCGTATTTGAAAGCAAAAAATGCCACAGCCCGATACATCTTTTCATAATCTTCCATATTGCTCAGATAGTAATACTCTGTCAGCGCATTTTTGACATTTTCATCCAGGGAATCATATGCGGCATCACCGATTCCCAATACATTTACACCATTCTTCTTAAGCCTGTCGCAGAAATTCCAGTATGTACGAGGAAAGTGCGGGGAGATAAATATAAAATTCATAACATGTAATCCTTTCCTAAAATATAAAAATAATATACCCCCTTTTTCCTAGTATGTCAATAGGTATTAGGGGGTATATGAAACCATTTATTATTTCAGAAAAGTTGCCGGAGTACTATGCACTCACATCCACATACGCTCCTGTGGAAGCATCATAAGGATTACGACCCGGGGTTTCCAGGCTTTCCTGGTCTGCACCCTTTTCTTCCTGGTTTTCTTTCTTTTTAAGCTGTTCGATCTGTCGCTTGATATTTTCGATCTGTTTTTCCAGCTCTTTTACCTTTTCTTCGTCCTTCTTTTGCACCGCATCTTTTTTCTCCTGGTCCAGTTTCTGAAGTTTCTGTTCGAGCGCCTGGATTTTCGCTTCACAGCTTCCGCCGGACGGCGCGCCTGCATATGTAGTAGGTATACTCATACTGGCTGCGTTTACTCCCATCATAGATTCCTCCTATTCAAGTTCCGCAACTCCATTCCCAATGCCCTGGTACTGAGAGGACTTCCGTCCGCAAAAAGATGCGTCCGCAATTCCTCTCGGGCATTGTTCATTCCGTTGCTGTTTCAAGTTCCACAACTCCATTCCGTTGCTGTTTTAGGTTACATTTTATAAAATATAAAATGAAAGACCGCCTCAGGTCTTATCTTTTACATCGTCAGAAATACTTTCACAAATACAAGACAGTTGTGAAACATCTTTTTCCTGTTGTAAGCTGCCGAAAAACAACTGCAGACAATAGATCCCTTCAAAAACCGTATTTTCCACACTTCCCTGATAACGCTCCATAACCGCCCTGATATTGGAAAGCCCGATCCCGTCCGGGGGCGCCTGCCGCAGGTTTTGGTCGCAGCTGTTCTTGACTGTCAGCAAATAAAAATTTTTCTTTCTTTTGCCGGAAATCTGAATTTTTCTCTCTTCCTTTGGAACATTTTCGCATGCCTGCACGGCATTATCAAGGGCATTGGACAAAAGGATACACCAGTCCGTATCCTGCACCTGGCTGCGCGCAGGGATCATCATTTCACATTTGACCCGTATTCCTTTTTGCTCAGCCGCAGAAAGTTTGCTTTTCAGCAAGGCGTCCACCGACGCGTTTCCTGTCCGGACCGGATAAGAAAGCTCCGCAAAGGTTTGTTCCAGGCAGCCTAAGTATTTACAAGCCTTATCATTTTCCTCCGCCTGTAAGAGTCCTGCCAGCACGGTCAGATGGTTTTTGATGTCATGGCGAAACGCGCGGGTCTTTTGATCGCGCAGAATCGCTTCCTTAAGATAAGTCTCCTGTCTTGCCGCCTGCTGTTCTAAGAAATCAAGTTTCTGTTTGTCATAAACGATTTGAAGAATCTTCTGATACGCGGACCATGTGGCCAGCAGACAGATACAGGCCACAATCTGCAGCAGTAAAAATTCCCCATGGTTAATCTTAGGAAGGATCAGTATTTCTCCTGGTTTAACACCTGTCTGTATCCGATCTCCGTAAATCGAGGTCTGAACAATCCTTACAACCAGCGAGATAAAAAAGACAGGAATCGCCATTTGCGCCAGCGTCTGTCTGTCCGCCCGCGCGGTTTCCTGCCGAAACCTGCTTAAAAGCAGCACAGACAGTCCGCATACCAGCAAAAGCCTTAAGCACTCCCGTATCGTATCGGTCGGCTGTACAAGACCATGCGCCAAAGAAAAAGGCAGTAAAATCCTATAGCCGACCCAGCTCGCGATGCCGCTGCTGACATTTAAGACAGATAAAATTAAAACAGATACAGCAAAAGATTCCGTCCATTTTCTTTTTAGAAACGCACGGCTGCATAAGGCCAGCAAAAGAATCTCTGCCACAAGCCCAACACTGCCTCCAAGCGCAAGTTTCATTTCCGCCATACATAAACCAAAAGACAACAGCACATAACAAATGCCTTTGATCCATGAAAAAGGAACATTTACATAACAGCACAAAAAGAAAAAAGTAAGAAACGGCAGCAGACCGTATCCAAGAAAAGCAGGCAGCAGCATATACCATTCCATCGTTCATCCCCCTGTGATCATACTCTGGCTTTGCATATATTCCATCATTTTTTTCATAAATATCTGACGGTACTTCTTAGAAACGGGAACCTGCGCCCCGTTTTCTAAAACAGCCTGTCCGTCTTTATATTCCGACAGGTGTTCCGGGTTGACCAGAAAACTCCGGTGGCACCGAAACAGGGCGGGCGCCGTCTGCTGCTCCACCTCCTTGATCTTCCCATAATAATCAATCATGTCGTCTTTGGTATGCAGATAAATTTTCCGATTAATGACTTCACAATAGTAAATATCTTTCAACTTTATATTCCGACATTTGTCCATGGTCCTGACAAAAAGAGACCTTTCTTCTTTTAGGCGCAGCCTTTTTAAACTGCGCAAAAGCGCGCGTTCCAGACGAAGTTCGTCCACGGGTTTGCACAGATAGTCCATAGCCTCCACTTCAAAAGCGTCCTGCATATACTCTGTCAGCACGGTCACAAAGATCAGTATGCCTTCATAGCCTTTCTGTCTGAGCATCTTTGCCAGCTCCATGCCGCCGGGGCCGGGCATCCGAATGTCCAGAAACACGAGGTCATAATCCAGCGGTCCGTATAAAAACTGTATGCCGTTCGTATAGCAGATAATCCTGTAAGGTTCCTTCCACTGCTCCAGTTTTGCGGCGACCATCTGTCGTAAATCTTCGCACATCCTGTCCTCGTCGTCACAGACCGCAATCTTTATCATAACGGACCACCCCCTGATATTTTTATCTTACCAACCTTCCTTATTATAAACCAGAATGTTGTAAATGGGCGGAAAAATGTTGTATTTTTCATAGGTGACTTTTCGTAAAATATTCTTCGCGAAAAATGTATCAATTTCTCAACGTCACGGATATCATTGTGGTCTCTTTGGCTGTGTGCTATAATTGTAATATAGTGCAAAATACGCAGATACAGCATGGAAGGAAAAAGTTATGGAATTCAAAATCCGGGCAGCCAAAGACAGTGACGCAAAACAGTTACTTGATATATATGCTTACTATGTCGCTCATTCCGCATTAACATTTGAGTGCAAAGTACCCTCGTTGAAAGAGTTCCAAAACCGAATCACACATACCTTAGAATATTATCCATACCTTGTCGCGGAGTATGCAGGAGAAATCATCGGCTACTCTTATGCAGGGCGTTTCCAGCCGAGAGCCGCTTATGCATGGAATGCCGAGATGACTATTTACCTGAAAGAAAACATACGCAGGCAGGGCGGATGGATGACTGCGGCTTCAAGTTTAACTGGTGGTATACAACGATCTGCATGGACAAAAAAATTGGAATTCCTGAAGAAACAATGCGCGCTGTCAAAACTTTTGACACCGTCAGGAAAAGTTTCAATCTATAACGAAATCAGTATAAAGTGATCAGATTAAAAGATACGGGGTATTTGCAGCCAAAGCAAACACCCCGCTATATCTTACCATTAAACTTATTTACCAGACATTACTGCTCCATCCGCACCATGCAGCTTCTCCTGCGGCAGGCGATGCCATATTTCAGGATCTTTGTGATGTCGTCGTCAAGGAACTGCTCATCATAGTGTTTCTCTTTGATCTGCAACAGCGCTTTTTCACAGGCTGCTTCCAGATTCCGGCTCTCGGAGTACTTAAGTTCGATCACAATACCCATGGAAAGGGAAGGGATCTTAACCAGAATGTCGCTATAGCCTTCCCCGGACTGCGCGCTGGACTTAAGGATCTGGTCCCGCCGGGAACTCAACAGTCCCAGTAAGATGCCATGGTAAAAGTTTTCTTTCTTTTCTTTCCTTACGGCGGTGTCTTGGATATTGATGGTTTTCTTCAGATAAGCAGTAAACATCCTTTCGATCGCATGTGCATCCCCTGTACGGAATGCCTCGCAGAAGGCATCCAACGTGGGAGCGTCTTTCCGCGCTTCCTCCTGGAACCAGGACAGGATCTGCTTTGTAAAGATAACGCGTATCTCCTGGTTGGGGATGGCAAGCTCGTAAGTATTTGGCTTTACTTTTTCCCGTTTTGTCAGATAGCCTGTGGTGTAAAGGATGCTCCACAAATTGTCGATACTGTCATACAATTCCCGATAAGTCAGTTCTTCACAGATCTCTTTTGTAACAGACAGGCCGTTCACCAGCTGGTCCAGCTCCGTCATGGTCTGCGCGTCTGCCTTCTGGAGCAGCGTCCGGATGATGGCGTTGCCGCTGGAATTGATCCAGAATGCTTCCGGATCTGCATCCGGTTCAGAACGGAGCTGACTAACATAATTTATTACATCCCAGGGACAGTATACGTCCGCATCTCCAAAGCGATAGCCGTCGTACCATTCTTTGATCTGTCCATAGTGGCTTTCCAGCCCGTAATATTCCAGCATGGCCAGTACCTCGGCGTCAGAAAAACCAAAATGTTCATCAAACAGAACATTGGCGATGGACATGACATGGAAGTTGTTCAGTCCGGTAAAAATGCTCTCTTTCGCCACCCGGAGACATCCGGTCAGCACTGCCATGAACAGATGCTCATTGGTCTTCAGCGCCTGCGCGAACAGCCCCCGGATCAGGCTGAGCATCTGGTCATAATATCCATACTGCTGCGCCTTGTCCAGCGGGACGTCATATTCATCGATCAGAAGGACGATCTTCTGCCCATAGTGCCTGCTAATAATCTTCGACAAAAGCAAAAGGCTTCCCCGGACGATGCCCTCGGACGCGGGGATACTAAGATTCTGCATCGGAAGGGTTTCGATCAAAGCCCGGTAATCTCTCTCTTCTTCTTCGGAAAGCCGCCCTTCCTCCAGCAGGAAACGGAACCGGCGCGCTTCGTCCCGAATCACCGAGTGCAGCGCGAACAGCGCCCCTTCATAATATCTGGATTCCACATCTTTTAAGGTGATGGAGATCACCGGGAATTTTCCCATATATTTCTCACAGAGCTCTTTTTCCCGGGAAACGGCAAGCCCGTCAAACAACGCCGGATTACCGTCATAAGAAAAGAAATATTTGAGCATGCTCATATTCAGAGATTTACCAAAGCGCCGGGGACGGGTAAAGAGGTTTACCTTTCCCCAGTTGTGCAGAAGATCCGTGATCATCTCTGTCTTATCCACATAGTAGAAGCCTTCCGTGCGGATCTCTTCAAAGTCTTCGATACCGATGGGAAGTTTTACTGTATTGTTCAAATTCTGCACCTCCTCTTCTTCCATGATTATATAATCCATAATGTTATTTTGTCAAACCTGCAATCATCTGTCATTGAAACAGAGAAGCGATCCACGGCGGAAGCAACGGCAAGCTGTGGGTCTGTATTTTAAAGTCCAGCGCCCTGGTTCCGCCGTAATCGCCGACGCCTCGTACAATCACCGACGCCGTGCCTTTCTGTACATTATTCAAATACTTGACAATTTCAAAATCCCGTTTTCCTGCGCCGTTCTTCTTCATCACCAAATTTAAAGGATTCATCTACATAGTAAGTCATATATTCAAAGGCATCATACACATTAGATTTTCCACTTACGCTGGCGCCATAGATAGCCGCTACCTTTAAAAGTTTATCATTTGCCACTTCTGCCACATGAA